>NZ_JAVBNS010000005.1:0-66859 GCF_031551385.1 Anaerosporobacter sp.
TCAAATATACTGATTTGTTGTGAGGTATTTGATGAGAAAGACATATGATCACTCCTTTTCTTAATACCTCAATTATACCATATTTGAAGATAATATATTAAATTTTCAAGGTTCAAATGGCCCATTTGTCGGGCAACTCATGATATTAATAAAGTATCAGAGTCATGTACTATGTTTACATTTGAGTCAGAACAAAAGACAAACATTATTTCATCTAAGTCTATGATATAATTATGGCAAACCGAAATGTTTTAAGGAGTTGATTTCATGAAATACAAGAATGCAAATGGTATATTGCCTGAGGGATTAATTGATATGATACAAGACTATGTTCAAGGGGAATATATTTATATTCCGATAAGAGAAAAAACAAATGTTAATGAATCAACAGACTATAAAGTTGAGTTGCAGAAAAGAGATTCTCACATATATACAAAGCATTTGGAAGGGTTAAATAATAAAAGAATAGCACAGCTATATAATTTGGCAGAATCAAGTATAAGAAGAATTATAATAAATCAAAGAAAGAAGTATGATATGATGAGAGAGAAAGTTGATAAAATTATTACCAAGTGGGAAGTCAAATCAGATGTTATAACGCAGATATATAATACGGTTTGGCAAGTTGGAGAAGATTACATGCTAAAGGTTTATGAAGATAAAAGCATGTTAGAAAGAAATATAAAGATAATGAGCATACTGGCGGGAATGAAAGTTCCTGTAGGGGAGATTATTGATACAAAGGACAATAAAACATTTGCAAGTGATGGGAATTACTATTATATCCTTTGCAGCAGGTTGTCTGGAAATAATATTGTTACTATAAATGATGATATAAATACTGTATCTCAAATGGGGCAAATTATTGCTGATTTACACTTGGCTTTTCTAAAATGCGAAGAGCAGGAATCGTTTTGGGACAATAGTTTGTTGGAAGAAATGAATGGCTGGGTAAAACAATCATTAGAGAATAATGAGTGGAAATATATTGAGAAAGAAAGCTATGAAATGATTGTGTCAAACCTAGAATCTTTGTATAAAAATTTACCTGTGCAACTCATTCATCGAGATGTTCATTTTGGAAATTTCTTATTTGATAAAAGAGAATTTTCTGGATATATCGATTTTGATTTAAGTCAGAGAAATATAAGAATATTTGATTTGTGTTATTTCCTTTTGGGGTTACTTTCAGAAAAAGAAAAGTTTGAGATAACCGAAAATCAATGGTTTGAAATATTGAAAAATGTATTTGAGGGGTATGAGAAAAAGATAAAACTGTCAGAGGAAGAGAAAAAAGTAGTACCATATGTTATGGAATGTATTGAACTTTTATTTGCTGCTTATTTTCTAAATCAGAAGGATACACGTTTAGCGGATAGTGCAATACAAATATTTAATTTTGTAAAAGCGCAGGAAGAGCAGATTTGGCATTGTATTAATTAAGTGATTACAACATCTAATCACATGTTTTGTGTGATTTGTATGCATAATTTTAGTTTGAAGAAGGAAATCCTAAAGAGTTACGTTTAGTTATGAGAATAGTAAAGTGCTATGTTTTACATTTTAGATGTGGTAAAATTCTGTTATACGATGTTGAAGAATTTAATTAAAATAACAGAAAAAAGGAGCACATATGCAACTACTATACGGAACTGGAAATCCAGCTAAGATATCAGCAATGAAACGTAGATTAGCAGATAGTAATATTGAAATTATTGGACTAAAAGACTTAAACAAAGAGATACCAGAAGTGATTGAAGATGGGAATACACCGTTAGAGAATGCTACATTGAAGGCAAAGGCTTATTACAAAGAATATGGTATGCCAGTATTTTCGTGTGATTCAGGCTTGTATATTGATGCAATTCCAGACGAGTTACAACCAGGAGTTCATGTGAGAACGGTAGCTGGAAAGGTACTTACAGATGCAGAGATGAGAGATTATTATTCTGGTTTGGCTGCGAAGTATGGAAATCTGAAAGCAAGATATCGAAATGCAATATGTCTTGTGATAGATGAAGAACATATATATGGGGCGATGGATGAGAATATGGAGAGTGGAGAATTCATAATAACATCAAAATCGCATGAAAAAGTGAAAGAAGGTTTTCCGTTAGATAGCATATCAATCGATATTAAGTCGGGTAAATATTATTATGACCTTGATAAAGATGAATTGGATCAATTAGCTGTAGAGGATGGGTTTTTGGAGTTTTTCAAGAAATATCTAGTAAAACTTTGAGATTCTGAATATAGATTTAAAAAATTGAAATTAATAATTTGATTTCAGGGCAATGGTATTCTAAAAAATATAGAGCAGAAAGGGGAATAAACGATGATTAAACCAAAACAACTGTCAAAAGGAGATAAAGTAGCAATTGTTAGTCTATCAAGTGGAATGCTTGGAGAAGAATTTTGCAGTCATAATATAGAAATTGGTATAGCAAGATTGCGTGAATATGGATTAGAGCCAATATTTATGCCAAATAGTTTAAAAGGAATTGAATATCTACATGAGCATCCTGAAAAACGAGCAGAAGACTTGATGATGGCGTTTAAAGATGACTCAATTAAAGGGATTATCTGTGCAATTGGTGGAGATGATACCTATCGTTTGCTTCCTTACTTATTAGGGGATGAAGAATTCGTGAAATTGGTAAAGAATAGTCCAAAATTGTTTACGGGATTTTCAGATACGACAATTAATCATTTGATGTTTTATAAATTGGGCTTGGTAACGTACTATGGACCATGTTTTATTTGTGATTTGGGTGAGATTGCGACAGATATGTTACCTTATACGAAAAATGCATGGGAAGGTTATTTTACTGGAGCTGAGAGAAACGAAATTACAGCTAGTGAAGTTTGGTATGAGGAACGGACGGACTTTTCCAGAGCTGCAATTGGTACAAAGCGAATTGCACATAAGGAAGAGCGAGGCTATGAGATAATACAGGGAAGTGGAAGTTTTTCAGGAAAGTTATTAGGAGGCTGCCTTGAGAGTCTGTATGACATTTTATCTGGGACAAGGTATGAGGACGAATTAGTTGTCTGTGAAAAATATACTCTTTTTCCAGAGAAAGAGGAATGGTGTGGAAAGGTATTGTTCGTAGAAACATGCGAAGAGCAACCTGAACCAGAGTTGATGAAAACCGAACTATTGAAATTGAAAGAAAAAGGTGTCTTCGATGTGGTGAATGGAATTATAGTAGGAAAGCCACAAGATGAAAAATATTATGAAGAATACAAGGATATCTTTAGAGATGTAGTGGATAATCCAGAACTTCCGATTATGTATAATATTAATTTTGGACATGCATTGCCACGCTGTGTAATTCCATATGGGATTGAGGTTTTGGTGGATATGGATAGAAAGAAGATTGTGTTTAAAGAGAGCTTGTATGAAGCTGTTTAGAAGGTAGTGATATAAGGTGCTTTTGTGATTAGAGGGCAGGAGATGTAGATGATACATATCCTGCTCTCTTTTTGAGTTCATACAAAGTATTTTTGCGGGAACGAAAGAATTTTTGCATACTGAGATAGGTAGTTTTAGTAAGTAAATATTTTGAATTGTTATAATTAATAGTAGGTTGGGTAAAATTAATTTGATTTGAATATATTTTAGTTAAAATGATATTTGCGCATTTTGAAAGAAAAACAGTTGGAATGTTTGAAATTAGTCTGCAAATAGTGAAAACATACAATGAAATGTCAAATTAATCAAAAAATATATTAAAATAACTTGACATATAACTTAAAATGAGATATAACTTTAAGTAGAAATTAACAAAAATAAGCATATAAGAATAGGACTAAAGGCTAAAAATGACTAAAAATTAGTTAAAGTACATATTTGAGGGGTGTACAGTGTTTTGAATTTCAATGTTTCTTAGTAATTGCTAAGAAGCAATGAAATAGAATGTCTTTATTAAAATAATAAAATAGGAGGGGAGAGCATAGAGAGGTTTCATAATAAAGGCAAAAAACTATATTGTATTAGGAGGATTTTAGTATGAGAAGGGGTTTATCTTTATTGATGTCAGCTGCAATGGTTGTTTCATTAGTATTCCCAAGTAATGTAAAGGCGAGTACAAACAACATGTTCGTAGGCGCATCAAACGATACAGGAATTGTATCAAACGAGGTGTACAAGATTAGCGCAAAGCATAGTGGGAAAATGCTTACTGTATCTGGGGGAAGTACAAGCGATGGTGGCAATGTACAGCAGAATACAGATAATGGTAGTAGCAATCAACAATGGAAGGTAGTTGATGCAGGAAATGGCTATTACAAATTGCTAGCAGTAAATAGTGGAAAAGCACTTGATGTAGAAGGTGGATACACTCACGATGGTGCAAACGTTCAACAATGGTCAGATAATGGTTCATCACATCAAAAATGGAGAATCGTAGGTACAAATGACGGCTATTATAAATTGATTGCTGAATGTAGTGGGAAGGCACTTGATGTAGAAGGCGGATATACTCATGATGGTGCAAATGTACAACAATGGTCAGACAATGGGAATGACCAACAAAGATGGAAATTCACAAAAGTTTCAGCAACAAATCCAGATCCAAGTACGGATCCAGACCCAAGTGTAAATGAAGATGTAGAAGCACCTTCAACTCCAAGTGGTCTTAAATCAGTTTCTCAAACAACAAATTCAGCAACAGTAAGCTGGAATGCATCAACTGATAATGTTGGAGTAGTAGGATACGATGTTTATGTTAATGATTCATATGTTGGAACAACAACAGCTACAGCATATACAGCAACGGGATTAAACCAAAACATTACATATACAATCTCTGTACAAGCAAAAGATGCTGCTGGAAACAAATCAAGTAAGAGTAGCGTGAATGTAACAACAAATAAGACACCACAAGAGACTGTTAGTGACGGATTCTATATTAAGGGAACAACTTTATATGATGCAAATGGTAATCCATTCGTTATGAGAGGAATTAATCATGCTTATGCATGGTATCAAGGAAAAGAAAACATAGCAATTCCAGCAATCGCCGCAACTGGAGCTAACTGTGTAAGAATTGTACTTGGAGATGGACAACAATGGGATAAGACATCGTTAGCACAATTACAAAGCTTAATTCAATTATGTGAACAAAACAAGTTAGTTGCTATTGTAGAAGTACATGATGCTACAGGTTCTGATAGTATTTCTGATATTGAGAAAGCAGGACAATACTGGATTGAAATGAAAAATGCATTAATCGGACATGAAAAAACAGTTATCCTTAACATTGCAAATGAATGGGCAGGAGCTTGGGACGGAAAGAACTGGTGTGATGGTTATACTTCTGTTATACCAAAACTTAGAGATGCAGGAATTAAGAATACCATTATGGTTGACTGTGCTGGTTGGGGACAATACCCACAATCTATCTTTGACTATGGTAAAACAGTAGCACAATCAGATAAACTTAAAAATACAATGTTCTCAATTCATATGTATGAATATGCAGGTGCTCCTGGCGTTGTAAAATCAAACATTGATTCTGCATTAAACATTGGATATCCAGTTTGTATTGGAGAGTTCGGAATTAGACATACAGATGGTGATGTTGATGAAGCAACAATTATGAGCTACTGTGAAGAAAAAGGTGCTGGATACATTGCTTGGTCATGGAAAGGTAACGGAGACACTTGGGCTTATCTTGATATGGTAAATGACTGGGAAGGTACTTCATTAACAGAACAAGGTAGAATTATTATTAATGGTCAATATGGTATTAAAGCAACATCAAAAGTTTGTTCTGTATTTAGTTATACAGGTGTAGTTGATAATGAAGCTCCAACAGTACCATCAAATGTAACAGGAAGAGCTACTAGCTACAATTCTGTAGAATTAAACTGGGGAGCATCAACAGATAATACTGGTGTAGTAGCATATAATATTTATCAAGATGGAGTATTAGTTGATATTAGTCAATCAAATAGCCATACAGTAAAATATTTAAAAGCAAACAAAGCTTACACATTTTCTGTAAGTGCATTAGATGCAGCAGGAAATGAATCAGCGAAAAGTAATGTAGTAAGCGTTACAACACTTGATAGTAACGACAAAGAAGCGCCAACTGTACCAGCTAATGTAAAAGGTACAGCTTCAGTAACAACAGCAAACCTATCATGGACTGCATCAACAGATAACGTTGGAGTAGAAGGTTACATCGTATATCAAGATGGAGTTAAATTAGGCGTTACAACAAAAACAAGTTATGCAGTAACTGGATTAGCACAAAGTACAGCATATACATTTACAGTAGCAGCATTTGACGATGCAGGAAATGAATCAGCAAAAAGTGCACCACTTGTATTAACAACAGGGGACAAGAGTGTATTCACTGAAATTAATCCAGGTATCATTGCGAACTATGATGATTGGTATGTAGGTATTAACGGAAGTGATAAGCCACAGGCAGCAACAGTAGCAAAGATTACAAAACTTGAAACTGGCGGGATGGAGATGTCATTCAATCTTGCAACAGAAAACTATCCATGTTTCCAAGTTGATCCAAAAGTAACATTAGATTTAAGCGCATACAAAAACATGAACATTGTTGTGACAAATCCAAATGAAAAAGAAATCCAACTTCAAACAATCGTAAAAGATGGTGATTGGGAATGGGTTGAGCCAGCACAATATGTTAAGATTCCAGCGAAAACAACTGTAATGGTAACAGTTCCACTAGCAAAGATTGCTACAAAATCAGCAAACAGACTTATTCTTCGTGTACAAGCTGGTGGTGGCGGATTTGCAGGTAGTCTTGAAGTTCATGCAATTGATTTCGATTTAGCAGATGGAATCTACGATTCTACAATTGCAGAAATGAATAGACCAAAATCAGCAAGCTATTATGCTTGGGATTTCGCAGAGTCTTCATTTGCTAAAACAACAGCAAGTGGATTACTAGATGAAACAATCTTTGTAAAATACGAAAATGTAACCGTTGAAGATGCAGCAGGTGTTTCAACAGAAACGCAACCAGGATTAGGAACAGGACAAGATTGGTCACAATATGCAAGTCTTTCTTGTACATTAACAAACAAAGGAACACAAGCAATTCATGTATCATTAGTACTACGTACTGGTGGTGGTTGGACATGGCAAGAAACAGGTGGACAAACTGCGACTGATAAAACAACGGAAAGAATCATCGAACCAGGTGAATCTGTTGATGTAGTATATGATTTTGGAGCATTAATCTGGAAATCAGCACTTACAAAATGGGTTAACGCTGATGCATTACAAGGTTCTACTGATGTGAAAGGTGTTCAATTTAAGATTTACACAGGTGCAGGAGAAGCTCCAGCAACTGGAACATTAGAAATATCTGATTTCAGTCTTGATTTTTAATCATTACATTTGATAGTAAAGGAAAAAACTATATTGTATTAGGAGGATTTAAGTATGAGAAGAGGTTTATCCTTATTGATGTCAGCTGCAATGGTTGTTTCGCTACTATTCCCTGGTAATGTAAAGGCGAGTACAAACAACATTTTCGTAGGCGCATCAAACGATACAGGAATTGTATCGAACGAGGTTTACAAGATTAGTGCTAAGCATAGTGGAAAAATGCTTACGGTATCTGGGGGAAGTACAAGTGATCGTGCAAATGTAGAGCAGAATGCAGACAATGGAAGTAGCAGTCAACAATGGAAAGTAGTTGATGTGGGAAATGGCTATTACAAATTGTTATCTGTGAATAGTGGAAAAGCACTTGATGTAGAAGGTGGATACACGCATGACGGTGCAAACATACAACAATGGTCAGATAATGGTTCATCACATCAAAGATGGAGAATCGTAAGTACAAATGATGGTTATTATAAACTGATTGCAGAATGTAGCGGGAAAGCCCTTGATGTATATGGTGGATTTACTCATGATGGTGCAAATGTTCAACAATGGTCAGACAATGGGAATAGCCAACAAAGATGGAAATTCACAAAGGTTTCAGCAACAAATCCAGACCAAAAGCCAGTTAGTGACGGATTTTATATTAAGGGAACAACTCTATATGATGCAAATGGTAATCCATTTGTTATGAGAGGAATTAATCATGCTTATGCATGGTATCAAGGAAAAGAAAACATAGCAATTCCAGCAATCGCCAAGACTGGAGCAAATTGTGTAAGAATCGTACTTGGGGATGGACAACAATGGGATAAGACATCGTTATCACAATTACAAAGTCTAATTCAATTGTGTGAACAAAACAAATTAGTTGCTATTGTGGAAGTACATGATGCTACAGGTTCAGATAGTATTTCTGATATTGAGAGAGCAGGACAATATTGGATTGAAATGAAAAATGCATTAATCGGACACGAAAAAACAGTTATCCTTAACATTGCAAATGAATGGGCTGGAGCTTGGGACGGAAAGAACTGGTGTAACGGTTATACATCTGTAATACCAAAGCTTAGAAATGCAGGAATTAAGAATACAATCATGGTTGACTGTGCTGGTTGGGGTCAATACCCACAATCTATCTTTGACTATGGTAAAACAGTAGCACAATCTGATAACCTTAAAAATACAATGTTCTCAATACATATGTATGAATATGCAGGTGCTCCTGGCGTTGTAAAATCTAACATCGATGCGGCATTAAATATCGGATATCCACTTTGCATTGGCGAGTTTGGAATCAGACATACAAATGGTGACGTTGATGAAGCAACAATTATGAGCTACTGTCAAGAAAAAGGTGCTGGATACATGGCATGGTCATGGAAAGGTAACGGAGATGATTGGGCTTATCTTGATATGGTAAATGATTGGGAAGGTACGTCCTTAACAGAACAAGGTAGAATTATTATTAATGGACAATATGGTATTAAAGCAACATCAAAAAGATGTTCTGTATTTAATTAATAAAATAAAAATTCTAATTCTTAAAATTATAAGTTAAAAAAGAAAAGCTCTTTGCTATATCAGTGAAGTAGATTTATTAGAGGTTGCTGCGAATGGTAACTTAGAATCTGCATCAATGATAAGCAAGAGCTTTTTTCTTCTAATTCATCATAATATATGCTAGAATAGATACGGATATATAATTGGTTGAAAAGGACGTGACTATATGTTAAAAGAACAAGATATGTCTTATGAAAAATTAAAGGAATATATAATTGGCACAACATGTGCAGGAATAGAGATGTTATCTGATAAAGAGAGGAAAGAGCGTGAAGCTTGTATTGAACAGGCGATGACTGATTTGAATCAACTTCTTCCAGATGGTATCGACACTATGAACAATAAAATAAAAGAATATGTGGATGAGAACGGTGAAATAGCAGGAGCATTGTGGACAACTGTTGTAAGTGAAGACGATTATTTAAGATTAGCTCTAATTCTTGTGAGAGAAGAACATTGAGGCAAGGGTTATGGCAAACAGCTAATGGATCTTGTTGTTGAAGAAGCAAAAGAAAAAGATCTTGGGTTAGTGGCACTTGGCGTATATAAGACGAATACAACAGCGATTTCTCTTTATAAAAAATGTGGTTTCATAATTTTTGATGAAGAAGAAACGCGTTATAATATGTTGCGAGAGATATAAAATACATTGGTATTAGGTTGAGAGAAAATAATGTGAAGGTGAACATGCAGCCCAGTGATTCTTTCGACCGTAAGTATGTGGGCAGTATCACAAGTGAATCGGTGATAGGCATGGTATAAGTATGAAAAGAAATTGTAGTTTAGATGAGATATCAGATGGTAAGTTCTATGAGTTGAATGATATGGTGAAAGTAGGTTGTGATGACTGTAATGGATGTTCTGCATGTTGCCAAGGAATGGGAAATTCACTTGTATTAGACCCACTGGATATTCACCGTTTATCTATAAAACTAGAGTGCAAATTTGAAGAGTTATTAACAGATAAGATTGAACTTAACCTAGTAGATGGAGTAATACTTCCGAATCTTCGTATGACTGGAGAAGAGGAGCGTTGTGTGTTCTTAAATGAAGAAGGACGATGCAGTATTCACGCTTCTCGTCCAGGATTTTGCCGTATCTTTCCGCTGGGAAGATATTATGATGATGAGAGATTTCGGTATATTCTACAAGTTCATGAGTGTGCAAAGCCAAACAAGACAAAGGTGAAGCTAAGTAAATGGATTGATACACCTGATTTAAAGAAGAATCAAGAGTTTGTGAATGTATGGCATTACTTCTTGAAGGAAGTACAGTTGATGATGAAATCAACGGAAGATGAGGCACTCAGAAAGAAAATAACAATGTATATTCTTCAACTATTTTATTTGACTCCGTTTGAAAAGGAAAAAGATTTCTACGAACAATTTGCAGAACGATTGGAAAACGCAAGAAAGAATATATAGAAAATTAGAAAGAAAAAACAATAATTATTTGTAAACGAGGCAAAGTAGATTAACATACTTTGTCTTTTTGTGTCTAATAAAGCAAAAGTCCTATTGCCGAATGCTGAATTAATATGTAAAATAGTTGTGATAATGGTAATAACTGTTTAAGATTGCAGTCAAATATATTATTTTTAACTCAATAAAAGTAATATGTACATTAACATATAAAACATATATAATTAATATGAAAATGTAATTCAAAGGATATAGTCCTGTGAAATTACTAATATTTTTATAATAAGGATGGTATATGAATATGTTAAATGAATTTTCTAGAGCGCAATTATTACTTGGAGAGGAATATATGCAAACACTTGCAGAGGCAAGAGTGGCGGTATTTGGAATTGGTGGAGTTGGAGGATATACGGTAGAAGCACTTGCAAGATGTGGTGTTGGGGCATTTGATTTAATCGATGATGATAAGGTGTGTTTAACGAATATCAATCGTCAGATTATAGCAACAAGAAAGACAGTGGGAAAATATAAAGTAGATGTTATG
Organism: Anaerosporobacter sp.; assembly: GCF_031551385.1. Lineage (GTDB taxonomy): Bacteria > Bacillota > Clostridia > Lachnospirales > Lachnospiraceae > Anaerosporobacter. The sequence goes on from NZ_JAVBNS010000005.1 coordinate 10,907, forward strand.
AAGGAACGAATACTTGATATTAATCCAAGGGCAGAGGTTACAGTGCATAAGTGTTTCTATCTTCCTGAAACAGCAGGACAATTTAATTTTTCGAATTATACATATGTAGTGGATGCAGTAGATACCGTGACAGCTAAACTTGATATTATTATGCGAGCAAAAGAGGCTGGTATTCCTATCATTAGTTGTATGGGGGCAGGAAATAAGTTAGACCCTACAAGATTTGAAGTGACTGATATCTATAAAACAACAATGTGTCCATTAGCTAAGGTGATGAGACGTGAACTTAAAAAAAGAGGTGTTAAAAAATTAACTGTTGTTTATTCCAAGGAAAAACCAAAAAGGCCATTAGAAGATATGTCAATGAGCTGCAGAAGCCATTGTATCTGTCCACCGGGAGCGCAGAGAAAATGTACGGATCGAAGAGATATTCCAGGAAGTTTATCGTTTGTACCATCTGTTGCAGGGCTGATTATGGCAGGAGAAGTTGTGAAAAATCTGAATAAAATATTAGAGGAGTAGAGAGATGGAGAAAACAAGTTGGTTGGATGAGAATGTATGTGGGAAAGTTAGGAAGGTAAGAAAAGCAATAATAAGAATGCTAATTTCTTTTCTAGTTCTTTGGGGCGCTTTTATGATTTGGCAGATATGTTCTGCAGGCGATTTTCGAATAGGAAAAGAAACGCCGATCTATGTAAGTGTAGCACCTATTTTTTTAACAATATGCGCATTATTAAATATAAAAGCAACAAATGAATCTGTATATAAAGATAGAGTAATATATGCGATGAAGGAGTTAGGAACGGTACAGGATTTAGAGGAAGATATGCGTAATGCAAAGAAATTCGAGAATGCGGAGATGGTAACATTTGTTGGTTCAAGATATATTATCAATCTGTCTTTTACAATGTTTTCTCAAGAAAGAGTGACAGTAATTAAGTATGATGATGCAGTATCTGTAAAAATTGTTGATGCACGTTTTAAAGCAGGAAGAGGTAGTCAGACAGGTATTCAGATCCAGATTAATAGATTGGGAAAAAAGGCGATTGACTTTATCGGAATAAGCAATAAAAAAGATGCGATTGGCATTATTGGAGAGATGGAAGAACAATTATCAAGAGGGGAACAAAGACCGGATACTGAGAATCAATTGTCAATCAAAGAGCAGGTTGCAAGCAAACTGAATAAGAGAGATTGGAAGTTGAACATTGGAGTAGTTGTGGTTGGTGCAATGTTGATGATTGGATCAACCTTGTATTATGGTGTGAAGGGTGCGAGCATTCCGATGGATTACCAATACGAAGAAACGATAAAGGCAGTGGCATATAAAGTGGGATATCAAGGTGGAATTAACTATATTTACTATGCAGATACGACTTCGTCGGCAATGTTTCGAGAAGTAGCTAGTGAAGAAGAGTATAATGCAGCACGCATTGGAGGTGCTACCGTTTATCGTGAAAAATATACAAGTAATAAAGCGCAAAAAAGTGTATTTTTAAAAGAGAAAAACTTGTCAGCAAAAGAGGTCAAGGAGAAAGCGCGAGGTGATGAATTCCTTGTACTGCTATTTGGTTGGATATTCGGCTTTATAGTATTGTTTGCAGGAGCACTATTAATGGCGATAAATATAAGAAGAGCAAAAAGCGAGAAGGTTATAAAAATACAATAAAAGAAAAAGGAGTAGAGTGATGAATACTACAAGTTGGTTAGAGGAAAATGTATATAAAAAAATTGAGAAAAACAAGGCAAGGACAGTAACAAGGGTAATGTTTTTATTAGTTCTTACGGTAGGGGTTTCATTTTGGCAGGCACAGGCGGAATCAAGTACAGATTTTTTAGAGACTCCAAGTTTAAGAATTGGACTTATGTGTGGAATCGGTCTATTGCTATGTATAGCAATTACGGTATTGAGATTAAACAGATCTGTATACCAAAAGAAAATTGAGAAGTTTCTTGAGGGAAAAGGAACAATAGAAGAATTTGATGAGGACATGAAAAACGCAAAAAGATTTGATGCGCCAGTGTTTTCTATCTTTGTTGGGAAAAAATATGTTTTTACTGTATATTGGACAACGCTGAATCCTGCAAAATTACAAGTAATTAGATATGATATGGCAGTAACAATGAAAGTTATGGATTACCGATACAATCACAAAGAGAGAGCTAGGGGAATAGAAATCCAATTAGTGGATGCAAGTGGTAAGGAAGTCGGTATTGTGAACACAAACAGCAAGGATCATGCAATCGAGATTGTTGAAGAGATAGAAAGAAATATATCAATAGAGAAATAGGAGATGAAATGATGGAAAATTTACCAATAAGAGATGCGGTTGCAAAGAAACTTAATACAAGAGATAAAAAATATGGGATTTTAGCATTGGTAATTGGTGTTATTATAATGGTGTTATCAACGGTATATTTTATTGCAAACTGCGCAAAAGTACCGACAGATTATAAATATAAAGGAAATGTAAGAGCGGATGCGTATCAAGTAGAAACGGTGGGAGATAGCCACTTTATCCACTATATGGATAGTACCTCGGCAGCAACATTTCGAGAACGTGCCACTTCGGGGGAAAGTGCTTCTGCACAGTTTGGTGGAGCAACAATTTATCGCGAAAAGTATTCAAGTGATACTGCGCGAAAAAGTATATTTATAAAGGAAAAAGAATTATCAGCAAAAGAAGTACGAAATAAGTTGTGGCTAGAAGAAGCAAAAACAATATCTGTAGGTTGGTTTTTTGGTGGGATTGTGTTGATTATGGGTGTTGTATTGTTAGTGATGAGTAAAGGAAAAAACAAGCTGAGGGGATAGGAAAGTAAAACGATGAATAATGAAAACTGGATAGAGAAAAATATATACATAAAAATCGATGATGCAAAAAAGAAAATGGGGAAAGCTCTAATAAAGCTGTTAATACCACTCCCTTTCCTTTTATATCTATGTGCAGGAGAAGAAGGAAAGCTCGACATGGGTGAACCTATAGTGAAATTTTTGATTGGACTGTTTCTTGGAACAGTTATAATTGCAATACTAGCTGTATTTTCAATGCGTAAAGCAGTTTGTAAAAAGAAAATTGTAGAGGCTATGGATGGACTTGGAACGATAGAAGATTTAGAAAACGATATGTATAATGCAAAATGTGTTGAGCAACGAAACAGGGTAATATATATTGGTACAAAATATGTTCTTATGTTTCCGTTGTCAAGATTTTTGTCGAAAAGATTACAGATTATTAAGTATGATGATGCAAAATCAATAAAAGTAGTGGATTCGCGCGACTGGAATATAAGAAAAGGGGAAGAAGCAATTAAAATTCATATCTATGCGGTAGGAGGCAAGGAGATTGCGGCAATTGATTTTGCGGATAAAGATGCGGCAATTGAAATAGTGGGCGAACTTGAGAGACGATTATCTGTTGAAAAACAAGAACATGCAGAAACAGAACACTTGCCAATAAGAGACGAAATTGCCGATGAATTTAATAAGAAGGACAAGAGGAAGGGGAAAAAGGCATTAATAATAGGAGTGACTATTTTGGTAGTATCAACAGCGACATTTTTTGTGCGGTGCGCTCTTATACCTACGGATTATAAGTATGAAGAAACGATAAAGGCAGTGGCGTATAAAGTATGGTCAGTAGGTGGACTTCATTATATTTACTATGCAGATACTACATCAGCAGAAACGTTCAAAGAGAGTGTTGACTATGATGAGTATTGGGACGCGCGTAATGGTGGTGCTACTATTTATCGAGAAAGATATTCAAGTAAAACAACTGAAAAGAGTGCATATCTAAGAGAAAAAAATTTATCAGCAAAAGAAGCGAGAGATGATTTGAAATTTAAAGAAGCAGGGATTTTAATATTTGGCGGAATATTTGGCAGTGCTGGGGTTATTGTCGGAGCAGTCTATATGAAGCAAAGTAAGAGAAAAAACCAAGCCAAGATAAAGTTACCTGCTAATTATAGGACTTAAGATGGAATAAAGTTATTGTTCAATCCCAAGCCTTGCACACTACAAAATAAAATTCTATATGACAAATTGAGAAATAAGAGTATAATTGACTAAGAATTAATCAAGAATTGATAAAAAAGGAGTGTGCAATGATTTGGCTAAGAAAGTAGCATTAATAACAGGTGCATCATCTGGAATTGGAAAAGATACTGCGTTAGTTTTAAAGGATATGGGATATAAAGTATATGGCGCTGCACGCCGAATGGATAAGATGAAGGATATCGAGCAAAAAGGTGTTTCAATTATGTCGTTAGATGTAACGGATGAGGAGTCTATGATTGCTTGTGTAGATAGCGTAGTAAAGAAAGAGGGAAGAATCGATGTGCTTGTGAATAATGCAGGGTATGGATTCTATGGAGCAATTGAAGATGTTCCAATGGAGGAAGCGAGAAAGCAATTAGATGTAAATCTATTTGGTCTTGCACGTATGACACAATTAGTACTTCCTACAATGAGGAAACAACATGCTGGTAAGATAATTAATATATCGTCTATGGCAGGCAGAGTATGCACGCCATTCGGAGCGTGGTATCATGCAACAAAATATGCGGTAGAAGGTTTCTCGGATTGTCTTCGTATGGAGGTTGAGCCATTTGGTATTGACGTAGTATTAATTGAGCCAGGGGCAATAAAAACCGATTGGGGAATTATCGCAGCAAATCATCTGCAAGAGGTTTCTGCGAAAGGAGCATACAAGAAGCAAGCAAATCGTGTTGCGAATTATTTTAAAAAGGCATACACATCGAATTCTATTTCTAAGCCAGAACTTATATCAAACACAATTGCAAGAGCAGTTCGTGCGAAGAAGCCGAAGACAAGATATCTAGTTGGATATGGAGCGAAGTTGTCTGTATTTTCAAAACATATACTTTCGGATCGAATGTATGATAAAATAATTAAGAAAGTCATGAGGTAACTAGAAGGATAAAGTCCCAAATAGTTATGTTGTGAGTTGAATCAAAGGAGAAAAAGTATATGTTAAAAGATATGTTTACAATTGGCGGTTTTACCGTTCATGGATATGGTCTTATGATTGCGATTGGATTTATGTTGGCAGTATTTGTGGCAACACACCGTGCAAAAGCTTATGGGCTAAACCAAGAAGCGATTGTTGATGTTGCATTAATTGCAATTATCAGTGGTTTTGTTGGAGCAAAATTATTATATGTTATTGTTGAATTTAAAGATTTTATCAAAGACCCATTAGCTGTATTAGGTTCAGAAGGTTTTGTTGTTTATGGTGGAATTATAGCTGGTGTATTAGCGTGCATGTTGTATTGCATAAAGAAAAAACTTAGCTTTATGAGTTACTTTGATATTGTAATGCCCTCTATATCGATTGCGCAAGGATTTGGAAGACTTGGTTGCTTTTTAGCAGGCTGTTGCTATGGTAGTGAAACAAGTTGTGCATTAGGAGTAACATTTCCAGAGAATAGTATGGCACCTGCAGGTGTGAAAGTATTACCAACGCAGTTATTCTCGGCAGGAGGAGATTTTTTAATAGCAGGGATTTTAATTCTTTATGCGAGAAAAGCGAAGTACAAAGGAAATACAGCGGCATTATATCTTGTGTTATATGGAATGGGAAGGTTCTTAATTGAATTTTTACGAGATGATGAACGTGGTGTAGTTGGTTTCCTGTCAACATCACAGTTTATCTCGATTTTCTTTGTAGTTATAGCAGCGGTATTGTTTTATGCGAATAAAAAGCGCGGGGTGGCAGCAGATATGATTCGAGAGTAAAAAAACCCCTTTGTGTGTGAACTTGAATGACAAACTACATTGGTTGTGTTATCATAAGCGTAAACGGATAGGAAGGGGTGTATGAATATGGGAATGTTTTTGAACAGTAATGTTCCATATACATCTTACAAAGCAGTGTTTTTAAATAAATACTTTGTTGATAAATCATTATTGATGAAAGATCTTTTTCCTGTGCTTGGAGGAATCAATAAGTATATATGCATCACAAGACCGCGTCGTTTTGGAAAAAGTGTTATGGCAAATATGATTGGTGCTTTTTTCGGAAAAACGCAAGATGCTTATGATGTGTTTGATAAACTGGTGATTGCAAAAATGAAAGGTTATGAAGAACATCTTAATCAGCATAATGTGATTTATATTGATTTCAGCAGAGTGCCAGAGAATTGTAATACTTATCAGAACTATATCAATCGTATTTCAAGAGGTATAAAAGAAGATATTTTGCAGACCTATTCAGAGTTGAACATTGATAAGAATATGTCGATTTGGGATATTCTTCTGGTTGTTTTTCAGAAGACCACTCACCGATTTGTCTTTGTAATGGATGAGTGGGATGCGGTTTTTCATATGTCCTATATTTCAAGTGAGGAGCAAAAGGAGTATCTTCTGTTTCTTAAAAATTTACTAAAAGATCAGGTATACGTAGAACTTGCATATATGACAGGCGTGCTTCCGATTGCAAAATACTCTAGTGGTTCGGAATTAAATATGTTTCTTGAGTACGATATGGCCACGAAGAAAAAATTTAGTGAATACTTTGGATTTCTTGATCGTGAAGTTGATACACTATATGAGGTTTATAAGAAAGAGACCGAGAGCCCAGAAATATCCAGGGGAGATCTGCGTGTTTGGTATGACGGTTACTATACAGCAATGGGTGAGAGAATGTATAATCCACGCTCTGTTGTATGTGCATTGTCAGATAATGAACTGGCAGACTATTGGACGAGTTCAGGACCTTATGACGAGATTTTCTATTATGTTCGTAATAACATAGAAGAGGTTAGAGAGGATCTTGTTTTGATGATAGCAGGAGAGGGAATCGAAACAGAGATTCAAAATTATGCAGCAGCTTCTATGAATCTAAATACCAAAGAGGAAATCTATTCAGCAATGCTGGTTTATGGACTTTTAACTTATGAGGAAAGAAAAGTTTTTATACCAAATCGCGAAATTATGGATCAATTTAAAAAACTGTTAATGTCGAAAGAATCATTTGGGTACGTTTATCGTTTAGCGAAGGAATCAGAAAAAATGTTAAAGGCAACGCTTTCCAGTGATACTAAGACTATGACAGAAATTCTTAAGTTTGCACACGATACAGAGTCACCGATTTTTTCGTATAACAGTGAGATTGAATTGTCGGCAGTGGTTAATTTGGTATATCTGGCGGCAAGAGATCGATATCGGGTAGAGCGTGAGGATAAAGCCGGTGAAGGATATGTGGATTTTATTTTCTATCCTGAAAGAAAAGGGGCAGATGCACTTATTCTTGAATTAAAGATTGACTGTTCACCAGATGAAGCGATTCAACAGATTAAGGATAAAAACTATGACTTTCGATTTAGGGGAAAATTGGGTGAAAGGAAAAAATATACAGGACGAGTTTTTGCTGTTGGAATCAGCTATAATCGGAAGACAAAAGAACACTTTTGTAAGGTGGAGGAACTTTCCGGTATATAAATACTTGCTTTTGTTCGATAATACATTTCCGACAGAAAACACATTGCATTATTACATTTTGAAGAGTCACTTATAATAAATAATATAAAAATATCGTAACTTAAAGGACAACTTAGTCATAAATAGTTACGATATTTTTTTATATATGACATACTGTGTCTGGTTAAAGTGGTATATTATTAGTAAGAGAGAAAGAATGAATATTAAAGCTTATAATGAAAAGGAAGGGTGGTTATATGTTAGAATTATCAGAAAGTTATACGATTGCAAAACAAATGAAGGAAGTATTAAAAGATAAAATCGTAAGTGAAGTTATTGTGTTACAGTCACCACATAGATTTGCATGGTTCTGGGGTGAACAAGATTTGTTTGAAGAGCAATTAGAAGGAAAGCAGGTTACTGGAGCGAATTACTATAGCGGAATTATTGAGTTGGAATTAGAAGATATGAGAGTAGTGTTTGCAGATGGTGCTTATCCGAGGTATTACGATGATCCAAAGAAATTTCCAAAGAAGAGTCAATTGTTTATCCGCTTTGATGATGACACGGCGGTTGTGGCGTCAGTGCAAATGTATGGATTTATGGGAGTGTTTGAAGAAGGAACATGCGAAAACGAGCATTATCTTAGTTCGAAAGAGAAGATAACTCCGTTGATGGAAGCATTTACGTATGAGTATTTTAAACAAGTATATGAACAAAGCAAGGGAAAGAAAGTTTCAGCTAAAGCATTCCTTGGAACACAGCAGAGATTCCCTGGTATCGGTAATGGAACGTTGCAAGATATTTTATATCAAGCTGGATTACATCCAAGATGCAATATGGCAAGTTTAACAGAAGAGGAATTTTATAAATTATATACTTGTACATGTGAGGTTGTTCGTCAAATGTGTGAAGAAGGTGGGCGTGATACGGAAAAAGATTTGCTTGGAAATCCAGGTAATTATCAGACGTGGTTAAGCAAAAAGACATTGTGGACACCATGTACAAAGTGTGGATATGAGCTTCGTAAAGCGAGCTATCTTGGTGGTACGATATATTTTTGCGAGCATTGTCAAAGAGAATAGAATAAAAAAATTAAAAAAACGATTGACATTTTATGTGACAGTAGTATAATAAAGTAAATTACCAATTCAAATCAATTGAATATCTTTAAACCGTTGAGGTGGAGATAAAAATGAAATATGCGCTTACAGAGAGTGGGGGAAGGTGAGAACCCTATAGAATTGCAGTTCATTAAATGGACCACTGAGGGCATGGTCAAAGAAGTTTTATAAACTTCAAGTATTCCATGACGTGAAGGCATACGTAAGTTGTCAGAAATATGATAGTATTTCGTAGAGAGTGTGGGAAACCATAAAGCAAGGTGGCACCGCGGTATAAGTTTAATTATAACCGTCCTTGACTATTGTTTATAGAGCAATAGTCAGGGGCGTTGTTTGTTGTTTAAAAATAGTGATGAATGAAAGGGAGGAATATCATGATTACATTAGCAGAAGCAAAACAAGTTGCAGAGGGATACCAAGTTGTTCCAGTTTATACGGAGATTTTATCAGATATCCGTACTCCAATTGAGGTGTTACGAGCACTAAAGAAAGTAAGCCGCCATTGTTATTTGTTAGAAAGTGTAGAGAATCAAGAAGTATGGGGACGATATACATACCTTGGCTATGACCCTAAGATGGAAGTTGCGTGTGCTGATGGAACGGTAACGGTAAAGAAGGGTGAAGAGATTCAAACGATGAATCAAAATCCAGGGGAATGCATCAAAGAAATCTTACGTCAGTATACAAGCCCTAAGATTGAAGGTATGCCAACATTTACAGGAGGGTTAGTTGGATATTTTGCTTATGATTATGCAAAGTATAAAGAACCAAAATTAAAATTAACTGCCAACGATGAAGAAAATTTCCGTGATGTAGATTTAATGTTATTCGATAAGGTAATTGCATTTGATAATGTGAAGCAGAAGATTTTCGTAATTGCAAATGCAAGAGTAGAAGACTTAGAGAATGAATATAATCGTTGTGTTGATGAAATTAACCAAATGATAGAGTTAATCAGATATGGTGAACCACTGATTGAAAAACCAGGAAAACTTACTTCAGAATTCACAACATTGTTTTCGAAAGAAGAATACTGCGAAATGGTTACAAAGGCTAAGAACTATATCTATGAGGGAGATATCTTCCAAGTAGTATTGTCAAATCGTTTGGAAGCGCAGTTTGAAGGAAGCTTGTTGAATACGTATCGTATGCTTCGTACATTGAATCCTTCTCCGTATATGTTTTATTTTAGTAGTGATGATATGGAAGTGGCAGGAGCGTCACCAGAGACGTTAGTGAAGCTAGAGAATGGATCACTACATACATTTCCACTAGCGGGTACAAGACCAAGAGGAAAAGACAAAGCGGAAGATGAAGAGTTAGAGAAAGAGTTACTAGCAGATGGTAAAGAGCTTGCAGAACATAACATGTTAGTTGATCTTGGAAGAAATGACTTAGGTAAGATTAGCAAGTTTGGTAGCGTAGAAGTTGAGAAGTATATGGAGGTTCAAAGATATTCTCATGTTATGCACATTGGATCTACAGTAATGTCAACGATAGATGATAAATATTGCAGCCTTGATGCAATAGATGCGGTATTACCAGCAGGAACGTTATCGGGAGCACCAAAGATTCGTGCAATGGAAATTATCAATGAACTAGAGAATAATAAGCGTGGTATCTATGGTGGAGCAATCGGATATATTGATTTTACTGGAAATATGGATACCTGTATTGCAATACGAATTGCATATAAGAAGAATGGAAAAGTATTTGTTCGTTCAGGAGCTGGAATTGTAGCAGATAGCGTTCCAGAGAATGAGTTCCAAGAGTGTATTAACAAGGCGAAGGCAGTAATGAACGCAGTAAACGATGGACAGGAAGCGTTATAGAATGGAGGGAGAACATGATAGTATTAATTGATAATTATGATAGTTTTTCATATAACCTATATCAACTAATAGGAACAATGAACAGTGATATTACAGTGATAAGAAATGATGAAAAAACGGTGGAAGAGATTGAAGCGATGAATCCATCACATATCATTATTTCTCCTGGACCAGGAAGACCAGAAGATGCAGGTGTTTGTAGAGAAGCAATTCGTTACTTTGCAGGAAAAAGACCAATCCTTGGTGTGTGCTTAGGGCATCAAGCGATATGTCAAGAATTCGGAGCGACGGTTTCCTATGCGAAACAGTTAATGCATGGGAAGCAATCGGAAGTAGATGTTGATATAGAGAGTAAGATTTTCAGGGGATTAGAGAAACGAGTAAAAGTTGCAAGATATCATTCATTAATAGCTGTACGAGATACAATTCCAGAGGAATTAATAGTAACGGCAAAGACAGATGATGGTGAGATTATGGCGGTAAAACATAGAGACCATGAAGTGTATGGACTACAGTTTCACCCAGAGTCTATCTTGACACCTGAGGGGCATACAATGATAAGAAATTTTTTAGAGGGATAGAAAAATGTGAAGAGGACGCATTCTTCATTGACGATAGGTATCCGTAATGCAAAGTAAGCAGATTATAAGAAAGGGTAGAGGAATTATATTATGATAAAAGAGGCAATTGCAATATTAAGTAAGAAAGAAAACTTAACACCAGAAATGACAGAAGCAGTTATGAATGAGATTATGACAAATCAAGCGACAGATGCACAAAAGTCATCATTTTTAACAGCAATGGCAATGAAGGGTGAGACAATAGATGAAATTACAGCAGCAGCAAGAGTTATGAGAATGCATTGTGAAAGATTCTTAAATGACTTAGATGTATTAGAAATCGTAGGAACAGGCGGAGATGGATCGAATACATTCAATATATCTACAATGGCTTCGATTGTCGTATCAGCAACAGGAATACCAGTTGCGAAGCACGGAAATCGTGCTGCTTCTAGTAAATGTGGTACAGCAGATTGCTTAGAAGCACTTGGCGTTAAGATTGACCTTGAGCCAGAGAGAAGTTCAGAACTTTTAAAAGAAATTAATATCTGTTTCTTATTTGCACAAAAATATCATACAGCAATGCGTTTTGTAGGCCCTGTAAGAAAAGAGATGGGAATAAGAACATTGTTTAATATATTAGGACCATTAGCAAATCCAGCGGGAGCTAGTATGCAATTATTAGGAGTGTATAGTGAGGATTTAGTAGAGCCACTTGCACATGTACTTCATAATCTTGGTGTTAAGAAAGCAATGGTTGTGTATGGAGAAGACAGCATAGACGAAATCTCAATGAGTGCTCCAACAAAAGTATGTGAATTCAAGAATGATGTATTTAAAACATATGAAATTACACCAGAACAATTTGGTTTTACACGTTGTGAAAAGTCTGAATTAGTAGGTGGAGAGCCAGCAGAGAATGCAAAGATTGCATTAGATATCTTGAATGGTATGCAAGGACCAAAAACAGACGCAGTTATTCTTAATGCAGGCGCAGCAATTTATGTTGCTTCGGATGAGTTAACAATAGAAGAAGCAGTTGAACTTGCAAGAGAGACAATTGCAAGTGGAGCAGCAAAAGCGCAGTTAGATAGGTTTATCGCATTGAGCCAAGCATAATATGATGATGCAAGGGCATGAAATGCGTAGCAATCAGTGTATCAGTTGATTAGATAATAGGAGAAAATGATATGAATATATTAGAAGAAATTGCAGAGAAAACAAAACTTCGAGTAGCCACTCAAAAGGAAGAAATCTCTTTAGAAGAAATGAAACAAAAAGCATTAGAGTGTATGAAGAATAAAACAGCATCTTTTGAAGAAGCTATTGCTAAAGAGGGTCTATCATTTATCTGTGAAGCGAAGAAAGCGTCTCCTTCCAAAGGCGTGATTGCAGAAGATTTTCCATATGTAGAGATTGCAAAGGATTATGAAGCAGCAGGAGCAAGTGCAATCTCGGTATTAACAGAACCACATTACTTCAAGGGAGATAATGCATACTTACAGGAGATTACAAAAAATGTGTCAATTCCAGTGTTAAGAAAAGACTTTACGGTAGACGAATATCAGATTTATGAAGCGAAAGCAATTGGAGCAAGTGCGATTTTGTTAATCTGTGCAATCTTAGATGATGAACAATTACATACTTATATAGAAATAGCAAATTCACTTCAATTGTCAGTTTTGGTTGAGGCACATGATGAAGAGGAAGTGAAACGAGGATTACAAGCAGGAGCAAAAATAATAGGTGTTAATAATAGAGATTTGAAGACATTTAAAGTAGATATTCATAACAGTATTCGCTTACGTGCACTAGTTCCTAAAGATATATTGTTTGTATCAGAAAGTGGAATTAAAACAACAGAAGATATTAAAGAATTAGTTGCAAATGGTGTTGATGGTGTTCTGATTGGAGAGACAATGATGACAGCGTCAAATCGTAGAGAACAGTTGCAAGAATTGATTGAAAGCAGTAGGGGGTGACGAAAGTTGTCAACAACGAAAATCAAGATTTGTGGATTACGTCGTTTAGAAGACGTTGAGTATGTGAATAGAAACATGCCAGACTACATTGGTTTTGTATTTGCAAAGAGTAAACGACAAGTTAGTGAAGAATTGGCAGAAGAATTAAAAAATGCTTTAAATCCGGCACTTATCAGAGTTGGTGTATTCGTTAATCAACCAGTGGAATGGGTAGCAAGTTTAATTCAGAAGGATATTATTCAATATGCGCAGTTACATGGTGATGAAGACGCAGAGTATATTACACGGTTACGAACATACTTGGATAAGACAGAAGTGGATTCAGATGTGACAGATAAGAAGACCGGTATAATCAAGGCTGTACGTGTGAAGGAAGAGGCGGATATTGAACGTGCGAATTCCTATGATTGTGATTATATTTTATTAGATACATTTTCAGTGGAATGTGAAGGTGGAAATGGTAAGACATTTGACTGGAGCATGATTAAGAAGATGAATAAGCCGTTTTTCTTAGCTGGTGGTATTACACAGGAAAATGCATTGCAGGCGATACAAGAAGTTAAACCATATGGCGTTGATGCAAGTAGTGGGCTTGAAACAGATGGATTCAAAGACGAAGAGAAAATCAAAAACTTTGTTGAAAAAATCCGTAAGAATATAGGATAAGAGAGATTAGACAATTGTAAAATACTTTGAATAGAAAAAGGGTTTTACAAAACAATGAAAAGGAGCGAAGTAAATTATGAGTAAAGGAAGATTTGGTAAACACGGTGGACAGTATGTTCCGGAAACCCTAATGAACGAATTAATTAAGATAGAGGAAGCATATGAGTTCTATAAGAATGATGAGGAATTCAATAAAGAGTTAACAACATTGCTTAATGAGTACGCGGGAAGACCATCGTTACTATATTATGCAGAGAAGATGACTAAAGATTTAGGTGGGGCGAAGATTTATCTAAAGAGAGAGGATTTGAATCATACAGGTTCTCATAAGATAAATAACGTTCTTGGCCAAGCGTTGCTTGCAAAGAAGATGGGAAAGACAAGAGTTATTGCAGAAACAGGTGCTGGGCAACACGGTGTTGCTACGGCAACAGCAGCAGCGTTGCTTGGATTAGAGTGTGAAATCTTTATGGGGAAAGAAGATACCGTTCGCCAAGCTTTGAATGTATATCGTATGGAGTTACTTGGAGCAACGGTTCACCCTGTTACAACAGGAACGATGACATTAAAAGATGCTGTTAATGATTGTATGAGAGAATGGACAAGAAGAGTCGAGGATACATTATATGTACTTGGTTCTGTTATGGGACCTCATCCATTTCCAACAATGGTAAGAGATTTTCAAAGTATTATAAGTAAAGAAGCTAGGGAGCAAATTCTAAAAGCAGAAGGGAAACTACCAGATGTAGTAATGGCTTGTTGTGGTGGTGGAAGTAATGCGATGGGAACATTTTATAACTTTATTGAAGACGAATCTGTTCAATTAATAGGTTGTGAGGCAGCAGGTCATGGTATTCATACAGAGGAAACAGCAGCAACAATAGCAGTTGGTTCGGAGGGAATATTCCATGGTATGAAATCGTATTTCTGCCAAGATGAATACGGTCAGATTGCTCCAGTATATTCAATCTCGGCAGGGCTTGACTATCCGGGAATTGGGCCAGAGCATGCTTACCTACATGATATTAAAAGAGCAACCTATGTGCCTGTTACAGATGAAGAGGCAGTAGATGCATTCGAATATATAGCAAAGCAGGAAGGAATTATTGCAGCAATTGAGAGCTGTCATGCAGTAGCTCATATTATGAAGCTTGCACCAACAATGTCAAAAGATCAAATTATTATCTGTTGTTTATCTGGTAGAGGTGATAAAGACGTAGCGGCTATTGCAAGATACAGGGGGGTAGATTTACATGAGTAGAATAAAGAGCGCATTTGAAAATAAAAAAGCATTTATCGGTTTCCTAACAGCAGGAGACCCAAGTTTAGATAAGACGGAAGAATTTATATTAGAGATGGAGAGAGCAGGAGCTTCATTAGTAGAGATTGGTATCCCATTCTCTGATCCAATTGCAGAAGGGCCAGTTATTCAAGAGGCTAATATTCGTGCGCTAAGTGCAGGTTGTACAACAGATAAAGTGTTTGATATGGTGGTATCTCTTCGTAAGAAAACAAACATTCCATTAGTATTTTTAACATATTTAAACCCAATCTATAAATATGGTTCAGAACGTTTCTGCAAGAGATGTAAAGAGGTTGGTATTGATGGATTAGTTATTCCGGATATGCCATTTGAAGAAAAAGGAGAGTTAGCCGATATAGCAGCTCAATATGATTTAGAGTTAGTATCATTAATCGCGCCAACGTCTGCAAGTAGAATTGAGATGATTGCAAAAGAAGCGCAAGGATTTATCTATGTAGTTTCTTCTATGGGAGTTACAGGAGTTCGAAGCGATATTAAGACAAATGTACCAGAAATCGTAGGAAGTATTCGTAAGGTTACGGATACTCCAGTGGCAATTGGTTTTGGTATACATACAAAGGAACAAGTGCAAGAATATTTTAAAGAAGCGGATGGAGCAATTGTTGGTAGTGCAATTGTTAAGATTATTGCACAGTATGGTGAAGATGCTGCTGAGAAGATTTATGAGTATGTAAGTGAATTGCTTAGTAATTAAAAAATAAAATAATAAGGTTAAAAAACTAAAAATATCTTATGCTAAATATAGTATTGATTGTATCGTAAATGCAATATTATATTTGGAATAAGGTATTTTTTTGCGTTTTTGTCTGTGGAAAATATAGATTTATATTTAAAACAGCACTTTCAAGTGGGATTTATTAAAAAAATATATAATTGATACTATTGTATATTTGAAAAAGTTATGATAATATTAACCTAACAAATAAATTAATTAACTAATAAATAGCTAGAAAAGTCATGATAAATTAACCGTGCATAAGAATGCATGAAGGGAAGGAAACTTATATGAAGAAAAAACAAAAGACAAATGTATTTCGAACAATACAAGGTAAGATTATTGAACTTGGTAGTATTGCGTTCATAGGAATACTGATTTTAGGCTTGGTAGGAGTGTACGGAATTAGAAGAAATAACAATAACAGTGATATTGAGACAAGCATAAGTGAAATCAATCAACTTCAAGGGAAGAATGAAGCAGCAGATAGTATGTACATATATTATTTGGAACAAGTATATCTTGATACAATTACGAATAATTTGGACAAAATGAAACTTCTTTCAGAAGAAATAGAGAAAACAATCGATAGCAAATTTGATTCCGATATGAATCAAATGCAGGAAAGTATTGAAAAAAATTTAGCAAACTATCAACAAATTATTCCGTTATGTAACGAACGTGGATTTAGTAAAGCAGTAGGATTGTATGCACAGTATCTAAGCAATAGTGATACCGTTCACAGTCAGTTGCAACAGTTAATGAATGATAATTCTTGGGCGGAAACAAAATGGACCGCAATTGAAGGTGATGGGAAAACAGTTAAGATTGGAAACAAAGAATACATAAAAATTACATATAGCAGCAAGCTTCCAGAGGTAGGGAAAAGAGATGTATTCGTAGCACGTATTGGTGGGACTGGATATGAATATAAGAAAGATATCTATATTGATAACATTTATCTAAAAAAAGGTGATGTAAAGGCAGAATTAGATTTGTCTGCACTTACGGATTCAGATTTGGCAAGCTCCTATGGAGATGCACTACAAGAGGTTTCTATAGCAGAGTTTAACAAGAATGCGGCTATCCATGTAAAGGCTAATTTTACATCATCTAGAGAAATGTGGGAAGAAATCAGCGTTAAAATGCCAATTACAGCATTGGAGTCTCAAGAATATGATACGATATATTATGATTTATATATGGAAGTACCTGTGAAGGCGGGATTGCAGATAGGTGGAGCGGTAACAGATATATTTGATTTCACAAAAGCGCATACGGCATTGATTGAAGCTGTAGATACTTATAGTAAACTAGTGAATGAAGGAAAAGCAGTAGAAGATAATAAGACAACGATTCAAGGTGCATATAGTGAATTAGAAGCTAACTTGGCGGTTTATTCAATAAATGAGTCTTTGAAGGAAGAGATTTTAAACAATATCAAAGTGGAGCAAGATTGCTTTAATGAGATGCAACGATTAGATACGACTCTTCTTGACCTTAAATCAGATAATGCAGAGTTAAGTAAACAGTTAACAGAAAAATCGACTTCTATTAAAGAGACAATTAAAGAGGATATGGATTCGATCCAAGCAAAGATTATATTATTAATCGTTATTGTTTTGGTAATAACTGCGATTTGTATTATCGTAATTACATTTGTTATCGGAAAAGGTATACGCGGCAGTATTATTAGTTTTAAGAAAATGCTAGGACAAGTAACAGCAGGTAATATTAGCGTTCGTGCAGACGTATCAAAGGGAGATGAATTCTCGCAGTTTGGACAAAGTTTGAATGTGTTCTTAGATAAGTTAGCAGAAGTAATTCTTTCGTTACAAAAGGTATCAAAAACGTTGATACAATCAGGTCTTCTTATGGAAGAAAAAGCACAGCAGACAAATGGAGTTGCGGATACAATTGCCTCTGCTATCAGCGACATATCACAAGGTGCGATTGCTCAAGCAGAAGACATAACGATATCTTCTGGTGAGATTGCAACAATGGGAGATATGATTAACCAAATTATTGAAAAGGTAAGTCAATTATCAACTTCAGCAACTAAGATGAAACAACAAGGTGATGAGTCGTTGGTAGTAGTACAGGAACTTGGAGAATCAAGTAATCGAACTACTTCTGCATTTGATAAGATTGCAACACAGATTAGAGTTACCGATGATTCTGTTCGTCAAATAAGAACAGCAATTAATCTAATTACTTCTATAGCAGACGAGACAAATCTATTATCATTGAATGCCAGCATTGAAGCAGCAAGAGCAGGGGAAGCAGGTAGAGGATTTGCAGTTGTCGCTACTGAGATTCAAAAGTTAGCGGAACAATCGAATTCTTCTGCAAAAATTATCGATAGCATAATAACAAAACTAACAGAAGAGTCACAAACAACAGTACAATATGTAGAGCAGATTACTGCAATTGTAGAAGAGCAAAAAGAAAAATTAGAAGAGACAAATGAGAGATTCTTAGAAGTAAGCAATGGTATTCAATCATCAGGAGAACAGATGAAAGGGATTATTGCGCAAGCAAATGATTGCAATACATCTAGGGAAAAGACAATAGAAGTAATTACGAATTTATCTGCAATTTCAGAAGAAAATGCAGCATCAACAGAGCAAACAAACAGCTCAATGCAAGAATTAAACGAAGCTTCAATAGTGTTAGCAGATACTGCATCACAATTTAAGGTGCTGTCGATTGAATTACAGAAGGATTTGGCGTACTTTAGCGTGGAGACAGAAGTATAAGTAAAAAGGTAGATGAATTTTATGATGACCAGTGATATAATTATCCAATATACATACTGAGGAATTATTTGCAGTATAAAAATAATTAGGAGATGTTATTGGGGATGAAAAAAATAGTCGGGATTATATTTTGTATCTTTGTTGTATTGAGTTTTACGGCATGCTCCCTTTTGGAGACAGAGTCAAGTGAGTTGACGGTTGAGGTAGAGGGGGTAACATATCGCGGAGGTTTCTATGATGACAATTTATTGTATCCGATAGATATCACACTACAGGAAGATTTCTATACGGTGGATCATAAGAAGATTCAGCATGTAGATTTTGAACGATTTGATATTGTACAAAGTATAGGAAAGGGTGACATTAACGGAGTGCTCTATTGTGTGGAAGAACAATGGGGGCAAGCAAAGGCTTATTATGCGGATGGTGATAACTTTGAGTATTATTACACAATTGGGGTAAAAAATGTCAAAAAAAATTCAGAGCCTGTAGTTATTACCATCCCTGATATTGATGCTGAAAAGTTTGATGCGCTTATGAACTTTGCTGATAAAAATCGTTATAAGCCTTTTGGTGCTACAAATAAAAAGACACGCAGACTGCCAATGCCTAACAGTGAGGAAACGCTCTCTTTTTATAAAAAAAGTAAAGATGGATTTTTGGCTTCAGTTAAAGGGTTTGATTACTATGTAGATAATGATAAATTAGTGTTTGTATACTATTATGATCATGGTTATGGAAAATATGAAGAAATAGTAGTGGTGGATGTTCCGGATGAACTTAGTCAATATTTTATGGAGCTAATTGCAACATATCACTAACGGTCAAATAGAATTGCATATGAAATGTATTAATTACCGTTGACAGCAAGAAAATAACATGGTAGAGTATAGAAAATATTCAAGCAAACTACACGTAATTTAATTGTTAAGCGAATTGCTTAGAGAAAAGAGGAATATAGTATGACAAATCTTAACTTTAGTCAAATCAATAGGGACGATGATAGATAGCGTGTGTAGCTGTGAGATAGTAATGTGAAAACTCATAGGTACACACGCTAGAAGTGTTGTGCCTATGTGGGATGATTATAGATAGCAGTAAGACTATAAAGAACCACATTGGTAAATGAGATATTACCTTTGTGGTTCTTTTTTGTATGCTTTTTTTGAAAAATTGATAAGATTTGAGTTTATATTGCATAATTGGACTTAATACTATGCATTTTTGATGCAAAACGTTGATATGATGAAGTGGATTCATAAGAACCTATTAAATCATATGTGAGAGGTGGTGATAATATGAGGCATAGAGACGATGCCTATATGGATACTATGGGGTCTGCATATAAGGTTAGGAATAACTACAAAAATAATAAAGAAAGAACCATAGCATATGGAATAGGTAAACATTATGAATCGAATGACAGGAATGATAGAGCAAAGAACGATAGAGCCAGAACAATTTAGTGAATATATAGGTGGAACAATCAAGGTACATGGAAGTATCTATAAGATTCGTAAGATGAGTGGATTTGCATTTGTATTATTGAGAACGAAAAGAGAGGTAATTCAGTGTATCTATGGAGAGGAATTCTCGAAGTTTTCATTGAATGAGATAGGGGAAGAGTACTCGGTTGTTATTACTGCAAATGTTGTGAAAGAGGAGCGTTCAAAAACAGGAGTGGAGCTACAGATGGTAGATATAGAAGTACTATCAAAGCCAGTAGCGGAATCACCTATCGTAATTAATAATAAGAGAGTAGATACATCAATAGATAATCTACTTAACTATAGACCGATTACATTGCGTAATGAGAAGGAAAGAGCAATATTTAAGATTCAGGAAGGGTTGTGCCAGGCATTTCGTGAGTATCTTTCTAATCAAAAGTTTACTGAGGTGCGTACACCTAAGATTGTGTATGCGGGTGCAGAAGGTGGAGCGAATATTTTTCAATTGAATTACTTTGGGAAGGAAGCATATTTGGCACAAAGCCCACAATTTTATAAGCAGATGATGGTTGGAGTATATGAAAGGGTGTTTGAGATTGCACCCGTGTTTCGAGCAGAGAAGCATGATACATCAAGACATCTTAATGAATATACAAGTGTTGACTTTGAGATGGGATATATTCAGAATTTTGAAGATATTATGCAGATGGAAACAGCTATGATTCAATATGCGATGGAACATTTGAAAGAGATTTATCATTATGAACTTAATCTTCTAAAAGTAAAACTTCCAGAGGTGGAAGGAATTCCAACGATTCGATTTATGGAGGCAAAGGAACTGGTTGCAAAAGAATATAAAAGAGAAATAAAAGACTATGACGATTTTGAGCCAGAAGAAGAGAAGCTATTATGTGAAGTGATTAAGAAAAAGACAGGAAGCGAATTTGTTTTTGTTACACATTATCCAACGAGGAAGCGTCCTTTCTATGCGATGGAGGATACAGAAGATAGGGAAGTAACATTGAGCTTCGATTTGCTATTCCGTGGTTTAGAAATTACTACGGGAGGGCAAAGAATTCATGACTATGAGATGCAAGTGGCGAAGATGAAAGAGCGTGGAATGACAGTAGAATTGTTTGAAAGTTATTTGATGATGCATAAATATGGAATGCCACCACATGGAGGTTTAGGCATGGGGCTAGAGCGTTTTACAAGCAGACTTCTGGAACAAGAAAATGTGAGATTGGCGACGTTATTTCCAAGGGATGTAAACCGAGTTACTCCTTAAAATTTAGTTCGTGCAATAAAAGTACTAATTTTTAACTGAAACTACAAATAAGAGGACAAATTGGCAAAAAATAATCCATAAGTCCTCTTGTTTTATCGGTGTGATTTTGTTATATTGATAAATTGGTATGGTATAAGTAAATACTATGTGGAATACATATAATAATAGAGAGTATTAATGAAATATTTGTTTTTGGTACAAGGTTATACAGTAATTGGAAAAGGGGAAAAACGATGGTATTTTCTAGTCTTATTTTTTTGTTTTTATTTTTGCCATTGTCGTTGATAGCGTATTATTTTAGTAGAAATAAAAATTGGGTATTGTTAATAAGCTCACTGATTTTTTATTCGTTCGGTGGCGTTAAGTTTATATATGTAATAATTGGAATGACGTTTATTAGTTATATAGGAGGCTTGCTGATTGCCTCATCAAAAACGTCGTTTGTGCGTCGTTTATGCTTAGTTATGATTGTTTCTCTACAACTAATGATATTAATTGTGTTTAAGTATACAAATTTTATTATAGATATTATGAATCATGTTTCGAATTATAATTTAAAGGCAGTTGATATTATATTGCCGATTGGTATCTCGTTCTATACATTTCAATTGATTAGTTATGTGGTGGATGTATATAGAGAAGATTGTGAAGAGCAAAGATCTTTTGCGAAATTATTGTTATACTCAAGTCTTTTTCATCAATGTATTGCGGGGCCAATTATTCGCTATCAGGATATTGCGGAGCAGATGGAATATCGAGTTGTAACAAAAGAATTGATAAGCAAGGGAATTAATCGTTTCTGCATTGGTTTAGCAAAGAAAGCAGTTTTGGCGAATCATTTAGCCTCGTTAGCGGACACACTGTTACCAACGAGTACAAATGATTTGCAGACATCTAGTATTGCTGGTCTTTGGCTAGGGTTATTTATGTATATGTTGCAGATTTATATGGATTTCTCAGCATATTCAGATATGGCAATTGGTTTAGGAAAAATGGTTGGTTTTGAATATAAAGAAAATTTTGATTATCCATATATGTCGAAATCAGTAAGTGAATTTTGGAGAAGATGGCACATATCATTAGGCTCATTCTTCCGTGATTACGTATACATTCCATTAGGAGGAAATCGTTTAGGCGCAATTCGAACAATGATTAATTTGTTTGTTGTATGGGCATTGACAGGTTTATGGCATGGGGCTTCCTATAACTATCTGTTGTGGGGGATTTATTTCTTCGTGTTTATTGTACTTGAGAAGTTAATCGTACCGAAGAGGGTTAGAAAGAATGGAAAGGGTATCTCACATATCTATTTACTTATTATCACGTTGTTTGGTTGGTTAATCTTCCGCTATTCGGATATGAACCTTATGTTTCGTATAGGAAAAGAACTGTTTGGCGCAGGCGAGTTATCGTTTATAGATATCAGAACTTCATTGCTATTAGAAAATAATATGTTCTTTATTATAATAGCAGTAATTGGTTCGACAAAAATTGTCAAGTTTTTAAGTGAGGTAGTGAGTGACTTAGAGTATAGATATCGTTGGATTATGCATGCATCTATGGTAGTTGAGATAATGGCTGTTCCAATTATGCTAATTGTGTCTGTAATGTCACTAGTGGGAAATAGTTATAATCCATTTATATATTTTCAATTTTAGAGCGAAAAACAGCGGAATGAAAGTGCCTAACGTTTGCAGGCTATAAGAAAGGCATGGTTATTAAATGAATAATAATGAAAGAAAGCATATATATTACCGAATTAAAATAGTTGTTTTTGTAGTGATACTATTTGGTGGTATGATATTGGGAGCTATCTATACGTTGAGACCAAAGTACTCGGATATAGAAAAAAGAGAGTTACAAAACTTGCCTAAGCCTGAATTTTCTACAGTGTGGGATGGGCAGTACTTTAGTACATTGACTACATGGTATGCAGATACCTATCCTTTCCGTGAGGAATTAATAAAGGCAGATGGAGTGCTTGACGATTTATATGGGATTCAAACGGAGCAAATTACTGGGTCGGCAGTGGTTGCAGATGAGATACCTGAGGTTGGAAATGAAGAGGTAGCACAAGGAGATATGGATCTTACTTTTGAAGAGGAAGGTGATTTTGTTTGGGATGAAGTCGAAGTCGATGAAACGAGTAAAAATGATGATTTGGAAGATGCCCAAAAAGATACGGATATACATGTAGAAGATACAACAACTGAGGATGCGGAATTTGCAGAGGTGGACGAACAGAACACGACGGTAGACGATAATAACATTGCGAAAGACAAGGGTGAAAAAGAAGAACCAGTATCTGTAAGCAAGAAAGATATCAATAATGGACAGACATTTGGCAGTATCTATGTAACAAAAGAAAGATCATTTAGTTTGTATTATTTTAGTTTGTCGGCAGCAGACAACTATGCGAAGACGATTAATAAGATTGCGAAGAAGCTAGACGGTGTGGCAAATGTATATGATTTGTTAGCACCGACAAGCGTTGGAATTTACGTAGATGAAGAAAAGAGTAAAATGATTGGTTCGAGTGACCAAAAGGCAGCATTTGATTATATCTATTCAAAACTTAGTAAAAAAGTAAAAGCGGTTGATGCCATTGATAATATTAAGTCGCATAATAAAGAGTATCTTTACTTTAAGACGGATCATCATTGGACGGCGTTAGGGGCATATTATGCATATGAGAAATTCTGTGAAACAAAAGGAATCAAACCAAATCCGTTATCAAGTTTTGAGAAGAGGGAATATACAGGCTTCTTAGGGGCGTATTATGCAGCGACAGACCAATCTAAGCTTGTGAAGAAGAATATAGATACCATTGAGGCATATGTGCCAATGGGAACAAATTCGATGGTTTATACCGATAAGCAAGGTGTGGAACACAATTGGCCAATCGTTAATGATGTTTCAAAATACAAAGAAAATTCAAAATACAGTACCTTTGTGGCAGGAGATAACCCATATTCGGTTATTACGAATAAAAACAGCAAGAGCAAAGAAACCTGTGTTGTAATAAAAGAATCCTATGGAAATGCGATGATACCATTCCTTGTAGATCACTATAGAAAAATATATATTGTAGATTATCGATATTATAAGGGAAGCTTAACGAGTCTTGTTAAGAAGAAGAAAATCAACGATGTGATATTTGTTAATAATGCAGAGGCGATTAATAATACGGTTGTATCGTTGATTGATAAGATAAAATAAATGGATATAAGAAGTTAGGATGATAATGCCAATTTGAAGGAGGTTCAAATTGGCATTATTGTCCTATAACCAAGCGCCATCAAAAGGAATAATCTGACCTGTTAGATAGGTACTACCCGTAGCAATTGCATAGACAAACTCCGCCACCTCTTCTACCTTGCCAAATCTGCCGCTAGGAATCTCGTTCTCTAATTCTTCGCGGTCTTCTGTCGAGAGAAATTGATTCATCTCGGTGTCGATTGCACCGCATGCGATGGCATTTACTTGAATATTACTTGGAGCAAGTTCCTTTGCTAATGCTTTTGTGAAAGAGTTAATTCCGCCTTTGGTTGCGGAATAGGCAACTTCGCAAGAAGCACCTGCAATTCCCCATACAGAAGAGATGTTAATAATTCGACCAGATTTTTGTTGAACCATGTTGGGAGTGACCCCTTTGGAACATAGGAATACGGACGTCAGGTTTGTTGTTACGATAGAATTCCATTCAGCAAGAGAAAGGTCACTAAGAAGTCCGATGTGGGATATTCCTGCATTGTTAATAAGAACATCAACATGTCCAAAAGCCTCTATTGTATTAGAGCATAGTTTCATAGCGTGTTCTTCTTCGCCAATATTGCCAACATAGGAGATGCAATGCACACCATAAGAGGTAATCTCTTGCTTTACATTCTCTAATAAATCAGCGTTTGTATTACAGTTAATAGCAACATGGTATCCTGCTTTGGCGAATTGAATAGCGATTGCTCTGCCAATGCCACGGGAAGCACCGGTTACGATAACAGATTTTGAAATCATAGAATACTCCTTTTCTTAAAATACTTAATTCTATTGTAATAAGAACATATTAAAAAAGCAAGAAAAGGAGAAAAATTCCATAGTTGATACTTTGGGCGGTATCTGCTATACTACTTGATGTAGTACAATAGTACTAATATATGGAATGCAGATTATAGAGTGAAAGGAATATTATGAAACGAAATAAACATTTTCGAGCATTCGCAAGAGGATTTGTTCGTGCTGGTTGTATGATGTTTTTAATGTTTATTGTTGGTTTTATAACATATAAACTGACTATAGGGGTATATAGAGCAACGCATAAAGAGGGAAACCAAACGAGTGCTCGAAGCAATTCGATTGCAAATGATGGTACAGCAGATAATATTTGTAAGAATTTAATATATATAACAGATGAAGAAGAGAATATACAAGGAATTGTATTGGAAATCTTGAATTCGTATACGAATAACTTGGATTATATTACGATTCCAAGTGATACACAGTTTTCGTTGTCAACAGAATTGTATCAGAAATTGTATGCAAAGAATGAGCAGATTCCACAGATTATATCTTTGAAGAATCTGAATACGTATTTTGATGCGGCGACGAGATTTGGATATGGAAAGCTTATAGTGAATGAACTTCTTGGAACAGAACTCAGTTGCTATACAATCATAAATAGTGATACGGCAGATTCTATATTTAAAGAAGAGACAAGAACGATAGTATTGCAAACGGGAGATTTGGTAGAGGGTTTTGTATATGTGCTTACAGACAGTATTCTTGAATCAGTAAATGAGAACGAGTCCTACTCGATGAAAGAGTACTTAGCGAGATTTTATGAAGTAGCAAAGTCTAATCTGCCATTGGAATCGAAACAAAAATATGCATCCACATATCGAAATGTAAATAGTGATTATATATACTATCATATAATTCCAGGTGTACAAGAATCGGAATACTATGATGCGGATATAGAATTGACAAAAGAGTTTATTACACAGTTGGTTAATAATGAGGCATATGAAATTACACAGGATGCAGTGCAAGATGCTGATCCAATCTCATCAGTTGGACTAAGAATTTCTTTGTTAAATGGAAGTAAGATTACTGGTTTAGCAAGCAGATACAGTGGCATTATTCGAAATGCAGGATTTTCGGTTGGCGAAGTTGGTAACTATTCAGGATCAGTATTACAGGATACAAAAATCATTGTGACTGACGCAGGAATGGGAAGAGATTTGATATCTTTGTTTCAGAATGCAACAATTGAAGTTGGCGATGTACCAGAAGGTTTTGATATACAGATTATATTAGGCGTTTCGGAAAATAGATAGCTGAACAGTTGCGTATGGAGGTTGAAATGAAAAATAAAATTAGCGTAATGGGGGTTGATGTGGATGTCATATCCGTTCTAGCATTCAGTCAGAAATTAAAAGAGTTTCTGTATAATGATTGTTTAGATATCGTATTCCTTATTACTGCAAAAACTCTTGAATATGCAAATGAAGATGAAGAGTTCAAAAATAGTCTTGCATGTGCGGATTATATATTGCCAGCGCAAGAGATACTTTTATCGTTGGTGTATCCGCATAGATATGAAGATACGAACTATGTTAGTGATTTTCATAAATTGCAATTAAGCTTGCGCAATATGGATTGCTCAAAGAAGACAATGTTTATTGTGTCTGATATGGCAAACCAAGTAGAAAGTTTTTTTAATTATAAAAGAAAAGTAGAGGATCGTTTTCTTGTTGCAGGCTCTTATATAGGAGATATAACAGAGAACGAAGATCTTGTTATTAATGAAATTAATGCGATAGCGCCAGATATCTTAGTTCTTGCATTAGAAAGTCCTGAGCAGGAATTATGGATTGATAGAAACCGTACAAAGTTAAATGCAAAGCTTTGCCTTGTATTAGCTGATATTAAAGATGGTATGTTAAAGGAGTATAATGAGATTCCTTTAATAATAAAGAAGCTTGGTTTACAAGGTATCTATCATCATATGAGAGCTTGGCGACCTTTGAAACAGGCGAATGCAAGACGTATATTAAAAAAGAAATTGGAGCATTATAATAACAATAAGATAAAGTAGCGGAGTTAAAGTTGAATATGGAGATGTTAGTAAAAAGATCAAAAGCCATGGATTCCCTATTGATTATAATAGGTTCCTTGCTTATAGCAGTTTCAGTTAATGTTGTATACGAGCCTCTAGGAATGGTAACAGGGGGTGTCTCTGGTCTTGCAATTGTTATTAAGTATTTTACAAGTAGTTTAATAAGTGGTGGTATTCCGATTTGGCTTAGTAACCTTGTAATCAATATTCCATTATTTATAGTGGCCATCGTATTAAAGGGTAAGAAATTTGTCGGAAAGACATTGTTTGCAACGGTATGTTTTACCGTTGCTTTGTATATTGTGCCAAGTATGAATATTGAGTATCAAGATTATCTGTTAGCAGCAGTATT
The DNA here is from genome assembly GCF_031551385.1 of Anaerosporobacter sp. GTDB lineage: Bacteria > Bacillota > Clostridia > Lachnospirales > Lachnospiraceae > Anaerosporobacter. Next base: position 38,516 of record NZ_JAVBNS010000005.1, read on the forward strand.
TGGTGGTGTTATTGGAGGTATTGGATTAGGACTTGTGTTTGTGACAAATGCAACAACTGGTGGAACGGATTTATTCGGCATGATTGTACAAAAGTATTTCAGACATTATACAGTACCTCAATTATTGCTTGTGATTGATGGTATAATCGTATTAACAGGTGCGGCAGTATTTGGTTTGAATAAAGCATTATATGCAGTTATAGCTGTTTATATTAATTCAAAAGTAATGGATGCCATATTAGAAGGGCTTAAGTTTGCTAAAGTTGCGTATATCATATCGGATCATTATGAAGAGATATCGAATAAGATTTTAGTAGAAATGAATAGAGGTGTCACAGGCATTTCAGCACGTGGTATGTATTCTAATGCAGAGAAGCAGATGCTGTTTTGTGTAGTGTCAAAGAAAGAGATTGTAACAGTTGTAGAGATTGTTTCTTCTATAGATACAAGTGCTTTTATTATTGTAAGTGATGCTAGAGAGGTTATGGGGGAAGGTTTTATAGAATATAGACAAGAAAAATAGATTTTTTCATCTAATTTCTTAACAAAGCAAACGATTTTACTAAGCGATATACAAATTATACAAAAGGCTATTTTTTTATTTGGTAAAATGGAGTATGGTTTTTGACAGATAAATAGTGTATTATTAGATTATCGAATTGGTATAAAAATTGCTTGATAAAATAAAAAAAGAATTTAGGGAGGAACTGCTCAATGGCAAGTTTAACATTAAAAAATATTAATAAAACATATCCTAACGGATTTGTTGCAGTAAAAGATTTCTGTCTTGATATCGCAGATAAAGAATTCATCATTTTCGTAGGACCATCTGGTTGTGGTAAATCTACAACTCTTCGTATGATCGCTGGTCTTGAAGAAATCTCTTCAGGTGAGTTATGGATTGGAGACAAATTAGTTAATGATGTAGAACCAAAAGATAGAGATATCGCGATGGTATTCCAGAACTACGCATTATACCCACATATGTCAGTATATGATAACATGGCATTTGGTCTTAAATTAAGAAAAACTCCAAAAGATCAAATTGACAAATTAGTAAATGAAGCAGCTAAAATCCTTGATATCCAACATTTGTTAGATCGTAAACCAAAAGCATTATCTGGTGGTCAAAGACAACGTGTTGCCATGGGACGTGCTATTGTTCGTAATCCTAAAGTATTCCTTATGGATGAGCCTTTATCAAACCTTGATGCAAAACTTAGAGTTCAAATGCGTATCGAAATCTCTAAATTACATCAAAGACTTGAAACTACAATTATCTACGTAACACATGACCAAACAGAGGCTATGACACTTGGTACAAGAATCGTAGTTATGAAAGATGGTCTTGTTCAACAAGTAGATTCACCAATCTCATTATACAACAAACCAAACAACTTATTCGTAGCTGGATTTATCGGTTCACCTCAAATGAACTTTATTGAAAGTAAAGTTGTTAAATCTGGTTCAGATGTAATCTTAACATTTGGTGCGTTATCTATTAAGTTAACAGAAGCTAAAGCTAAGATTTTACTTGAAAAAGGTTACGAAAACAAGACAGTTGTTCTTGGTATTCGTCCAGAAGATATTCATGATGAAGAAATCTTCATGGAATCTTCACCAGGAAGTGTTGTTGATGCAACAGTTAAAGTATATGAATTATTAGGTGCTGAAGTTTACTTATACTTCACAATCGACCAATTCGAAGTTACTGCACGTGTTAACCCACGTACTACTGCTAGACCTGGCGATACAATCAAAGTTGCATTTGATTTAACTAAGATTCACGTATTTGACAAAGAAACAGAACAAGTTATCTGTCACTAATCAGATATTACAATAGGAATATATTGGAGAAACGGTATGGCTAATGGCTATACCGTTTCTTTGATTGATGCAAGGTGTTTTTGCAAAAAACATATAGTTTAATGAATGAACTAAATATATTTACTATGATTTTGATTAAAATTGCTAAAATTTATAGTAACTTAATGGGGATTTAGTTTACATTTAATAAAAATAGTGATACTATTATTAGTAAGTAAGATTACGATTTGTGAAAATAGAGGAGTGAGTATATGATATCAAACCAAATTCTTCAAAATACAATTGAAGGCTTAAAAACAATTACTCGTATTGATATATGCGTAATGGACACAGAAGGTAAAGCATTGGCTTCAACTATTTCGAATGCAGAGGATTACGAAAGTGATGTCTTAACATTTGTTGACTCTCCAGCGGACAGTCAAGTGGTTCAAGGATATCAATTTTTTAAAGTTTTTGATGAACATCAACTAGAATATATTATCCTTGCAAAAGGTGATAGTGAAGACGTATATATGATTGGAAAGATTGCTTCTTTCCAAATTCAAAATCTATTAGTTGCATACAAAGAAAGATATGATAAAGATAACTTTATCAAGAATTTATTGTTGGACAACTTGTTGCTAGTAGATATCTACAACCGTGCTAAGAAACTTCATATCGATACAGATGTAAAACGTGTTGTATTCATTATTGAAACAAAGAATGAGAAAGACATGAACGCTCTTGAAACTGTTCGTGGACTATTCTCTACAAAGACAAAAGATTTCATTACTGCTGTTGACGAGAAGAATATTATTCTTGTAAAAGAAATGAAACCAAATGAAACATACGAAGATATGAATAAGACAGCAAAAGTAATTCTTGATATGCTGAATACAGAAGCAATGACAAAAGTACATGTTGCATATGGTACGATTGTGAATGAGATAAAAGATGTTTCTAGATCATACAAGGAAGCTAAGATGGCTCTTGATGTAGGTAAAATCTTCTATAGTGGCCGTAACGTAGTTGCGTACAATAACTTAGGAATTGGTCGTTTGATCTATCAATTACCAATGCCATTATGTAAGATGTTTATTAAAGAAATCTTTGATGGTAAATCACCAGATGATTTCGATGAAGAAACATTAGCTACAATTAATAAATTCTTTGAAAATAGCCTTAATGTATCAGAAACATCAAGACAGCTATATATTCATAGAAACACATTGGTTTATCGTTTGGACAAATTACAAAAGAGCACGAATCTAGATTTGCGTGTATTTGAGGATGCTATAACATTTAAGATTGCTCTTATGGTAGTTAAATATATGAAGTATATGGAAAGCCTAGAGTATTAATTAAATTGTAACTGGTTTAGATAACTGGAGGGACATAGTCTTGAACGTTATTAAACTAGGGTGCAGAATAGTGTAAAGGTTTTTAAAACACACTCTAGTACCGAGATAACAGATATAGCACCGATTTACTCGAATAGAGTAGTTGGTGCTACATTTTTTTAGAACTTTAATTTATGACAATGAGAGATTTGTGGTCTGTGGAAGGGCATGGGACTAGTTAAAATGAGAACAAAAGTAGAAGAATTATTGCAGGAGTCAATAGAACCTCCTATTATTCTATTGGAGAATGTATCGAAGTCATATCAAAAAGATGTAGATGCAGTAAAGGATGTTACAATTGAGATAAGAAAAGGCGAATTTGTCTTTATAGTTGGTAGCAGTGGTTCTGGAAAATCAACATTAATAAAAATGCTGTTAAAGGAAATTGAACCTACATCAGGTAAAATTTATGTGAATGGAAGGGATATTACAAGACTTAGAAGAAGATTAGTGCCTAAGTTTAGACGTAATATAGGAATTGTATTTCAAGACTTCCGTTTATTAAAAGACCGTAACGTTTTTGAAAATGTGGCATTTGCACAACGCGTAATTGAGAAACCATTGCGAACAATTCAGCGAAATGTGCCAGCAATTCTATCGCTCGTTGGATTGTCGGATAAGTTAGAGGCATTTCCAAAGGAACTTTCAGGTGGAGAACAACAGAGGGTTGCATTAGCAAGAGCACTTGTGAATAATCCACTGATATTACTGGCAGATGAACCGACAGGAAACTTAGATCCTAAGAACTCGTGGGAGATTATGACTTTGTTGGAAGAGGTAAATAAAAGAGGAACAACAGTAATTATTGTTACGCATAATGTGGACATTGTGAATGCTATGCAGAAGCGTGTTATAACAATGAACAAAGGCGTACTAGCCAGTGATGAACAAAAGGGTGGTTATTCAAATGAAAATTAGTTCGATTATATATAGCATTAAACAAGGAGCAAAGAATATTCAACGAAATAGAATGTTTTCACTAGCATCAATAGGAACGATAGCAACATGCTTGTTCTTGTTTGGTATATTTTATTTCATATTAGCGAATTTTCAATATACAGTAAAGATAGAGGAAAAGTCAGTAGGTGTATCTATTTTCTTTGATGAGAACATAACGCAGGAGCAGATTACGCAGATTGGAAACCAAATTAAACAATGTGAGGAAGTTGCTACACTGGAATACATATCTGGAGATGCTGCATGGGAAAAGTACAGAAAGAACACATTTGCAGAGGAACAGGAATTAATTGATACGTTTGAGAATGATAATCCGCTAGCGGATTCTGCATCATATATGGTATATTTAGATGAGGTAGCAAAGCAGCCTGAATTCGTAGAGTATGTACAAGGCTTAAGTGGTGTACGTAAAGTTGTTAATTCAGACAAGCTTGCAAAAGGGTTGAGTGATTTTAATATCCTCTTAGGTTATGGATCAGGAGCGATTATTATATTGCTATTAGCAGTTGCAATCTTCTTGATTAGTACGACAATTACAATGGGTATATCTGTGCGAAAAGAAGAGATTTCAATCATGAAATTAATAGGAGCAACTGACTATTTTGTACGTTCGCCGTTTATTGTAGAAGGGATGATTATTGGATTGATAGGAGCTTGCGTTCCGTTGATTTTATTATATATTATATACAACCAAGCAATAGCGTATATTGGACAGAAATTCAGTATATTATCAAATATTTTGCATTTCTTAAATGTAAATCATGTTTTTGCAACGTTGATACCATTATCACTAGCAATAGGAATGGGAATTGGTTTAGTTGGAAGTATGATTACAGTGAGAAAACATCTGCGAGTATAGAACAGAGTAGGTATTTCAATTAGAAGAAAGGTATGATTACAATATGAAAAGAAAGAAACAAATACGGAAGTTTGGAATTCTAATGTTAATCTCTCTTTTGACTTTTACTTCTGTGTATACAATCTTTGCTTCGGAGATTAATGATGCCAAGTCAGAAAAGAGTAACTTGGAGAAAAAGAAAGAGGAAACAGAGGCTAAGATTAAAGAACTAGAGAAGGAAAAAGGGGATATCGTTACCTATATCGAAAAGATGGATGGTCAATTGAATGATTTGAATAAAGAAATTGGTGATTTGACGAATCAAATAGATATAGCAAATGTGGATTTGAAGGAAACAAAAGAAAAACTGAAAGAAGCGAAAGAAACTGAAAAAAACCAGTATGAGACGATGAAGAAAAGAATAAAGTATATGTATGAGAATGGTACTACGAATTACATAGAAATCATTCTTGGTGCAGCCGATATGTCGGATATGTTAAATCGAGCTGAATATATAGAAAAAATTATGCAATATGATCGGACGATGCTGACGAATTATCAAGATACAAAGAAGCAGATTGAATTGGCGAAAACGGATATTGAGAACAAGATTGTAGAGCTGGAACAATTGACAGAGGAAGTTAATTATGAAAAAGATACTGTTGAGCAATTGATTGATAAAAAATCAGAAGAGTTAGTAAAATATAATGCGAATATTCAACAATCGGAATCGATGGTTTCTAATTATACGAATGCAATTGAAGAACAAGAAGCGTTAATAGAAGAGCTTCTTGAACAGGAAAGAAAGCGAATCGAGGAAGAAGAGAAGCGTAAGAAGGCAGAGGAAGAAAAGAAACGAAAGGAAGAAGAGGAACGTAAGAAGAAGGAAGAAGCAGAACGCAAGAAACAGGAAGAGGAAAAAAAGAAACAAGAGCAGAATAATCAGAATAATAATACAGGAAATTCGAGCAATGGTAATTCGAATAGTAACAATTCATCAAATGGAAATAGTTCATCGAATGGTAATGATTCGTCTGGTAGTTCGTCAAATAACTCGTCCAATAATTCGGGAACGTCTGATGCAGCTACAGAGGGAGGGTTTACGTGGCCGGTACCTTCGAGTCATAAAATCTCCTCGTATTTTGGTAATCGTGACCAACCGACGGCTGGAGCAAGTACTTATCACCAAGGAATTGATATAAGTGCACCTACAGGTACTGCTATTGTAGCGGCGAAAGGAGGAACAGTTGTAACCGCTTCCTATAGTGCAGGAGCAGGTAACTATATTATGATTTCTCACGGCAATAGTGTATACACTGTTTATATGCATTGCTCGCAATTGCAAGTGTCAGCAGGTCAAACGGTTAGTAAAGGACAGCAAATTGCGTTGGTAGGTTCTACAGGCGTTTCGACAGGCCCTCATTTACATTTTGGTGTATCTGTCAATGGAAGTTATGTAAATCCATTAAATTACGTAAATTAAAAATGATTCGCTATGTGTGTTCTCATTAAAAAATATGTTATAAAAATAATAGTATGGACAGAAAAAGAAAGGATAGGACCGCGTTTATGAAAAATCGTTTTTTTCAAGGTATGCTGGTTGGAGTCTTAGTTTCAACACTTTTATTTAGTATTGTGTTTGGCTATGTTTGGAGTAATTCAGCACAGAGTACTGGGAGTGGTAATACAAATATAACTGCAGAAGATGATACAGATAATTCTTTAGTGAACAAAAATGTTAGGTTAAAGATTAATCGGATAAAGTCAATTATTGATAAGTATTATCTAAATGAAGTTGATGAAGAGAAGATGGTAGATGGTATATATAAAGGTTTGGTTAGCAGTTTAGGAGACCCATATTCCGTATACTATACGAAAGAGGAATTTGATTCCTTGATGGAATCTTCATCTGGAAGTTATTGTGGTATTGGAGCTTATGTTACCCAAGATGTTAAAACTGGAGTGATTTCAATTGTAAAACCTTTTGAAGGTGGGCCTGCTTATGAGTCAGGAATATTACCTGGTGATATTATCTATAAAGTAGCAGGTGATGAAGTAACAGGAGTAGACCTTTCTGAAGTTGTAGGTAAGATGAAGGGGGAAGAAGGAACAAGCGTTGATGTGGAGATCGTTCGTGAGGGAGAAAGTGAGCCGATTAAGCTGACAATCGAACGACGTAAGGTAGAAGTACCAACAATCGCGTATGAGATGTTAGATAATAACGTTGGTTACATTGAAATTGCTGAGTTTGACGAAGTTACAGGACCACAATTCAGAAGTGCGATAGAAGAACTTGATAAGCAAGGAATGAAAGGTTTAGTAATAGATTTGAGAAACAATCCAGGTGGATTACTTGATACCGTTTGTGATATGTTAGATCGTATGTTGCCAGAAGGATTGATTGTTTATACAGAAGATAAGAATGGTACTAGAACAGAAGAAGTGAAATCAACAGCAGAGGAATCTTTTGATAAGCCACTTGTTGTTATGATTAATGGTAACAGTGCAAGTGCTTCAGAAGTGTTTGCTGGTGCAATTCAAGATTATGGAATAGGAACAATTCTTGGAACAACAAGTTTTGGTAAGGGTATTGTTCAATCTGTGATACCTCTAACTGATGGTAGTGGTGTTAAAGTAACGGTATCAAAATACTATACACCAAAAGGACGTAACATTCATGGAATTGGTATTGATCCAGATGTGGTTGTGGAATTGAATGATGAGTTAAAGACAAAGGTATCAATAGATAAATCAGAAGATAATCAATTGCAGGAAGCGATTAAGATTATTCTTGACAAAAGTAATAAGTAGGTAGTAGCGAAACTCGGTTTATGTTGTGGAGGCTTCTTGATTCACATACATTGACACAAAACACGCTACACATCTAAGGACTTCTAGGCGTATACGGTTATGATGTCTAAAAATTACGGAATCGCCCTCGATTCGGCGTCCTGCCTCAGCTCGGGCTGGCTCGGCGTCCATGCCTTGCCTTTCTAGGTTTAACAGTATACACCAAGAAGTACTGTAGATGTTTTGCTATTGTTTTTTAGTCAATGTACGTGAATCAAGAAGCAGTCAAGTGTATTGAGAGTTTCGCGAATATCTAAATATAATAAGTAGTACAAAGAAAACAGATGTGAGTTTCCTGTAAGGGAAAATCACATCTGTTTTTTTAATAATAAATAGGACGATTGCCTTGAATGGTATCGTTGATGGAGGTTGTCAACCAATTCAAGGCTTTTTGAGTATCTTTGGCTTCGATATGTTGGAAGAGTGTAAGTGTGTTATTGTGTAAGGCTTCAATTCCGTATAAACGGCAGAATCTTTCCCATAGTGTAGTAACTGGAATTCTAAAGCTTGAGAAAATCAGAGGCATAAGTGTGTTTCCGGAAAGGCAAGCTAATTCGTGCTGGAATTCAAAAGCTATGATGGAAGCTTCCTCTGGTGTATGTGCAGTTTTTAGAAAATCAACTTTTTCTTTTAGGATGCTAAGTTCCTCTTCTGTGATTTTTGGAATGCATAGATTAATTGCTAATGTATCTAGTCCTAGTCTGAGTTCTAATATAGAGCGAATCTCATCATCCCTTAAAATTCCACCATTATAGTTCATGATGGAAATCAAAGTCTCAATAGTTCCATTTCTGCGATAATCGGCAACGAAAGTACCAATACGTGGTTTAATTGTAAGAAATCCTTTTCGGGCTAGTTCGGTAATTCCACCGTTGACTACGGTGCGACTGACCTGCATATTATGAGCAAGTTCGCGCTCTGGAGGAAGTTTTTCTCCGACAGGTAACTTGCCAGAAAGAATCATAGTTTCTAATTGCTGTATGAATAATTCTTTTAGCGAAGGGGCACTTAGTTTTTCAAAATCCATTTTTGTCTCTCCTTTTGATACGGTACTGTTTTTTGATAGTGGTTCAAACCATTGGATTTATATGAATCCTTGTATAGATACAAATACAATGTCTTGGTAGAACCACAATCCACAGAAATAGTATAATCGAGCAAAGGTGAAAAATCAATAAAAACATTGTGAAAATATACTAAAAAAATATTGCAATATAATTTATAGTTGATATAATGAATAAAAAAGGGTAGTGTTTTTTACAATGAGAAGTGTGTTCTTCTGGTATAACCAGAGATGAAAAACACAATTAGGAGGGATGTAATTATGTTTACATTTAATTATGCAGAAGGTGCAAATCTGCTCAGCGTATGGCTTGTGTGGATTGCAGTATTTTTGATATTGTTTGGTCTTAATGAATTTTCAAGAAGATCAACAATTGCAGGCTTTGCGTGCTTTGTAGTATTGCCAACCGTTTTATCGATTCTGTGGTTCACAGTATTAAAAGATACCACGTATACAGATTGGTTCCATTTGGCGAAAGTATATTCATCAACAGCAGGCTGTATTGGTTTTTGGTGTATTCGTCATCTACATGGAAGAAACAAAAAGACAGGAAAAGAGTGGACATTAAGAACGAATAAGATTGCATTATGTTTTCCACCATTGATTCTTGCCATTAATATCTTAGAAGCAGTAGCTCGTGATATTGAAGTGGGAATGAATTATGCAGGTGGAGGAATTCTTGCAGATGAAGCAATGTATGTTCTTGGTGGTTCATGGAACTATATGAATGCAGCGGCGGGTATTCTCAATATTATAACAATCACAGGTTGGTTTGGAATTTGTATTCGTAAGAAAACAAAGAAAGATGGAAGTCAAGACATGTTATGGCCAGATATGTTATGGTTTTGGATTATAGCATATGATTTATGGAATTTTGCGTATACATATAACTGTTTGCCGGGACATGCGTGGTATTGTGGATTTGCATTGCTATTAGCTCCAACCGTTTGTGCATTTACAATTGGAAAAGGTGCTTGGCTACAGCATAGAGCACAAACATTAGCATTATGGTGTATGTTTGCACAAACAGTACCAGCATTTATTGATGAAGGTAAATTCGCAGTAGCTTCTACTTATAATAAAACACCATTATTTATTTGGAGTTTACTAGCGTTATTAGCAAACGTTGCAGTATTTGTTTACATGATTTATAAAGCAGTAAAGACAAAGAGAAATCCATACAAAGGCGAGTTATATGTGGATTTAAGAAAGTATCAAGAAGTGAAAGAATTAGCGGAGTAATGCAGCATGAAATTAGCTAAATGTAGAACTCTTTGTAGAGTTTAAAGATATGGAAAAGAGTTTCATAATTGGCTATATAAAAATAGAGAGGTGTCTATGGGCAAATTTAAAGTAATTGAAATCAAACAAAGTGTATTTGAGGATAATGATGCCGATGCAAATCGTTTAAGAGAAGAATTGAAAGCAGAAAATGTATTTTTGCTAAATGTAATGTCTTCACCAGGATCAGGAAAGACGACAACACTAATCAACACAATTAACGGATTAAAAGACGAGATAAGAATTGGCGTTATGGAAGCGGATATTGACTCGGATGTAGATGCCCATACGATTTCATCGACAGGTGTTAAAGTGATACAACTTCATACAGGTGGAATGTGCCACCTAGATGCAGATATGACAAGACAAGGCATACGAGAGCTTGGAACAGAAGATGTTGATTTGGTTATATTAGAGAATGTAGGGAATCTAGTATGTCCAGCCGAATTTGATACAGGAGCTACCAAGAATGTAATGATTCTTAGTGTTCCGGAAGGTGATGATAAACCACTAAAATATCCACTAATGTTCTCTATTTGCGATGTGCTACTGATTAATAAAATTGATGTATTAGAATACTTTGATTTTGATATTGACGTATGTACACAGAGAGCGAAAAAATTAAATCCTAATATTAAAGTAATACCTATTTCGGCAAGAACAGGCGAAGGTATCGCAGAATGGACAGATTGGCTTAAAGAGCAAGTAAAAGAGGGTATTAAGTAGAATAGGAGCGTGTGCTTATGGCGACAAAACAAAAAGTATTAGAATTTGCGAATAAAGTTAGTGGAAAAAAAGTTGGTGCAAAAGGGTCAATTACGGTAGATGATGCGAGATATCGAATTCTTGAACCGGTAGTTACGGATGAGATGGCAGAAGTAGCATTGGTTATGGAGTTTAGAAAACCACAAAATGCAGAACAGTTAGCACTTAAATGTAATAAATCATTAGAGAGAACAAAAGAGCTTTGCTGGGATCTAGCAATGGCGGGAGTATGTTTCATCAATGAAAGAGATGGTGTAGACGTATATTGGTATGATACTTGGGTTCCAGGTATCATGGAGATGATGGTAAACAACAAAGAAAATGTTGTGAAGTATCCACAGATAGCAGAAGCATTCGAAGCCTATGGACGTGAAAATGGACCAAGATCAGTAGGTAGTTTTCCGCCAGGAACAGGGCTTATGCGCGTTATTCCTATTGAGATGGCGATTGATGGAGAGACAAGAAAAGCATCCTATGAAGAAATCTCGAAGTACCTGAATGATAGTCATATGTTTTCGGTGTCGGATTGTTCTTGTCGAACTTCTCGTAAGATTATGGGAGAAGGTTGTGGACATTTAGCAGAAGATATGTGTATTCAGCTTGACCATGCAGCAGAATACTATATTAGAACAGGCAGAGGACGCCAGATTACAAGGGAAGAAGCCTTTGAGATTATTCGCAAAGCAGAAGAAAATGGTCTTATGCACCAGATACCAAACTTAGATGGTTCTGGAAAAACACATGCGATTTGTAATTGTTGTGGTTGCTCTTGTCTTGCACTTCGAACGGCAGAGATGTTTAAAAATGTTGATATGTCACGTTCCAACTATCAAGCAAAGGTAGATTCTGAGAAATGTGTTGCTTGTGGCGAATGTGTAGAGAATTGTCCAACAAATGCAGCGCAGTTAGGTCAAAAATTATGTACGAAAAATCCGCTTCCTGAGAAGAAAGTAGAGACTCCAAGAGATACCGAATGGGGACCAGAAAAATGGAATGCAGATTACCGCATTAATCGAAAGAATGTTGTAGATACTGGAACGAGCCCATGTAAGACAGAATGCCCAGCGCATATAGCAATCCAAGGTTATATAAAGTTAGCATCGCAAGGAAGATATCGAGAAGCACTTGAGTTAATCAAACATGAGAATCCATTTCCGGCAGTGTGCGGCCGTATCTGTCCAAGAAAATGTGAATCAGCATGTACACGTGGCGATATTGATGATGCGATTGCAATTGATGAAATCAAGAAGTTTATTGCGGATCAGGAATTAAAATCAGAAAACAGATTTGTACCAAGACAAAAACATGAATATGGCAAGAAGATTGCAGTAGTAGGTGGTGGGCCAGCAGGACTTTCTTGCGCATTCTTCTTAGCGATTGATGGTTATGCTGTAACTGTTTTTGAAAAGCAAGAAGTTCTTGGTGGAATGCTTACATTAGGAATTCCGAACTTCCGACTAGAAAAAGATGTTGTTAATGCGGAAATTGAAACGCTTCGAGAACTTGGTGTAACATTTAAAACTGGTGTGGAAGTTGGTAAGGATATCACAATAAAGGAATTAAGAGAGCAAGGATACAAGGCATTCTATTTGGCGATTGGAGCACAAGGTGGAAGAGGGCTTGGTATTGAAGGCGAAGATGCGAGTGGTGTAATTGCTGGTGTTGATTTCGTGCGTAATGTAAATCTTGGTAAAGCAGAAGTATTACATGGTAAAGTTGTTGTAATTGGTGGTGGTAATGTAGCGATTGACGTAGCTCGTAACGCAACAAGAGTTGGTGCTGAGACAGTAGGTTTATATTGCCTTGAAAATCGTACAGAAATGCCTGCATTAGAGGAAGAGTGTCTTGAAGCAGAAGAAGAAGGAATTGTTATCAATAATAGCTGGGGACCAAAACGTATTCTTACTGAAAATGGCAAAGTGGTAGGTGTTGAATTCAAACGTTGCAAGTCTGTTTTTGACAACGATCACAGATTCAGTCCAATGTATGATGAAAATGAAACGATAATCGTAGATGCAGATTATGTATTACTATCTGTTGGCCAATCGATTGAATGGGGAGAACTTGTTGCAGGAACAAATGTTAAGCTAAATCCAAACAAGACAATTCAAGCAGATCCATTTACATATCAAACAGCAGAACCGGATATCTTCGCTGGTGGAGACTCCTTTACAGGGCCAAGATTTGCAATTGATGCAATCGCAGCAGGAAAGCAAGGAGCAATCTCGATTCATCGTTTTGTTCAACCAGGACAAAGTTTGGTGTTTGGAAGAGATAGACGTGCATATCAATCACTTGATAAAGGTAATATCGATTTTGGTGGATATGACCGTATGCCAAGACAAAAGGCAGAGCATGACCATTCAAAAGAAAAAGATGTTTTTGCAGATGTTCGAGCTACATTTACAGAAGAGCAGATGAAGAAAGAGACAGAGCGTTGCCTTGGTTGTGGAGCGACGGTAATAGATGAATTCATGTGTGTTGGTTGTGGCCAATGTACAACAAAATGTAAATTCGACGCAATCAAATTAGTTCGAGCATATGACAAAGAAGGCGTTAGTTACGAAGATTTGAAACCAGTAGTTGTTAAAACTGTAATAAAGAGAAAAGCCAAAATTGCAGTGAAGAAGATAAAGGACAAGTTCAATTAATTGGGAAGCGGGAATGTGGAATGCATGAATTGGGTGTATTGTTAGAAGTTGTTAAGCAAGTAGAAAAAATAGCCATAGAGAATGAAGTGGAGCGTATTGAAACACTAGTGCTTCAAGTCGGAGAACTTTGCTCTATGGTGCCCAAATATCTAACAAAGCTCTATCCTGCGGCAGTAGAGGGAACACTCTTGCATGGCTCTGAACTACAGATTGAAATCATTCCTGGAAATGGCAGGTGCAGGCAATGCGGTCAGATTTTTAATTTGATTGACAATAAAGGTGTCTGTCCGGAATGCAAGACAAAGGAATTTGAGATGCTAAGTGGGAAAGAGTTCTTTATTAAAGAAATCGTCACATATGAGTAAGTTGAAAACAAAATGATAGAATAGTAAGAGAAAGCTAGAGATGCAGAGGTTATGTTGTATCTCTAGCTTTTGGGTTAGAGTTTATCTTATTTATAGCTTGCTTGTAAAGGATTTAATAAACTAGCAGAAGAATCGGTATATGTTTCGAGGAAAAATACGTAGTCATATTCTAGGAAGAAGAAAAACGAGCACGCGAATGAAAAAACAGATATATAAAGATGAATGTGGTGTGGTATAATGGGGATATCTATCTTGGAGTTGAAGATGATGGAACTGCTGTCGGAGTATCGGAAAAAGCCGCATCTGAAATGATTAAAAACTTTATAAAAATTATAAGTAATCCGAATATGTTTCAACCAATAGCTTATTTGGAGCCGAAGATGATAAAATATGAGGGTAAAACAATTATTCATATTCATGTACCACCAAGCTCGGAGGTTCATAGTTTTAAGAAAATTATTTATGACAGAGTAGATGATGCGGATGTAAAGGTTACTGCAACTAGCCAGATTGCAGCTATGTATATAAGAAAGCAGAATATCTTTACAGAGAAGAAGATATATCCATACTTAAAATATGAAGATTTGAGACTGGATTTATTGGCAAGGGTTAAGCAGATGGCAGTTAATCATGCGGGTGGTAAGCATCCATGGAAGAACATGAGTGATGAGGAAGTATTAAAAAGTGCTGGATTATATGGAAAAGATGCGAGTACTGGTCAACAGGGCTATAATTTGGCGGCAGCAATGCTGTTAGGAAAAGATGATATAATTTTGTCGATTGCTTCGGGATATAGGACGGATGCATTATTGCGAAAGGTGAATATTGATAGATATGATGACAGATTAATCGTTCAGACGAATTTGATTGAGAGTTATGATCAACTAATGGGATTTGCTGAAAAGCATTTGTGGGATAAGTTTTTCCTTGAGGATGACAAGAGAGTCAGTATAAGAAATATTATTGCACGTGAAATGCTTGTGAATACGCTGATTCACAGGGAGATGACGAGTTCTTATATTGCGAAATTTGTGATTGAAAAGGATAGAATGTTTGTAGAAAACGCAAATAGGGCAGTTCGTGAAGGTATAATGACACCAGATGATTTTGAGCCAAATCCGAAGAATCCAATTATTGCATCGTTTTTTAGAAATATTGGCTTGTCGGATCAATTAGGATCTGGAGTAAGAAATTTGTTTAAATATGGGAAATTGTATTCGGGATTAGAACCAGAAATGATTGAAGGCGATGTGTTTAAAATCATTGTTCCTTTGAATGATGAATATTCGTTTGATTTTAATAAAAAAAATAAAATCGGCGATAAAAAATCAGCGATAAAAATCAGCGATAAAAAATCAGCGATAAAAATCAGCGATAAAAAGACTTCCGCAATAACAAAAGCTAATTATGAAAAAATATTAGATTACATGGAGAAGGATAAAGAGTACAAGACTGCTGAGATTGCTGAGGCTATTGGTTTAAAACCACCACAAACTAGAAGAATTTAAAATGAGTTGGTTGATAAAAAGAAAATTCAGTTATTAGGGACTAACAAAACCAGAAGATATAAATTAAATAAAACTAAAATGTAATATTGCTTTAGAAATAGATAAGAGAAAAAAGAGTCTGCAAAGAATGAATTTGGCAGTAACGATAAAATGGCTAGAGATGCAAATTTTGTGATGTATCCCTAGCTTTTTTGGCGATACTAAGATAAGTGATGAAGATTTCTTTGTTAATATAAACGCTTTATGTGAAGAGTTATGTTGCTGTTGCTGTGAACGTTATGTGTGAACAGTAACATGTTGCTATAATAACACAGAACAAACATTCGAAATTTGTTGCTTTTGGAAAATGCATGTGATATAATTGGTAGAAAAGTTGGATGATAAAATTCCAAGATGATAAGGAAGCAATTTACTCAAAATGCCACTTGAGACAAGCTTGAATTAGACTTATTATCCTAAGTGAACGGTTATAAAACAATTGTGAAATAGTCACAGAAGAAAGGATATGACGATGGATCATTTTAAATTAGTATCGGAATTTGCTCCTACAGGAGATCAGCCAGAAGCGATACGTGATTTGGTTAAAGGATTTGAAGAAGGTAATCAGTTTCAGACGTTGCTAGGAGTTACAGGTTCGGGTAAAACATTTACAATGGCGAATGTAATACAAGCATTGAATAGACCAACGCTTATCATGGCGCATAATAAAACGTTAGCAGCGCAGTTGTATGGGGAATTCAAAGAGTTCTTTCCGGAGAATGCAGTTGAGTATTTTGTATCCTACTATGATTATTATCAGCCAGAGGCATATGTTCCATCGACAGACAGCTTTATAGAGAAGGATTCGGCAGTTAATGATGAGATAGATAAACTGCGACATTCTGCTACGGCAGCACTGACAGAACGAAGAGATGTTATTGTTATTGCCAGTGTATCGTGTATCTATGGATTGGGTGCGCCGATTGACTATCAGAATATGACGTTGTCCTTGCGTCCGGGAATGATAAAAGACCGTGATGATATTCTTAGAAAGCTGATTGATATTCAATATACAAGAAATGATATGGATTTCAAACGTGGTAGTTTCCGTGTTCGAGGAGATGTTGTAGAAATCTTTCCGGTTACAGCTACAGATACTGCAGTACGTGTAGAATTTTTTGGCGATGAGATCGATAGAATTACAGAGATTGATGTATTGACTGGTGAAGTGAAATCTACACTGGAACATGCAGTTATGTTTCCTGCATCACATTATGTTGTTTCACCAGAAAAGCTAAATGAAGCAGTTAAAAGGATTGAGGATGAATTAGAGGAACGAGTGTTGTTTTTCAAAAAGGAAGGAAAACTTCTTGAGGCACAGAGAATTGCAGAGCGTACAAACTTTGATATTGAGATGCTTCGTGAAACAGGATTTTGTTCTGGTATTGAGAATTATTCTGGGCCGATGTCTGGGCTGAAATCAGGGAGTACACCTTCTACGTTGATGGATTATTTTCCGGAGGATTTCTTAATTATTGCAGATGAATCACATATTACAATACCACAAGTACGTGGAATGTATTCGGGCGATAGAGCACGTAAAGAAACACTTGTTAATTACGGTTTCCGTTTGCCATCAGCACTCGATAACCGACCATTGAATTTTGAAGAATTTGAAAGTAAGATTAATCAGATGATGTTTGTATCCGCGACTCCGAATGTCTATGAAAGAGAACATGAATTACTCCGAACAGAACAGATTATTCGTCCGACAGGTCTATTAGACCCTATTATTGAGGTTAAGCCAGTTGAAGGTCAAATTGATGACTTGATAGGTGAGGTTAATAAGGAAATTGCTAAGAAAAACAAAATTCTTGTTACAACGTTAACAAAACGAATGGCAGAAGATTTAACAGATTATATGCGAGAAGTTGGCATTCGGGTGAAGTACCTTCATTCTGATATTGATACATTGGAACGTTCAGAGATTATTCGAGATATGCGACTAGATGTATTTGACGTTTTAATTGGAATCAACTTATTGCGTGAGGGACTTGATATCCCTGAAATTACATTAGTAGCGATACTAGATGCAGATAAGGAAGGTTTCCTTCGTTCCGAAACATCATTGATTCAGACGGTTGGTCGTGCAGCACGTAATTCGGATGGACATGTAATCATGTATGCGGATAAGATGACAGATTCTATGACGAAAGCCATAACGGAGACCAATCGTCGTCGAGAGATTCAGCAAAAGTACAATGAGGAACATGGTATTACTCCAACAACGATTAATAAGAAAGTGCGAGAATTAATTAGTATTTCGAAGAGAGTTGACAAAGAGATGTATGATATGGATAAAGATTATGAATCTATGTCGAAGAAAGAGTTAGAAGCAGTACTTAAGAAGATTACGAAAGAGATGCATAAAGCGGCAGCAGAGCTTAACTTTGAGATGGCGGCGCAGTTAAGGGATAAACTTCTTGAATTGAAGAAGCATTTGAACGAGATAGGCTAGCAATGCTGGAGGAGTGTAGTGTGAAAAATGTGATTCTTTACACACGAATATACGCATGCACTCCAAGCGCGTGTTTGCAAGCTATTAGAAAGGCATGGTTATTAACATGATAAAAGAAGAAAGAGACAATAAAAAGTATATAAAGATACGTGGAGCAAAAGAGCATAATTTAAAAGATATTAGCTTGAATATACCAAGAGATGAATTTGTTGTACTAACTGGACTCAGTGGTTCGGGAAAGTCTTCACTTGCTTTTGATACCATCTATGCAGAAGGACAAAGAAGATATATGGAATCATTGTCCTCTTATGCAAGACAATTCCTTGGTCAAATGGAAAAGCCAAATGTAGAGAGCATTGAGGGGTTACCACCAGCAATATCAATTGATCAAAAATCGACAAATCGAAATCCTCGTTCTACAGTAGGAACAGTAACAGAGATTTATGATTACTACCGTCTTCTATATGCTCGTATCGGTATACCACATTGTCCAAAGTGTGGTAAGGAGATTAAAAAGCAGACAGTTGACCAAATGGTAGATGAAATCATGAAAATACCAGAGCGTACAAAGATACAACTACTTGCGCCAGTCGTGCGTGGTCGTAAGGGAGAACATGTTAAATTGTTTGAACAAGCGAAGAAGAGTGGTTATGTACGTGTAATGGTTGATGGTTCTTTGTATGAACTTAGTGAAGAAATCAAGATAGATAAGAACAAAAAACATAATATAGAGATTATTGTAGACCGTCTTGTAGTGAAAGAGGGCATAGAAAAGCGTCTATCGGATTCGATAGAAAGTGTATTGAAGTTGGCAGAAGGTTTACTTATTGTTGATATTGTAGATGGAGAATCATTAAACTTTAGTCAAAACTTTGCTTGTTCAGATTGTGGTATTAGCATTGAAGAGATAGAGCCGAGAAACTTCTCGTTTAATAATCCGTTTGGTGCATGTCCAGAGTGTGTGGGTATTGGTATTAAGATGGAGTTTGATGAAGAATTAATGATACCAGATAAGAAGTTAAGTCTTGCACAAGGGGCAATTGCTGTTATGGGTTGGCAATCAGCAACAGATGCAGGTTCGTTTACACATGCAATTTTACTGGCATTATCCAAAGAATATAAGTTTAGTCTCGAAACACCATATGAAGAGTTACCTGAAGATATTAGGAATGTAATAATCTATGGAACAGATGGAAAAACAGTTAAAGTATATTATAAGGGGCAGCGTGGAGAAGGTGTATACGATGTTGCGTTTGAAGGCTTGGTTAAGAATGTAGAACGAAGATATCGTGAAACAGGTTCAGATTCTTCAAAGCAGGAATATGAGACATTCATGAGAACGACACCTTGTAAATGTTGTGGTGGTAAAAGGCTAAAGAAGGAATCTCTTGCAGTTACTGTAGGAGATGAGAATATTGCAGACCTTACTGGAAAATCTATTAGAGATTTGTTTGATTTTATGAATGCATTGGAACTAACTTCTATGCAAATGAAGATTGGAAAGATTATCTTAAAGGAGATTCATGCTCGTCTAGGTTTTTTAATTGATGTAGGCTTAGAGTATTTATCATTAGCGCGTGCAACAGGAACGCTGTCAGGTGGAGAATCACAACGTATTCGTCTTGCAACTCAGATTGGTTCAGGGCTAGTAGGTGTTGCCTATATCTTAGATGAACCAAGTATAGGGCTTCATCAAAGAGATAATGATAAACTATTACGAACGCTATCTAACTTGAAGGACCTAGGTAATACATTAATTGTTGTTGAGCATGATGAGGATACTATGTTTGCGGCGGATCATGTAATTGATATAGGTCCAGGAGCAGGTGAATATGGTGGTAGTTTAATTGCAGAAGGAACAGCCGAAGAAATTATGGCGAACCCAGATTCAATTACAGGTGCTTACCTAAGTGGCAGAATTCAAATACCAGTACCAAAAGAGAGAAGAAAAGCCACAGATTATCTTAAGATAAGAGGTGCGAAAGAGAATAACTTAAAGAATGTATCTGTAGATATTCCACTTGGCATCATGACTTGTGTGACGGGTGTATCGGGTTCTGGTAAGAGTTCGTTAGTTAATGAAATCTTATACAAACGTCTTGCGAGAGACCTTAACCGTGCAAGATGCATACCTGGCAAGCATACAGATATGACGGGAATTGAAAATCTTGATAAAGTTATTGATATAGACCAATCACCAATTGGACGTACTCCTCGTTCGAACCCGGCAACCTATACAGGTGTATTTGATCAAGTTAGAGATTTGTTTGCTACAACAGCTGATGCGAAAGCGAAAGGTTACAAGAAAGGGCGATTCAGTTTTAATGTAAAAGGTGGTCGTTGTGAAGCTTGTAGTGGAGATGGTATCTTAAAGATCGAGATGAATTTCTTGGCAGACGTCTATGTACCTTGTGAAGTTTGTGGAGGAAAACGATATAACAGAGAGACACTTGAAGTTAAGTACAAAGGCAAGAACATCTATGATGTACTTGATATGACAGTGGGAGAAGCATTAAAATTCTTTGAAAATATGCCTGCTATTAAACGAAAGATAGAATCGCTAAATGATGTTGGTTTATCTTATGTAAAATTGGGACAACCATCAACAACGTTATCAGGTGGTGAAGCACAAAGAATTAAGCTTGCAACGGAACTTAGTAAGAGAAGTACAGGAAAGACCATCTATATTTTAGATGAACCTACGACAGGTTTGCATTTTGCAGATGTTCATAAGTTGATTGATATCTTGAGAAGGCTTTCCGATGGTGGAAACACGGTTGTTGTTATTGAACATAATCTTGATGTAATAAAGACTGCTGACTATATTATTGACATTGGTCCGGAAGGTGGAGATAAAGGCGGTACTGTAGTAGCGACAGGAACTCCAGAAGAAGTAGCAAACAATGAGCAATCTTATACAGGTATCTATATTAAAAAACAGTTAGAACGTTTTGCATAGAAATAAAGCAGAGCGCCATGTGAAGTTATCATTACTGTGAATGTTTTGTGTAAACAGTAACAAGTATGCTTCCCATGGCGTTTCTTTGTTTTCTCTAGTTAATCTATTTTATATATGATATAATGTGGATACTAGGACAATGGAGTCAAATTAGCATCATTGTTCTGGATTGCGTTAGCTATTGATTTAGCATTAGAACAAGTCTTGGGGGGATATGAGATGAAGAAGATTATGCCAGTATTGGTGCTGATTATACTCTTATGTGTGGCATGTAAGCATGATGATAAGACGATAGATAAAAAGAATGAAAATGAAGAACGAAATGTTTTAGATGAAGAAGATCCTAATAATCTACCTGAAATAGAAGTACATTTAGATATAGAGCCAAATGAATGGTATTATGTTGGCGAAGATGATTTGGATTATGGATATGGGAAAGTAGTGTTCTTTGATTCATCAATGAAGATAAAGAAGTATTTTGAAAATGCAGTGATTCCTAATGAAGAGATGGGAGTTATTGATATAACGAAACCGATTATTATTGGTATGTTAGATGAGACAAAAAGAAATGGAGCAACCATTATTGAGCCAAACCAATATATATATGGTGTATATGATTTAGAAGAGAACGATTGGATTATTCCAATGGACTATGATTCTTTAGTTCAATATGCAAATGGCTGTTATGGAGCGTTTTTAAACAATATAGAATCAAATACAACAGGTATGACGATATATAATGAGCTTGGGAATGTCTTAGCAGAGGGAATTGATGTGACCAATAGTTATGTTAGTCTTCTTGGTGAAAATCTGTGGAATATTTCGTATGATGGAATGCAGCCGATAAGGATTTATGATGCAGAAGGAAGATGCATTAATTCAATAAGTAACAGCTATGGTATGGTTCACGGTGCATATTTTGTAGCATCGAATACAGAAGAGGGAGACATTATATATAATGAAAAGGGAGAGCAGGTGATCACGAAAGAAAAGGTCGTGGCTAACTGTAAATTAAAAGGTGTTGAAGAGGAACATTTTTTTGTAGTAAATTATAATGATTATAGTCAGATGATTGAGGCGAACGTTGGTAAGTATCAATTGATTCTGGACAAAAGTGGTAAGATGATTACGTGTGTTAATCAAGAAGAATTTCCAGATAAAATGATAACGGTTGAATATTGGCTGTATTGCTTGTCTGAATATGTGAAAGAAGATGTCTCTTCGAATGAGGATACTTCGGCAATAGGAGATGATACGAATGTAGAAGATGCAGATGCTGAAAAAGACATTGATAGAGCAAATGATGACTATGGTATTGTAACGGATAAAACGGGTACAATATATGATGCAACAAGAAACAATAGTGTTGTGTCGTATTATGATAAAGAAGGAAATCATCTCTTGACGACAGACGGAGAAGAGTTTCAAGGTCATCTACAGCCATATGGAATAGATTTTACACCGCATAATTTGTTCTATCAAAGAGAAAATAGTTTTGAAGTGTATGATTACGAATGTAAAGAGACATATCAATTTGATATTGGTGAGTTTGGAATTGTAGAGTTGCAATCACCATTGCATGATTTTTATTTGATTACAAATGAATTAGACGAAGAGACAAAGATTTATGTATATTATAAGAATGAACTAATAGCGGAGGGTGCAAATCTAGTGGTGCAAGTGTTGGATGGAAATCTAGTGATTACGGATTTTACAGAATATTATGAACTAGATGATATCTCCTATATCTATAATGTAGAGGGAATGAAAATCTATCATTCACCATGTTATGAGATGATTGAGCAAGTAGGAAGCAAGTACATTTTAGCGCAAAGGGAAGGTGTTAGAACAATTGTAGATTATGATGGCAATGTAGTATACGCATTTGATGAAAAAATTCAGATGGAAGAAGTGGAATAAGGCTTCCAATATAAATGTTAAAAAAATATCAATTTAAGGTTTCTTTTTCGAAATAAATGCGTTATAATAATAGCGATATAGCAACATAGAACGTTTGAAACTGAATAACATAGCGTTATTCAGTGATTACATGAATTATTGAAAAGAAGATTTGGAGGATGAAATAATGTTAGTATCAGCAAAAGACATGCTTGTAAAAGCAAAAGCAGGAAAATACGCAGTAGGTCAATTCAATATCAACAACTTAGAATGGACAAAAGCAGTTCTTATAACAGCTCAAGAAAACAACTCACCAGTAATCCTTGGTGTATCAGAAGGTGCTGGAAAATATATGGGCGGATACCATGCAATCGTTGGTATGGTTAATGGTTTAATCCAAGATATGAATATCACTGTACCAGTATCATTACACTTAGACCATGGTAGCTTTGATGGTGCTCAAAAATGTATCGAAGCTGGATTCTCTTCTGTTATGTTTGATGGTTCACATTATCCAATCGAAGAAAATATCGCTAAAACTACAGAGTTAGTTAAAATCTGTAACGAAAAGAATTTATCACTTGAAGCAGAAGTTGGTTCAATTGGTGGAGAAGAAGATGGCGTTGTAGGCGCTGGTGAATGTGCAGATGCAGATGAGTGTAAACAAATCGCTGATCTTGGCGTAACAATGTTAGCAGCTGGTATCGGTAATATCCACGGAAAATACCCAGAAAACTGGGCTGGTCTTAGCTTTGAAACATTAGCAGCAGTTAGTGAAAAAGTTGGAGATATGCCATTAGTTCTTCATGGTGGTACAGGAATTCCAGAAGATATGATCAAAAAAGCTATCTCTTTAGGAGTTGCAAAAATCAACGTAAATACAGAATGTCAATTATCTTTCGCAGAAGCAACTCGTAAGTACATTGAATCTGGAAAAGACCTTGAAGGAAAAGGATTTGACCCACGTAAATTACTTGCTCCAGGTTTTGAAGCAATCAAAGCAACTGTTAAAGAAAAAATGGAACTTTTCGGATCAGTTAACCAAGCATAATAAACAATATAAAATTATTGTTGTAAATAATAAAAACTGTCGCATAGTATTGAACTATAGCGACAGTTTTTTGTTGTTAAAGTTTTTGTCCGCAGTTTGAGCAGAAGTTAGTTTCGCCCGTTTTTTGTCCGCAATTAGGACAGAAGTTTGGCTTTCCTGTAGCAGGATTTGAAGTGGCTGGGTTGGACACAGATTGATTAGAGTTATTCGCTTGATTCATATTCTGCATCATTTGATTTGCCATGTTCATGCCCATCATCATGCCCGCCATATCAGAAGCAGTTCCACCACCATGAACTTTACCAGAAGCAATTCCATCAACCATAGAAACTTGTTGGTATGTGTTCATATTTCCAATCATGCTGTGTGAAGCGGTTTTTTCAATCATCTTCTGAACACTCTCAGGATAGTTAAAGCTCATAATCTGGAAGTTTGTAATTGTAATACCACTATCAAATAATTGCATATCTAAATCTTCTTTAATGCCTTTAGCGATATCAAATGACATTGCTTGAAGGTTGAACATATCTTTTCCTTCTTTGACAATCCATTTCATTAGTAATTGGTCTAATATGGATGTGATTCGTAATTTTACATCTTCAACAACATAGGAATTTCTAACACCGGCAATTTTGTCAATTAATTTAATGTAATCGTTGACTTTGAAACTGAAAGTGCCATTAGCACGGATTGGCATACCACCTGGTAATTGAGGAGTAGGTATGTTAATTGGATTTCCAGTGCCCCAACGAACCATAAATTCCTTCGTGTTGATAAAAAGCACTTCGGCGCGCATACCGCTGTTAAATCCAAATTTAAAGCCTTTTAATGTAGATAGGAAAGGAATGATCTGTGATTCGATATCGTAATCACCTTCGTCAGTAAAGATACCTTCAATTTTACCATTGAATAAAAAGATGGCGTCTTGGCCTGGTCGAATAATAAGACGGCTTCCTTTCTTTATTTCTTGATTCGCCCATTTATAAAAAATCATGTCTTCGCGAAATTCTTTCCATTCCACGACATTAGAAAGTTGATTTGAAAAAAGTCCCATAAGTAGTTCTCCTTTATAATGAATTATATAGTATTAGTTAAAAACTTCGTTGATGACCACTTGAGAAAGAACTTCCTCCGGAAGTAGTCCCTCCAGTGCTAGAGCCACCAGAGTGGTGGTTGTTATTATTATCGTTGTGTTCGGGTTTTTTCCTGCGAGTGGTTGTAGTACGAACATAATTATCGTAGCAACCAGTCAGCTTTGAATTAGAGTGATCTAGGTATGTTGATGAGTTTGTAGTTACTTTGCCTCCAGAGTTAGATACCATAATACTGACAGATATTATACCGATAATAACAGCAAGTGCAAGCTGGAACCATATATTATAGAAGATGTTATTTGGTGTTGCAGTGTCATATTCTTCGGAAGTGTATGGTGTCTGTTTGGAAGGTGTACTGTTTGAATTCGAACTATTTGAATTCGTATTGCTTGAACTTGTTGTAGGCTCTGTGCCAAGGTATTTGTTTGTTTTCTCAAGGAATGTTTTGATAGCGTTGTAATAATCACCATCAGATAATTTTGAGGTAACAACATCAAGAACCTTATCGCAGCGAGAAGTATCCATGTAAATAGCGGCATCTTCGTAAGCAAAAATATTTACATTACGATGTTCCATATCAATCATGAATATAACACAATCATTAGTGTATCCTTCCGTATCGTGAATATAAGTGTCGTAATAATTACTAGCATAGTTTGTTGTAGATAAATTATTAGTGTCATTTGTAGTAATAGTGACAATGGACATGGACTTATCTTTGCTGTATTTGCTGGCAAGTTTGTTCAGCTCTGTTTGTTCGTCAGAGGACAATAGATTGGCATTATCAATAATATAGGAAGTGGTTTTGCTTGCGGCAACTTGAAGCACGGGAACAATTACTAAGCTTAGTAACAAACATACTAAAATAAGTAATGACGGAGGTATCAGTTTCTTTACTGTTTTCATTAAAATCCACCTCCTGCTAATAATGCAATGATTTTGATAATAGCAAAACTAACGGCTGTAATACCGCCAAACCAAGCGAAGATTTTACCTTTGCTTAATGGTGGGCGTCCGACAATCTTACCCGTCTGTCCGTTCATGGCAAATACATGCTCAGAATCTTTATAATCATAGGCAACGAGCCATACAGGTAATAATGCATAGAATGCATTTCTAGGGCGTATGTGAATTCTTCTGTCAAGTACGCTTACAGAACTATAGCCAGTTATACTGGAACGAAGATAAGTTTCAACATAATTGGCAACACGGGCTTGAACACGAGGGAACAAGTCTTTATCTGTATAATTATATTTTTCGGCAACATAACCTGCAAGATAAGGCATATTAAAATGTTTTAAACTACGATAATCAAATGGTTCGAGTTTATCCATAAGTTGGTCATTCATCTTTGCGGATGCATCGACTGGTACTTTAAGATAGGAAAGGTTTGCACTTCGGTGTACATTATAATGTTTTGTTTCGGTAACAATGTAGTCACCTTGCTCATAGGTGCTAACATGAGTGCATGCAGCATTCATTTCACCGTTGGTTTGCAAATCATATAGCCAAAATGGAACATATAACCCTGTCATACTTTTGATTCTGTCTGCAGTCATAAATCCCGCTGGGGTGAGCCTGCCTTTTTTGCACCATTTTTTAAAGGCTTCTTGGGCTTGCTCTTTATTGATTTGAAACGGAATAACATAGTGTGGTGAAGATTCACCAGATAATCGGTCAGCAAGAACAACAGGAGCGCCACAGAAGTTGCAAGTGGTTGCGGTGGTATCTGGCTCTGTAATTAGTACAGCACCACAATTGTTACATATATACTGATTAATCTGTGAACCGTAGGAAGTAGAGCCTGTCGAATTGGAATATGATTCAGAAGAGGTAGTATTTCCGTTTTGGTTGCGTTGCATCGTATCAATATCACTTGTGTAAGAGCAGCTTTCGCATAGAAGCTTCCCTGTAATGCTATCGAATTTCATATCAGCACCGCAACAAGGGCATTTGTATTGAACAACCATATAGTATTTCTCCTAATTTTTTATTGAGTTCAAAATAAGGGTTACTGTTCGCTCTGTGAACAGTAACAAAATAGGTGCTGCAAAGGAACGATTAGTCTACAAAATGTAGCTTATATGTCACTATACAGCACCTTTATAAATTTGTTTTCTGTTATTTGCCTAAACTTGCTTTTAAAGCAGCTAGTTCATCATCGATTTCTGAAGCTGGACTAGAGTATTTTGCAGTTAAGTCAGCAATGTCGTCTTTAGTACCTTTGTTTAATTCTGTCATAGCATTAGCAGAGTCAAGCATCTTGTTTGCTTTTGCTTCCATTCTATCGAATGCTGATAAAGAATTATTGGCACTTGAAACGCTAGAACCAATTTTGTTGATACGGTCTTGAGTTTTGGCTACTGCCATCTTGCCTTTGATCATATCTTTACGAGATTCTAATTCGTTGATATCGTTTACAAGTTTGTCGTGCATTTGTCTCATTTGAGTAGCATTTGCATTTGCAAGGTTGTATGATTCTTGAAGACCAGCTTGTTTGTTAGCTAAAGAAGATTTCTTCTCTAAGAATTTACGAGCATCATCATCATTTCCTGATTCAAGAGCTTTTACTGCAAAACTTTGCATCTTATTCATTTCGCTTGTGCATTCATCTAATTCGCGTTTAGCGCGTTGTTCTTCAGCCATGATAGACGCTGTTTCTGCTTTTACTTTTCCTAAATCGCCATTTAAGTTACGTAAACATTGGTCAATCATTTTTTCAGGATCTTCTGCTTTGTCGAGAAGTGCGTTAATATTGCTTGCCATAATATCTTTAAATCTTGTTAATATACCCATTCGTGTAACCTCCCTTAATATGTAATTGAAATTGGTAACTATTCAGGACTTTGTCCTTCAAGTTACAGTTATGCACGCAAATCACAAAAAAGCATATGATTTGGCGCTGTTATCCTCAGGTTTTCTGTGGCTTTCACTCACAGAAAACACCTTGAATTACTACCTTCTGAATAGTTACTGAAATTGTTTCATAGGTGAATTGTAACGTAGTCACAAGTATGCATTATTACAAGTTATAATTTTTGAACGCCGCTACATTTTTTTTACAAGTATAGTTTATTATCTTTTTGCCGTAACGTCAAGTTAAAAAGGGATTAGAAAGCTTAGTGAAAGCTTAAGGAATTAAAAGAAAACTAAAGAAAAGGTGAAAGAATAATAAACAGTAGTCTTATAGCATGACCTTTTGACCCTTGTATCATAATAAGAGTTGCCCGACAAATGGGCCATTTGAACCTTGAAAATTTAATATATTATCTTCAAATATGGTATAATTGAGGTATTAAGAAAAGGAGTGATCATATGTCTTTCTCATCAAATACCTCACAACAAATCAGTATATTTGAG
>NZ_JAVBNS010000050.1:0-32836 GCF_031551385.1 Anaerosporobacter sp.
GGCTCATCGCATCCTGGGGCTGTAGTAGGTCCCAAGGGTTGGGCTGTTCGCCCATTAAAGCGGTACGCGAGCTGGGTTCAGAACGTCGTGAGACAGTTCGGTCCCTATCCGGCGTAGGCGTAGGATATTTGAGAGGAGCTGACCTTAGTACGAGAGGACCGGGTTGGACGAACCTCTGGTGTATCGGTTGCATTACCAAGTGCATGGCCGAGTAGCCAAGTTTGGAAGGGATAAACGCTGAAGGCATCTAAGCGTGAAGCCCCCCTCAAGATAAGATATCCCATAGCACAAGCTAGTAAGACCCCTGAAAGACGATCAGGTAGATAGGACAGAGATGGAAGTGTGGTAACACATGTAGTTGACTGTTACTAATAGGTCGAGGGCTTAACCAAAAAGGAAGAAAGCGTAGGATTACAGGGAAGCAAAGAGAAAAGCTTGCTTTTCGAAGTGCTTACATGTAAGACATATCATTTGCTTGCAAATGATATCGAAAGAACGAAGTTCTTGAGATAACCGCTTTCTGATAAATGTCTAAATTCAATGTGTAGTTTTGAAGATACAACGTAAGAAGAACGTTCAATCGAAAGATTGGGCGTTTTTTGCATTCGAAAATCAATTTAGATGTATATATGAAAAAAGAGTTGCGCACAGACGACATATAATTCGTAAGTGCAGCAACTTCTTGAATTAAGAGACTATATAATTCAAATACTTTTGTAAAAGAACATTACTTGAACAGTACCTAATAGATATAAAAGAGAATTAGTTAATTAAATTTTGAGATACACTCAAAGTAGAAGGACGATATATATTAGGAAGTTCAAGTGATGCAGAACCGTACATCGTTTCTGTAAAGAGCTTTGTAATAGCATCTAATGTTTCATGTCTATATTTAAAATGAAAAACAGTAGCTATCTTGTCAAATAAATTAGGTTCAATGCAACAACCCCAGAAAGATTCATCTTCAACAAGGGACATTACCTCTAGTGATTTAGGAGTAATATGTAAAGTTGTATTTGTGTCGCTATTGGTTGCGGTTAAAACAACCTTGTTATCAATAACTTGGAATGATAGTTCGTACTCTAGTGAGTTGTCATAATGAATCAGGTTACTCAAAATCTCTTCAGTTTCATTACTAGAATCATTAGTAATACCTGTGATATCGAATTTAAGTAATTCTAAATCTTTGCTTGATAATAAATGAACTAGTTTATCAATACTTTCTTGTGTCAGAACACTACTTTGAATACCTTGTTTTTGATCAACTAAGAATCTTACCAAAGTATCAATTTCGTTTTGTGATAAAAGTGCTTTGCTATTATTTTCGCTCATAAAATTGCCCCCTTAGACAGTATAAATTGTAGCATACTCTTATTATACAGTAAAAATAAGACAAAATCAATGAAGCCAATTTCCTATAAAAGCGAAAAAATAATTATTTTTTGATACTTTATTAAAAAAAAGAAGCTAATTCGAATAAACTCAAATTAACTTCTTTTTGTGTGTTCATGCTATCGAACAAGAATTTCACCAAATATAGCGGAATATACGATATAAATAGTGGGTTTGCAAGAATCGATAACAGGATTGGTTTTATTCCTCATAGAGCCGAATATCGGAGACCCTGATGTTTTAACCTGTACATTTGGTGGAACTAATAGCTGAACGTCTCCAAATACGCTAGAACAATGAATTACAATGTCTTGTGTGATTATTGCACTGGATAAATCAACATGGAGTTCACCAAAGACAGAGCTTAACGATGCACCAAAAAAGTGTTCATTCGGTATAAATATCTTTCTTGAATGAAATACAGTAGAATAGTTGGAAGCATTTTTGTCGTAATGTATTTCAAAATTATGAAAACTTTTATTCGATGTATGTGGCATATTTCTAAATACAATTCCAAGGCCAATGCAAATGAAGGTAATAGGAATAATTAATTTACCAGTTAAAGCGATATCAATTACATTTTGACGCATAAGTAGAAGTAATATACCAATGGTTAATCCGATTACAGAACTAACATGAAAACCATCAGAAGTAATATGGATAAAACAAGGAACAATTATAAACAAAGTCCACCAACCAGGAAAGAATAATGTAAAGTCCCATAAATTTAGTATATTACCTACAAGTAAAATTCCAATACATATAAAAAACAACCCCCAAAGAGTTGAAGACAAACGTTTTCTCATAATTAACCACGTCCCCTTTCTAGTAATAGAGTAACGTATTTTATAATGATATACAAGTTACATTTGTCATGACTTCAAGAGGGGGAGGGGCATGTAGAAGGTGCTATTCTTGCGTTGCTAAGCGTTCTTGCTTGAAATCGATATAGGTGTTGTAGATTAGTCCAAACAGTACAAGAATGCCACCAAGAATTTTGCCAACAGATAGAGTGTCATATCTTAGCCAGTCAATTATAATAGCGGTAAAGATTTGGCTAACGAATAATATGATGGTTAATTGGAAGGCAGAAATCTTTGGGGTGATATAGTTTGATAATAGGACAGAGAATACACCTACGATACCACCGAAAAACATAACATACCCGTTTAGATTAGTCGGGAAAACAAAATGAGGTGCTATTTCTCTTGAAACAAGTAGTACAACAAGAGAAACAATAAAACCAGTTATATAATTATAAAATGTACTAGCAGTATTTGAAATATGTTTACTAAGTTGAGCGTTAGTAGTACGGCTAATTACGACAGTGATACCACATGCCACAGCTGCAAAGAGTGCCATATAATTCTCCTTTCCTATAAGAACATTGCGAAGATTCCGAGGATGATACAAGTAAGTCCAATTAGTTTGTGCTTTGTGAATGCATGTTTAGAGCTTCCTAGTAAGCCAAAGTGATCAACGATAAGAGATGTTGTTGTTTGAGCAAATAAACTAATACCAAGAGTAATTGTAACACCTAGATAGACAGTACTCAAATTATTGAATACTACAGTTAATACTCCAATTGTTCCCCCGGCGTATAGATAAAGAGGGAACTTGGCACGTTGCTGTGCTTTTATTTTTTTTCTTTGTAAAAACAGGAAAATTGTGATTAGGATAAGCCCAGAGAGATGAATAAAAACTGTCGCATGATAATTTCCGATAGCAGAAGTTAATTCACCATTCATCATAATCATTGTAGTAATTAGGATACCGTTAAGAATAGCAAGTAATGGGATCATAGTTTTTCCTTTCTTCGTGTAATTAAATATTTTAAATGATTTAGTATGATTATAAGAATAAATCTTGCATAAGTACATGACATATGTCACACTATAGATAGAAATAATTTTACTATGTTTTTATAAAAAAGTAGTTTTGAGAAGGGGCTATGCTTACGAAATGGAGATAATTAAGGATAGGAATATACATACATATTATTTGAATAAGTTTAATTTTCAGGATATATTAACATTAGAAAATAATTACGAGATTCAGTTGTGCGAATTTAATATAGGAGAGCATGTTTGCCGTGCAGGAGATGAGTCGAATTATATATATTTCTTTTTAGAGGGACAAGCAAAAACATACACGACAACAGAGTCAGGAAAGTCATTACTATTTTCATTCTATGATGATTTTGAGTTTGTGGGTGACGTTGAATTAATGACAAGTCAAGCGATGGTAGCTAATGTAGAATGCATAACAAAAGTGTGTTGCTTTCGTATTCCTACAGTTCCGTATCGCCAGTTGTTGCTACAGGATAATAAATTGTTAAAAACCATTGCAACAAAATTGGCTTTAAAACTTAATAATATATCAAGCAGTAGCGCTAGAAATCTACTATATCCATTGGAAAATAGATTAGCTGCTTATATTATCTCCATGAATAAGGAATTTTATTTTAATGAAAACCTAGTTCAGACAGCAGAATTATTGGGAGCAAGTTATCGTCATCTGCTTCGTTGCCTAAAGAAATTCTGTGAGAATAACTATATGGAGAAGTTGGAGAATGGCTATTATATCAATGATTATGATAAATTAGTTGAGTTAGGGGAAAGTGTTTATAAATAATAAAATGCTATTGACAAATATTTTCTAACTGCGTATAATATTAATATTACACTCTTTGCACTGCATATAAATCTACAGTACAAACTGAGCAGGCTATGAAATTGAATTCATGGAGCCGGGCCACTAAGTTGTGGCAACAGATGATAACGATATACATCTGTGGGACAGTAGTTTACTAATTATTGTTCCATAGGTGTTTTTTTTATGGAACGACATGCGTAAGGTTGTGTCTGAAAATGCATTTCCCTGTTCTGCACAGACCAGTATGAGCAATTTTCAGACACAATCTAGTGCCATAGGGCTATCTTAATGGAGGTAACATTTATGGAACAAACAAAAAGTCAAAAAACAAAGGATTTTACTAAGAAAGGCAAAAAGATGGATAATACACAAATAGCAATGCATGTATCTAAGGTAAGCATTGTAGTGAATGTATTCTTGTCTTTAGCGAAACTATTAATAGGTATTATAGCAAATTCAGGAGCTATGATATCGGATGCGGTTCATTCTGCTTCAGATGTATTCAGTACATTTATTGTTATGATTGGTATTACAATAGCAGGAAAAAGTTCTGATAAAGAACATCAATATGGACATGATCGTTTGGAGTGTATCGCATCTATAATATTGGCTGTTATATTGTTAGCAACAGGTATTGCTATTGGAGTGACAGGTGTTAAGAATATTATCTCAGGAAGCAGTAAGGATTTAGCGATACCAGGGGTATCTGCTTTGATAGCGGCAGTTGTATCAATTGTGGTAAAAGAATGGATGTATTGGTACACAAGAGGAGCTGCTAAGAGAATTAATTCGGGTGCATTAATGGCAGATGCTTGGCATCATAGGTCAGACTCATTATCTTCAGTAGGTGCATTCGTAGGTATTGCAGGAGCAAGATTGGGTTTCCCAGTATTGGATTCCGTAGCAAGTGTAGTGATTTGTCTTTTCATTATGAAAGCTTCTTATGATATATTCAAAGATGCGATTGATAAGTTAGTAGATAAATCTTGCGATGAAGAAACAGTTGAGCAGATGAGAACATTAATCTTAAACCAAGAGGGTGTTCTTGGAATTGATCTTATTAGAACGAGGCTCTTTGGGGCTAAGATTTATGTGGATATAGAAATTGTGGCAGACGGAGATAAAACTCTGAATGAGACACATTTTATTGCAGAATGTGTTCATGATGCAATTGAGAGAGAATTTGAAACAGTAAAACATTGCATGGTTCATGTTAACCCTAAGTTAGCGTAGTTATATAAAGTCAAAGATGACAATCTGGCTTGAATGTTGATTGTCATCTTTGCTATATCATTTGTTAATATAGTGGAGACTAAGAAGGGATGAATGTAGAATAAAAAATAATGAATAAATTTTTAAAATTATATTGACAATTAAAACAACTTAGTGTAATATATAGAAGTACCGTTCAGGAACGGAAACAACAAAACACAATATAGGGGTATAGTTCAGCTGGTAGAATAACGGTCTCCAAAACCGCAGGTCGTGGGTTCAAATCCTACTGCCCCTGTCAAATGTTAAAACCTGTCGTAAAATCTGTAAAATGATTTTATGGCAGGTTTTTTGTTATATAAAACGATACTAATAAAAATTGATTTTAATTTTTATTAGTATATTCTATTATAGATAGAAATAAATATTGTAAAGGAATAATGGTTTTGGGTAACACAGAGCAAAATAATACAATATCATATTTAATAATACATATGATTGCACGATAGGCTAAATTTTAGTATACTTTTATTAATACGAACCAAAATGCCAGGAGGTTGCATATGAATTTTCGAATAGGTAATTATGAGATTCAGGAGCAGATTTTCAGCTCGCCCAATAATACGCTTTATGCTGGTATTGCTATAAAAACAGGGCAACCGATTGCTGCTAAAACTATCAGTGCTAGCCTATACAATGACGAACGAAAAATGTCAAGGCTACGGAATGAGTTTAAGTTGATTCCCAAAATAAACAGTGATTTTGTAGTAAAAGTCATTGATTATATAAAACAAGAAGACAACGAATACTTGATTATGGAGCTTTGCGATGGTATGTCTTTATCGCAGTATATAGGTACACACAAAATGTCCGTTGCGACATTTTTACATATTGCTGTCCAGATTGTAAAAGGACTTACAGATATACACAGTTGTGGCATTATCCACAAGGATATTAACCCTACCAATATTATGTATGAACCTGAAACAAGGTCAATCAAGATTATTGATTTTGGTGCATCATCAGAATTTTCATACGAAAAGCCACAGGTAACATTGCTCAATGCAGGTACGTTGAAGTACATTTCACCTGAGCAGACAAAGCGTATGAACCGTCCTATTGATTTTCGTACTGATTTTTATTCCCTAGGAGTCATGTTTTACGAAATGCTAGCTTACAAGCTGCCTTTTGTATCAGATAGCCCTACGGAGCTTATTTATGCGCATATAGCTAAGTCTGCGCAGCCTGTTTCAGAGATGAATCCAGAAGTACCAGAGATGGTTTCAAAAATCATTGCAAAGCTTATGGAGAAGATGCCAGAAAATCGGTATGCGAGTACGGGTGGGATATTGCACGATCTTGAACGATGCATAACTAGCTTGGAAGCAGAAGGAGGCATCTCTGAATTTAAATTGGGATTGGAAGACAATACCTCTCGTTTTGAACTATCAAAGAAAATATATGGTAGAGAGGACGAAGTTTCAGAGTTACTTGCGATATATAAGGATTTTTTGCAAAAAGGCAAATGCTTTGTTACAATTGGCGGATATTCTGGAACGGGGAAAACAACGCTTGTTAACGAGTTGCAAAAAAGCATTGTGCAGGCAAATGCCATTTTTATTAGTGGAAAATTTGATCAATATCAAAGAAATGTTCCGTATTACGCATTTTTCAAAGCAATCGATCAACTTTGCGACTATATTTTGTCAGAATCGGAAGGTGTGCTTCTTGCATGGAGAACTCGACTATCAATGGCATTAGAGAAAGATGGAAGACTACTTACTGACAAAATTCCAAAGCTTGAGAGTCTTGTAGGGGTGCAGTCTCAAATTCAAGAGCTGTCTCTTTTGGAAGAACAGTCTCGATTTAAAAATGTTCTTCAACGATTACTCGAAGCTGTATCCTCACGGGAACATCCCTTGGTGCTGTTTATTGATGATATCCATATAGCTGATATGGGGTCACTTGAGATACTTGAAGATATTATGATGAATGAACGTATAGATGGACTTTTGGTTATAGCTTGCTATCGAGATAATGAAGTGGACGAGTCGCATCAGCTACTCCATTCCATTCGAAAGATGGAGCAGAGGGGATGCAATACGAGGCATATGAAGTTAAAAGGAGTGGATAAAGATGCCATTTCACAGATGATGGCAGATTCCTTGCATTGTGACCCTTTGGACTGCGAGGAATTCGTTACCATTGCCTATGAAAAAACTTACGGTAATCCATTTTATTTAATCCAATTGCTCAAACATTGCTATACTGAGAAATATATTGTTTTTTCACCAGAAAAAAACCGCTTTGTTTGGGAAATCGAGAGTATTAAGAAACTCCCTTTTAATGATAACGTGGTTGACTTTCTAATTGGTATCATGTCTATTTTACCAGATGAAACGGTGGAACTTCTCTCTTTTTGTGCCAGTATTGGGCAAAGCTTTGACTTGGATATGCTTATACATTTGCTTGGAAAAAGCGAGGATGAGACGATTGATATGCTTAAACCGGTTGTTGCAGCAGAGATTATCAGACCATCAAGTTATAATGATAGAGATATTCGTTGCGTGAGGTTCGACTTTTGCCATGATCGCTTTCAACAGGCCTATTATACAGTTATGCCTGAAGAAAAAAGAGGGCTTGCACATTTGGAGATTGCACAATACTATGAACGAAAATTTGCTAGGGAAGAACCTTCCGTTGAACAAATCCTTTCTATAGCAGAGCATTATGCAAAGGCTCTTTCGCAGATTGAGTCAAAAGAAGAGCGAGTAAAGGTCTCTAACATTCTTTTGAATGCAGCTAGTCTTTCTGGACGCTTATCTGCATATGATGCTGCTTTGCGTTTTATTGAGACAATTATAGGTGAGTTCTTAGATCTGTTTGAAGGAAATCTTGAATTTAAACGAAATGTTTATAGTTTATACCATATTATCTTGTGCCAAACAGCTAAGTATTCTCAAGCTGATGAGATTTATGAACAACTTACTGGCCTAACGGACAATCCACTTGACCTGACAGACAACTGCTGCGAGCAGTCAGTAAGCTTATCTAATCGTGGTCGGTATACTGATGCTGTAAATCTTTCTTTTGAAATGCTTGAAAGACATGGGGTAGAGTATCCAAAACAGGATTTAGTAGGTGTAATAAACACTGAGATTGAAGAATTATATAGAACCATCAAAAGCTCTAGCTTCAAGGGATTGGCAGGCATCAACAAGACCATCGACCCTATACATATGGCTATCTATAAGATAGCCAGCAGAATATATGCACCTAGCTTTTTCAAAGACCCTATGGACAGTCTTTGAAAAAGCTAGGTATTGTTGGTGCAAATCGTGTGTTGAAATACGGATATACAGCCAATGGATTGCAGATTTATTGTTATTTAGGGATGACACTTATTGCACTTCGTGGTGATTATCAAACTGCTTATAGGTCGATTAAGGACTGTATTACAGTAGCGGAGGAAAACAAATATTATCACGACTTGGCTAGACTGTATCATGCGTATTCTTTGCTTTATATGCATTGGATTGAAGATCAAAAAAATAGTGTTTATTATGCTCGTGAGGCATTTAGGGGAAATCTAGAGGCTGGCGGAGATCTTGAATTCTCATGCTTTAGCTATTATACAGTTCTTATGGCTTATTTAGAAACCTCAGAGCAACTTGAAGAACTGAGACTGGAAAGTGAAACAGCTATTTCCTTTGCAAAAAAAACCGACAATCACCATGCATTAGAATCATTTCGGTGTTATGTTCAATTCTATAAGGCAATGAAGGGTGAGAACTTAGAATATGGTAG
The DNA here is from genome assembly GCF_031551385.1 of Anaerosporobacter sp. Classification (GTDB taxonomy): domain Bacteria; phylum Bacillota; class Clostridia; order Lachnospirales; family Lachnospiraceae; genus Anaerosporobacter. Next base: position 9,067 of record NZ_JAVBNS010000050.1, read on the forward strand.
TTTTCAGGATGAGTTTTTTGACGTAAGGATGTTTGTGGAGCAAAATACGAATAATGCAATGGCGCTGTGTTATTACTATACACTTAGAGCATTGTCGGCAGTAATCTATTCCGATTACGAGACTGCGTTTGAGATGACAGAATTGGCTACTCCAATGATTTCTCATGTTATGTGTTTCTACATTGAAGCACAGCATAATTTTTTACATTCGCTTGCTATTTGTAAAAGGTTATCAAGTGGTAACTTAGCACCTGAAGAAGAGCAGCGTTTAATGCAGATTTTGAAAAAGAACCAGCAATGGCTAGGTTGTCGTGCACAAGATGCACCTATGAACTTTTTACATATGCATACAGCTATTGAAGCGGAAATAAAAGCAGTTGAAGGAAATGACACTGAAGTTGTAATTTTATATAACAAAGCGATAAAGGAAGCAAAAGAGAATAGCAGACCAATCTATTGTGGTCTACTTTCGGAGTTAGCTGTACCTTATTTTGAAAAAATCAAAAATTATAAAACTGCCATTATTCATTTGCAAAATGCTTATTATGCCTATTCTGAATGGGGTGCTGATGGCAAGGTAGCTCAAATGAAGGGGCAGTATGCCGAGCTGTTCTCGATGTCTATCATTGATAACCGTATGCGTACTATTTCTGGCACACAGACGGGGGAAACGGTTGAACTCGACTTAAACGAAGCTATTTCGGAAGCGCAATCACTGGAAGAAGGGGTGTATTCAGCGGATGAAAATCTAGTGAACCTGCTGCTTAAAACCTCTGGTGCGCGGAATGTCTTTTTTTTGAAACGAGAATGTGGAGAGTTGAAAGTACAGGTAGAAGGGCACTTGATAGGTGATGACATAAACATTATCTTAACGCCTCAAAGTGCACAAAAAAAACTTCCACAACGTATACTTAATTACACAGAGCGCACACGTGATTGTGTCATCTTGGATTGCGATGACAATTTCGGCAGCTTTGGCGTAGATGAATACTTTAAGACTATGCCTTGCAAATCGGTAATGTGTTTAGCAGTTGTGCATGATGGCAACCCTAAAGGCATTTTGTATTTGGAAAATGATATGGTGGAGGGAGCATTTCAACACGAAAAGACAGAAGTGTTGAATCTGATTGCATCTCAACTTGCTATTTCTCTGGAGAATGATAGAAGAGATGTTGGAAAGTCAGACGGTGTTGACAAGGCTGGGGTGTTTGCAATCAATCAAGTTAACTCTGCACAGGAAAAAGTACGTGAGGTGGAGGCACATGCACAGCTAATGCTAGATTCCAGCCCTCTTGCTTGCAATGTGTGGGATGACTGTATACAAATTATTGACTGCAACGAGGCAGCAGTAAAACTGTTTGGACTTTCTTCTAAGGCGGATTATCTGAAGAACTTCTTTTATTTAAATGCATCTGAGCAAGCGAATGGCAAATCAACTGGTGAAATGCTTGCGGTGTATTTTAAGATGGTCATTTTACAAAATGAGGTCGTATTTCCTTGGTTACATCAAAACCTAAAAGGTGAACAGATTCCATGTGAAATTACTTTAAAAAAGGTTGCATATAAAGAGACATTCCGAATAATGGGCTATGCTCGTGATTTGCGTGCTGAGATGGCAGCTAAGGAGGAAGCACGTGAGGCTGATGAACGCAATCGTCTTATGATTGATTCATCACCAATATGTTTTACATTTTGGGATGAACAAACTAGGCTTATCGACTGTAATGAGGCGGTTCTCGATTTGTTCAAACTTGAAGAGAAAGATACGTTTATTCATAATTTCTTTGCATTTGCACCAGAGTACCAAAAGGATGGTGAAACATCGAGACAAGTGTGGGCGCAGTGTATCAATGCGGCTGTAAAGCATGGTAAATATGTAACGGAATTCATGCACCGCAACCTAATGGGGGCAGAGATACCGACTGAGGTAACATTGGTGAAAATCAACTATGGTAACTCCTATCGCATAGCAGGTTTTACTCGTGATTTGCGTGAATATAAGGCAATGCTTTCGGTTATCAAAGCAAACGAGCAGGAACTAGTAGATGCTAAGTTGATAGCAGAGGAAAGTGCTCGTGCGAAAAGTGAATTTTTGGCTAATATGAGTCACGAAATCCGAACACCAATGAATACAATTATTGGTATGACAACCATCGGTAAGTCAGCGGAAAGTGATGAGCAAAAGGAGTATTGCTTCGAAAAGATAGAGGAAGCGTCAAAGCATCTGTTATCTTTGATAAATGATATCTTGGATATGTCCAAGATTGATGCACATAAACTGGAACTGCATCTGGAGTCTTTTCACTTGGAAAATATGTTAGAAAACGTGTGCGATATGTGTGCCGCTAGAGCAGAAGAAAAAAAGATTACACTATTTGTAAATGTTGATCCTGATGTCTCATGTTACGTAATTGGCGATGAGCTGAGACTTTCACAGGTGATTTCTAATCTTTTATCAAATGCAGTTAAATTTACGCCTGAAAATGGGAAGGTGAAGCTGACTGTGAATAAGCAGTCTGAGTCCGAGGATGAAAGTGTTTTTTATTTTGAAGTGGCTGATACGGGCATTGGTATTGCACCAGATAAGTTGGAGACAATATTTTCATCATTTCAACAGGCAGAAGCAAACATTACTAGACGGTTTGGTGGCACAGGTCTTGGGTTGTCCATCTCCAAGAGTATTGTGGAGATGATGGGTGGAGTTTTATCTGTTGAAAGCGTGGAGGGAGAGGGTAGTCGTTTCTACTTTACCGTCAAGCTTGCAAACGACAAACAAACATGCAATCAAATTGATACTGCTGCCTATAGCAAGCTCAATGTACTTGTTGTCGATGATGATATGGAGGTACGAGAGTATTTCAAGCGAATCATGCAGGAGTTAAACGCTACATGTGATGTGGTAGACAGTGGTGTGGAAGCTGTACGTGTGATTGAGGCTGTGAAGTCCGAAGGCAGGGCGGCATATGATGTTATCTTTGTTGATTACTTTATGGATGGCATGGATGGCATTGTAACCGTCAGTGAAATACGCAAGATTCTACCAAAAGATGTTAATGTGATTATGATATCTGCGTTGGAATGGAACAGTATTGCTGTTGTTGCTGGACGTGTAGGAATTACACATTATCTTGCAAAGCCATTATTCCGCTCAGCTATCATTCGGACAATTGATGGGCTTGTATTAAAGCGTCAGCCGATTGAAACAAAACAACCAGAATTTACAGCGACATTCAGTAAGTGCCATATGTTATTGGTTGAGGATATACCGTTTAATCAAGAAATTATTATGACACTGCTGTCAAAAACAAAAATAAAAATAGACTGTGCACAAAATGGAGAAGAAGCTTTTAGAATATTTGAAAAAAATCCAAATAAATATGATATTATATTAATGGATGTTCAAATGCCTATTATGGACGGTTTGACAGCTACTAGACTGATTAAAGAACTTGAGGGAGAGAATGCGTCACCTGTACCTATTGTGGCGCTGACAGCCAATGTATTTGAGGAAGATATTAATCAGTGCATCGCAGCAGGTATGGTAGACCACATAGGCAAACCATTCAATCTCGATGAGCTATTAGGCAAAATAGGAAAATATCTAAAAACTAAGGAGGATTTGTAATGAATGAAAACACCTTACAAGAGTTGGAGGCAGCTGGTATAGATGTTACAGCTGGTATCAATCGTTTTTTAGGAGATGATTCAATATATCTGTCATTTCTTTTGAGATTCCCTCAAGAAGAAAGTTTCGGGCAGCTTGAATCTGCTATACAACAAAGCAAATGGCAGGAGGCTACCGAGTATGCTCATGCACTGAAGGGATTGTGTGGGAATTTGGGATTAAATAAACTCTTTCAAATTTGCTCTGATATGGTTACAGCAGGGCGTAATGGGGAAGAGATGCAGATAGCAGCATTATACCAAGACGTTCGTGCAGAATATGAAACAATATGTTCTGTTTTAAACGGGAAAGGAAACAGTTGAAATGATGAATGAGCGTAATACAATACTAATTGTTGATGACCAGAAGGTTAATCGTGCAATACTCCATCTTATTTTTGAGAACAACTACGACATCTTAGAGGCGGGAGACGGTAGCCATGCAATTGCACTTCTTGAAGAAAATATACATAAAACAGTGGCAGTACTGCTTGATTTATCTATGCCAGTCATGGATGGTTACCAAGTGATGGAAGAGATGGGAAGTAAAGGTCTTCTGTCGAAGGTTCCTGTTATCGTTATCACCTCAGATGATAGTGCAGATAGTGAACTTCGCTCGTTTGACCTCGGAGCTTCTGATATTATTACAAAACCTTTTGAGCCACATATTGTTAGAAGACGAGTGCAGAATATAGTAGAACTCTATAACCATAAGCTTCATTTGGAAGACCTTGTAAAGGAGCAGTCTGAAAGTCTGCGTGAGGTTAACTCAATTATGGTGGAGGTACTCGTATCAACTATTGAATATCGCAATTTGGAATCAGGTCAGCATATCCGCCGTATCCGAATGTTTACCAAGGCTTTGCTAGAGGAAGTTTCAAGGGTACATCAGGAATATAATCTTACTGCACATCAAATAGAAGTGATTTCGGATGCGTCCTCGCTACATGATATCGGTAAAATTGCCATTCCTGATTCTATTCTTAATAAGCCAGGGCGACTAACTGCAGAAGAGTTTGATATTATGAAGACACATACTACGCAAGGCTGTGAGATTTTGTCGGGTTTGGAAAGAATGAACGACAAAGAGTATCTGCAATATGCATACAACATTTGCCGCTACCATCACGAACGTTGGGATGGAAATGGATATCCAGATAAACTAAAAGGTTCTGAGATTCCTATTTGTGCACAGGTTGTTGCCATTGCTGACTGCTATGATGCATTGACAACCGACCGTGTTTACAAAAAAGCGTTTGATTCAGACGTAGCATTTGAGATGATTCTAAATGGTGAATGTGGTACTTTTTCTCCAGAGATGTTAGAATGCTTTAAATCCGTAAGGGAATGTTTTAAAAGAATGACTAGAGAATATGCGGATGGTAAACCTGTTGATATGGGGTAAAGATAAGATTGCATGAAAGTATTAAAAAGAAGCCATCGCTGGCTTCTAAGAGGGGGAGGGGGTTATGAAAAAATCTATATAAAAGGATTAATTTGCTGTTCCTTTGATAGATATATAATACCATTCAAATGTGTATCATGTATGGAGTTAAAGTGAAGAATATGTGAACAATGTAGAGCCGATGTACTTGTGAAAATTCACAAATCATCGGCTCTTATGTTTTTAATCTCAAACTCTAATATTCCCCATACAACCAGCTATTCTCAGCCACTTGAAGTTGCTGATCTAATTCATTGAATGCTGAATAAGAATATCTTGGCAATGTGCAAACACCACAATCAGGGTCAAACGTATTATACATTTTACGTCCACAAATTACACATTCACTTGTTTGATAGACAAATTTCTTAATTCTCTTGTTGTAGAAGTGATTGTATAATACCTCATCTGTTTCATTCATCTTATTATTATGGGTAACAATAAAACGTCGCCATCTTTTATAATCATTAAAAGCGATATCCGCAGCTTCTTCCGACAAACCAAAAAGGTTCATAACATCTTTATAATTCTTACAAGAATATTGTATAGCGATACGTGGTGCAAGAATATTGCTTGCAAAAATATTTGCGGCAGATTCTTCTTCTGAATCAAGTAAGATATGACCTAGCTCATGCATTAATGAAAACCGTATTCTCATCTCTGGTTTCTCATCATTATAGTAGATGCTTTTTTTCTCTTGTATTGTAATGGCATCCTCACTTAGTAAAAAGCAGGCAGCTCTCTTTGTATTGGAAAGAGAAGAGTATTTTACTAGTTTATATTCAAAAGCATGTAATAGCTTATGGCAATCAATTGGAAATGATTTTATCTTACATGATGTAATAGTAGAACAAACTGTCTTTAATATTGTCTGGAAATCTATAATAATCAGCCCTCTTCCTCGTCTTCTGATAATATAATTTGTGCAAGTTTCATTTTTTCGGCTTGAGAAAGATTATTTTTACTACGTGTATATACGGTAAGTAAATCATTATAGGAATCAAGTTTGTTTTCAATCGTATCATCAAAATCATCTAATGAAAGTCCTAGTACACGTGCAATTGCCTTTAATGTTTCAAGTTTTGGGTCTTTTGTAACCCCACTAAGTATCTTATCTAATGTACCTTTTGGTATTCCAGAACGTTCTGCTAGTTCAGCAGTTGTAAGTCCTAATTTCTTTTTGTATTCTTCAATAATCTCTAAGCCCATATGCAAACCTCCTTCTTATATAGTATATTTTATCACCGTTAATGGATATAGTCAAGCGGAAAAACACTTGTTTTATATAATGTTTAACCGTTGATGGAAAAAAGTTTTGAAAAAGGTATTGACTTTATCCATCAAAGGATATATCATAAAGGAGTACTAGCCGTTAACGGAAAAAAACAAGTAAGAAACTGTACAGGTAAAACAAAAGTAGTGAAGTATTAAAGGAGTGAATCAAGTGATAAACAAAATTGTAAAAGGTATATCACAAGCACTCAGTAAAGAGTTTGGTGATAGCTGTAGTGTTTACACAGAGCCAGTCAAGGAAGAGTTAAATGAAACATATTTTACGATTTCTAATACTGCACATAGTTGTGAGCCGAAACTTGGCAATCGGTATAACAATAAGAATTCATTTACGATTCAATATATTTCAAAATCGGACAATGTTAGAGAAGAGATAGGAAATGTCATTGAACGTATGGAAGAGGCACTCAGGTTTATTCAAATTGATGAAGACCTTGTGCGAGGTTCTAGTATGAAGAGCACGATAGTAGAAGAAGTACTTAACTTCCAAATTGATTACAATGTTCGAACATACAAAAGTATGGCTGAGAGCGAACGAATGAACAATTTAAAATTAGAGGGGTGATTTGTGTTGACGACAAAGATGACAGAAACAATTGCTGAATCAAGATTTACAAAGAGTCAGCTAGTAAGCAGTAAGCGATTCCATACGGAATCAGATTTACTAAATGCATTATTACAAGAGGATAAGACGTATACAATGAATGAAGTAGAAAAGAAAATTACAGATTTTAAGAAAGGTAAGGTGGATTAAATGGCATTAGGTGGAGGATTATTCGTTACACAAAACAAGGTACTTCCAGGAACTTATATTAATTTTGTTAGTGCGGCAAGAGCGAGGGCAGCTTTATCCGATCGAGGAATTGTTGCAATTCCATTATCATTAAACTGGGGCGAAGAAGCTACTGTTTTTACAGTTACAAATGAGGATTTCACAAAAGAATCTGTAAAGATATTTGGTTATGCATATGATGCAGAGGAATTAAAGGGACTTAGAGACTTATTTGCCAATGCAAAAAAAGTGTATTTCTACCGTTTAAACAGTGGAGGTACAAAAGCTACGAATACATACGCAACTGCGTTATATGGTGGTGTAAGAGGTAATGATTTCAAGATTGTAATTGCTTCAAATGTTGATGATTCCAGCAAATTTGATGTATCAACAATACTTGGTACGAAAGTACTTGATATTCAAACAGTAAGCAGTGCAGCAGAATTGAAAGCAAATGATTATGTTACGTTTAAGGCAGAAGCAACGCTTGAAATTACATCTGCTATCTCATTAAGTGGAGGTACAAACGGCACAGTAGATGGAACAGCAGAACAGGATGCCCTTGCAGCATTAGAGGCATATTCCTTTAATATACTTGCTTGCTTATCAACTACATCATCTGTTAAATCATTGTATGTAGAATATACAAAACGTTTGCGTGATGAGATGGGTGTTAAATTCCAACTTGTAGTTTACAACCAAGCAGCAAATTATGAAGGTGTAATCAGTGTGAAAAACATGGTAACTGACCAAGATGCAGAAGCTTCTTCATTAGTGTATTGGGTAGCAGGCGCAGAAGCAGATTCCGCAATCAATAAATCTTGTACGAATAAGACTTATGATGGTGAATATACAGTGTATTCTAATTATAAGCAATCGGAACTAGAAGCAGCGATTACGGGTGGAGAACTTGCATTCCATAAGGTAGGCGATGAAGTTCGTGTACTTGATGATATTAACTCTCTTGTTTCGGTAACAGAAGAAAAGGGAGAAGATTTTAAATCAAATCAAACAATCAGAGTGTTAGACCAAGTTGGAAATGATATTGCGTTACTATTCAATAATAAATATCTTGGCAAGATTCAAAACAATAAAGCTGGTCGAGTTAGCTTCTGGTCAGATATTGTTGCTTATGATAAAGAGTTAGAGAAACTTCAAGCAATTGAAGACTTCGATTCTGCAGAAGTAAGCGTTGAGCTTGGTAATGATAAAAAATCAGTAGTAGCAGTTAATCCAATTCAACCAGTTAATTGTATGACAAAATTGTACATGACTGTAGTTGTACAGTAGGAGGGATAAAAGGTGAAAGAAAAAAATATAAAGGAGAAACCATGCAGCCAAAGGTATCTTTCACCTGTACTTATTTAGGCAGTATCACAAGCAGGCTTGTGATATGCATGGGAAGAAAAATATGGGAAATATTACAATGTTATCAAAAGATGCAATTGGTGCAGCACTTGCAGAGTGTTACGTTACAATCAGAGGTAAGAGATATAACTGCTTCAATTTTATTAATTTTGAATCTAGTTTTACAAAAACGAAAGCAAAAGTGCCGATTCTAGGTAAGACTGGTAAAGGAAACAAAGCAACAGGCTGGGAAGGTACATTCAAAGCAACAATTCACTATAATACATCTATTTTTAGAAGTATGATGAAGAATTTTAAAGACACAGGTGAAGATGTGTATTTTGAAATCCAAGTAACAAACGAAGACCCATCTAGCGCTGCGGGAAGACAAACGATTAATTTCTATGGCTGCAATATTGATGGTGGAATTCTAGCTAAGTTTGATGCAGATGGTGAGTATTTAGATGAAGAAGTTGCAGGAACATATGATGACTTTGAGATGCCAGAGGAATTTACATTACTTGATGGAATGTTAACAAATTAGGAGGTAGAGGTTTATGAGTAATTTAAGTAGATTTTTAAAGAAGAATAAGATTGAAAAGGAAAATGTATTCTTTCCAGTTACAAGATCACTAGTGGATGAAAGTGGTTCTCCACTAAAGTGGGAATTTAAGACGATTACTACAGCACAGGATGAAATCATTCGTGATGAATGTACCATGGAGGTACAAGTTACTGGTAAACCTGGAATGTACCGACCTAAGTTAGATACGAAAAAGTATATGGCTAAAATGGTATGTGCTTGCCTAGTAGATCCTTGTCTTGATAATGCAGAATTACAGGATTCTTATGGAGTAAAAAAACCAGAAGATTTACTACGAGCAATGGTAGATAATCCAGGGGAATACCAAGAACTTCTATTGTTTGTACAAAGAAATAATGGTTTTGATGTTACTATGGACGAAAAGGTAGAAGAAGCAAAAAACTAATTCGTGAGGGTGATAGTGAGTCAAATTATGCTCACTATTGCCTTCATAAATTCAAAATGCTTCCTTCACAGTTTATTGCATTAGATGATGATGAAAAGGCATTCATCATTGCTTCTATTAAGATAAAAATCGAGGATGAGATGAAAGAACAGGAAAGGGTTAAACGGAAATCAAAACATTAGTATCAAAGAATAAGCACTTACCGTGTATAGGAATGGAGGTGAGAAGATGGCAAATATTCAATCTGCATTGCTATTGGAGGATAGGATGTCACAGCCGCTGATGAATATTGATAATTCGCTTAATGTAGTGGAGGCTTCTGTTGAAAGAGTGCAAGAAGTGGTAGCGAATATGTTTAGCGCTATGGCAGTAACAGTAATAAAGGCAGAACTCGTTGCGGTAAAAACTACAATAGAGCAGATAAAAGATGAATTTATTGATGTAGAAGGCAAGTTTGTAGAAGTTGGAGATGACGTTGCGAAAATTAGCTGTAACGTTGATAAAGTAGAAAAGGGAATTGAGAAAGCAAATGCAGCAGAAGAGAAGTTTAAGGAAACATCTGAAAGAACAAAAGAGGTAGTAGAACATAGTTCAACTGTATATGATGCAATATCTAAAAAATTGGAAGCCCTAGGTTCCACTCTTATGAAAAAGTTTGATTTTGAAAAGATGATGGGACTATCTGATGAAATGCTCCAAACATCAGCACAGATTAATCTAATAAATGATGGAATGCAGACAAGTAAGAGATTGCAGGATATGATATATCAATCAGCACAAAATTCTGGAACAGCATATCAAACGGTAGCAGACAATGTAGTAGCACTTGCAAATAATGCAGGAAATGTGTTCGGTTCAACGGCGGAGACTGTTAATTTTGCGGAACTTGTAAGTAAACAATTTGCGTTGGCAGGGATGTCAAGTAAAGAGGCTGATAGTGCTTTCTCAAATCTGACAGAAGCACTTAGTTCAGGCGTCATAAAGGGTGATGAATTCAATAGCATATTTGCAGAAGCACCAAATATGATTCAAACGATGGCTGACTATCTGAATGTACCAATTGATAAATTAGAAGAGATGGCAGAAGGGGGAGCAATTACGGCAGATGTCGTAAAAAATGCAATGCTGTCTGCAACAGATGGAATTAATGAAAACTTTAATGCAATGCCAGCGACATGGGAACAGATTGTGAATAGAATACAAAATCAAGCACTCATGATGGTTGAACCGATATTGCAGAAATTTAATGAGATTGCAAATAGTGAGATTTTTCAAACACTTGTTAGTAATGTAATGGAGGGATTGTCTGGAATTGTTGATGTATTGACATGGGTATTGGATTTAGCGGTCAATGTTGCGACTATAATATATGATAATTGGTCTATTATTGCGCCAATCATTGGTGGAATTGTTGCAGCACTACTCTTATACAATGGATATTTACAAATACACAAGACGTATGCAATGGCATGTACAATTGCAACAGAGGCAATGAAAGCAGCGCAAATCGTGTTAAATACCGTTATGGGAATGAATCCAGTTATGTGGATTGTTTTTGGATTAATTGCGCTAATCGCAATAGTATATTCCGTTGTGGCAGCGATCAACCAATTTACAGGAACATCAATAAGTGCAACAGGAATCATAGTCGGCTGTTTATATACAGCAGTAGCATTTATATGGAATTTATTCTTCGGATTGTTTGATTTGGTATTGGGGATTATAAACTTTTGGGTAAATAAATTTATACTATTTGCAAATTTCTTTGCAAATATATTTAAAAATCCTATCTCATCAGTTGTCTATTTGTTTCAAGGTATGGCGGACAGCGTGTTGGGGGTTTTAGAAAAGATAGCATCTGCAATGGATTTTGTATTTGGTAGTAATATGTCTGATACAGTAGCTGGCTGGAGAGCTGGATTAAAAAGTATGGCAGATAATGTTGTTGCCAAATATGCACCAAATGAGGATTATCAGACAGTCATGGATAATATAGATTTGTCCGTAGATAGCTTTGGATTTGAAAGAATGAATTACAAAAATGCCTTTAATGCTGGTTATGACGCAGGTGATAATATAGGAAATAAAACGGAATTGGTAACTAATAATTCAAATGGGTCTGATGTGGGAGGAGTTACAAATCCTGTTAATCCTACCAATACAGTAACCGACTTAGCAAGTACGCAAGCAGGAACAGATATAGGAAATACAGCCGCCAACACAGCGGAAATTGCAAAATCAGTTAGCGATAGCACAGAAGAGATTAAGTATTTACGTGATATAGCAGAGCGAGATGTAATTAATCGATTTACTACTGCAGAAATCAAAGTTGATATGGGTGGAATAAACAATAATGTAAGCAAAGATACCGATATCGATGGAATTATTTCGCATTTAGAAAATACATTGTATGAGTCATTAAGTTCTACGGCAGAACAATATAACGGTTAGGAGGTGTGATATGATGCCATATGAATTTTATTTAGATAAGATGCTGTTACCTGTCACACCTTCCAAGGTTGAGACAAAAGTTAAGAACCAAAACAAAACGATGAATCTTATTAATGAGAGTGAAGTTAATATGATTACAGCACCAGGATTAACGGAAATCAGTTTTAGTGCATTGCTGCCTATGCATGTGTATCCATTTGCAACTTATCAGAAAGTAACAGAAGGTTTAGAGAACTATGGTGACAAAACAAAGGTGCATATAGCAAAGAAGAAAAATCTTGAGTATACAGGTTTTTTATATCCGAACTATTATCTCGATTACTTGGAAGCGTTAAAACTTAGTTTAAAACCATTTTATTTCAAAATAATTAGGCGAAATAAACACAAAGAGATTTTCCCAACGGAAATGCTTGTGACTCTTGAAGAATATACACTTACAGAGGATGCACAAGACGGTGGAGATTTCACGGTATCCATTAAACTTAAACAGTATATCGAGTATGGAACAAAAGAATATAGTTTGGATCAAGGGAACGGGCAAGGGCTTTCCGTTTTGAAAAGGGATACATCAAAAGATACAAGCAAAACACAATACTATACGGTGAAAAAGGGAGATACCCTTTGGGCTATTGCCAAGAAATTTCTTGGCAATGGTTCGAAGTGTTGGAATCTTGCCAAGTTAAATGGCTTAAAGAATCCAAACCTAATCCGTGTAGGTCAGAAAATTAAGATACAGGATGTTAAAGCAGGGTCAGCAGGTGATGCAGGGTATAGTACGAGTAGTAAGACGAGACGTTCTTCAAGTAATAACACATCTGCAAATAATAAATCAACAAGTAATACAAAGGGTAATACAAAAAATAATACCAAGAATAATACAAAAGACAATACGAAAAGCAATACAAAAGATAATACAAAGAATACTACATATTATGTTACGGATGAAGGAGTTGCGGGCATATGGGATGTTGCGAATAATAAGGTGAATTCATCAAACCGCAGATTACCATGCGTAACGGGTACATATGGACACACAAGTACACCGTCAGGTAGTGGTGCAGCAACTTCAGCGGTAATGGGAATAACTGCCATAGTAGGAAATGCGAATTCGAACAAATCAACAACCAAGAAATCAACTACAAACAAGAAAACAGTTACAGAAAAATAGGAGGATAATCATATGTATGAATTAACAATATGTAATAAGAGCACATTGTATTATCCTTCTGTTATCGGAAATGTTACTTGGGAAACACAGCGGAGTGGTTCGCCTGGTGTATTAAAATTCGAAGTGTACCAAGACGGAAAACTTGATTTTGAAGAAGGAAATGAAGTTCGGTTTATCGATAACGAAGACAAGGTGTTTTTTGGATATGTATTTACAAAAAAGTGTTCTTCGAAGAATACAATACAAGTTACTGCCTATGACCAGTTGCGTTATTTTAAGAACAAAGATACATACTCTTATTCCAAGAAGAGCAGCAGTGAACTACTCAAGATGTTGATTAAGGATTTTTATCTGAATGCAGGAAGTATTGATGATACCGTCTACAAAATGTCCAGAGTAGAGGATAATACAACACTTTTTGACATGATGATAAATTCGTTTAATGAGACATTACAAGCGAAAAAGAAACTCTATATTCTATATGATGACTTTGGAAAATTGAATCTAAAAAATATGGAGGAAATGGTGGTACCCATTCTGATTAATCCATCAACAGGAGAAACATTTGACTATACAACAAGTATTGATTCTAGTACTTACAACAAAATTAAACTCGTACATGAAGATGAGACAACAAAGAAAAGAACGGTTTATATTGATGAAGAGGTGGAGTCTATTAAAAATTATGGTGTATTGCTTTATTATGAAACAATACAAGATGCAACTTTAGTAAAGCAAAAGGCTAGCGCGTTACTGGAAATGTATAATAATACATCAAAAGAATTTAGTGTAAGTAAGTGTTTCGGGGATAGTAGAGTTCGTGCAGGCTGTGGAGTGTATGTGCAGCTTGCAATAGATAACGTTAGATTTGATGGGCGCATGTTAGTTGAAAAAGTTACACATACCTATTCAAAGGACGCCCATTTTATGAATCTGAAATTGAGAGGAGCTGATTTTAATAGCTAATCTAACACAGTTAATTAAGAAGGCAGCAGTAGAGGCTGTTGCAGCAAGTAAACCGAGTGATTTACTATTTGGAAAGATACTATCAGTAAATCCCCTTCGTGTTACTGTGGATCAGAAACTTACTCTTAGTGAGGAGTTTGTATTCACAACCTATGCATACAGTCAGATGATACAGGTAAATGATAACGTTGTTATGATACGAGCGCAGGGTGGGCAAAAGTATCTGATTATAGATAAGGTGGTGTAAAAAATGTTACCCTCAAGTAATAATTATTCGGTTATCGATGTGGTAACATCAGAGATACCGTCAAAGACATTCTTTATAGATTTTACAAATAATAAGATTGTGGGTAGTGTAGATGGCTTAGAAGCGGTAAAACAAGCAGTATTTCTTATTCTTAATACAGAGCGGTATGAGAATATGGTATACAGTTGGGATTATGGTTTTGAAAAGCAAGACCTTATTGGAATGCCAGAGGGTTATGCATATCCAGAATTAAAGAGACGAATTGCAGAAGCATTAATGCAGGATGCCAGAATAGTGAATGTAGATTCTTTTACATTTGAAAAGGAAAGCGATGTTGTGACGGTTTCGTTTGTAGTTACTACAGAACAGGGGATATTTAAAACAGAAACGGAGGTGAGTGTTTAATGTATGAAGCGAAAACATATGAGGCTATTTTTAGTGAAATGATGAATGAAGTCAGAGCAGGCTATCCAGAACTGGATAGCCGTGCAGAAGGAGTAATTGGTATCGCTCTTGCGCCATGTGCCTTAGAGCTTGCACAGGCATATGCAGAGATTGATACGATATTAGATGAATCATTTGCAGATACGGCAAGTAGAGAATTCTTAATCAGACGTGCAGCAGAGAGAGGAATTGAGCCTACACCAGCAACCTATGCTTTAGTCAAAGGTGTGTTTAATATAGATGTTGCGGTTGGTGCTAGATTTAATCTGGACGACTATAATTACATCGTCGTTGAAAAACTTAGTGCTGGAACGTATAAGCTGGAATGCGAAACAATTGGAAGTGAGCCAAATTCGCATACAGGAACATTGATTCCACTGGATTATATTGATGGTTTAGAGGCAGCACGTATTACCGAAGTACTGATTCCTGGAGAAGACGAAGAAGAGACAGAGAGTCTTAGGGAAAAATATTTCAATAGTTTGTCTTCACAATCTTTTGGTGGAAATATTTCCGATTACAAAGAAAAAGTAAATGAATTATCGGGAGTTGGTGGTTGTAAAGTCTATCCAACTTGGAATGGCGGTGGGACAGTGCAGATTCAAATTATTGATTCTGACTACAAAAAACCGACAGCCGAGTTAATTGAAACGGTACAAAATCAGATAGACCCAGTGGGTCATAGTGGAGATGGTTACGGAATCGCCCCAATTGGACATGTGGTTACAGTTACAGGTGTTGAAGAAACGACAGTGAACATCGATTCTTCAATTACATATCAGACAGGCTATACTTTTGAAGATATTAAATCGTATATCAATGATGCGATTGATGCTTATCTTCTGGAACTTGCGAAGGAGTGGGATAGTGATATTTCCCTAGTTGTACGAATCAGTCAGATTGAGTACCGATTACTAGATGTTATAGGAATTGTAGACATATCGGCAACTACGATTAATGGAATAGCAGAGAATCTTGTACTTGATGTCAATGCCATTCCGGTAAGGGGGAGTGTAAATGGCGAAAGAAGTTGATTTGCTATCCTATCAAAGTGAGATTATTCAAGCAATAAGAGAGTTCAAGGTTTTATCCGAAATTGAAAATCCACAACATGAATGTGTATGGAAAGCCGTTGAAGATGCAGTAAATGATCAGTTTGCGACAAGCCTTACTGAGAATGGCTGCAAACGTTGGGAAAGCATTATGGATATTCAGGCAAAGGATACCGATGAGATTGATTTTAGACGATTTCGAATTCTTAGTCGTCTAAACGAACAATTGCCATATTCATATCGAATGCTTGAACTCCAACTGAGGACCTTGTGTGGTGATGATGGGTATAGGTTAATGCTTAAAAATGAGGAATATACGTTAATTGTAAAGATAGCGTTGACTTCAAAGAATAAGTATTCAGATGTGGAAGACACATTGAGAAAGTATGTGCCTGCAAATATCATGATTGATATTTCATTATTGTACAATACATATGAGATTTTATCCCAATTTACACATGGACAACTTGCCGATTATACACATTATGATTTAAGAGAGGAAGTGATTAGTAATGGCAACACAAACAAGTAATTTGCAATTAACAAAGCCAGAGAGTACAGATTTTTATGATATTTCAGTTCAGAATGAGAATATGGATAGGATCGATGAGGTGATTGCGGGGAAGGCGGATAAGACAGATATTCCGATAGCAACAAGTTCGCAGGTAGGTGGTGTCTTATCTGGAAGTGAAATATCTGTAGATGAAGAAGGAAATGCACATATTGAATTAGATGTATTGGTTGCTACTGATGACGAAGAGGTAGTAGCGCCAGCACCATTGAATGCGGATTTGTTGGGTGGGAAGACGGCTGAGTATTTTGATAATAAGATTAGTGCAAATAGTGAGGGGATTGGGAAGATAAGGAATGATTTGAGTGTTATTACTGCTATTGCAAAAGACGTGATAACTGTTGAAAACACGACGACCACACCAATACCACTATCAGTAGTACATAACATTGGGGGTATTTTTACTATAAATAATAATTCACTAGTATGCAATAGAACGGGATATATAGAAGTATCAGCAACTATGAAATTGCTATCTTGTCAGTTAAATAAATATTATGCACTAAGAATTACTAGAAATAATGGGTTAATGTTTGATGTAGGGACACAAAGTGCTTCTGCAACGAATACAAGTACATCAATAGTTACATTAACAATTTCTCCAAGATTGCTAGCTGTTTCTACTGGTGATGTGGTTGGAATATCACTGTATGGTGGAGCTGATAGTAGTGGAGCACAAACAAGTGAAAAAAACAATGTATGTATAACAGTAAAGTTTATACAATAATTATCTAATCAAAAGAAAGAGGTGATTAATTTTGAAATCGGTAATAAAAACAATGAAGAATCGAATTAAAGACACGATTTATTACCCAAGAACACTTGTTGAAGCGATTGTAAGTTTAAAGGAAAACAAGTCATTGCAAAATATTTTAGATGATAAAATTGACAAGAATAAGATATCGCATGACATGGTAACAACAAATACGGATATGGTGCTTGGTGCGGATGTTGGGGCGGTAATGGCACAAGAAATAAATTCGCTAAATAATAATTTAACAACAATAAAAGGCATATTTATAGATTGTAATAATCCGACGGCAACAATTTGTGTTTGCAATAGTAATACCCTTAATACTCCTTATAAGCAAGGACTTACAGCATATTCACAAGGAATGTGTATTAGTGTTATGAATAACAATGACAGCTACAATACTCAACTATTTATTGTTTCGGGAACGTCAGTAATGTATATCAGAAGTAAAAATGTAGGAATATGGTCTAATTGGTCATTAAGTAACGATTTAGAGAGCCTGACTGTTTCAAGTGGAACGATATCTATGAATGGGGATCTCACAGGAATTGGCACGCAAGTATATTTACGATATGGAAAATTAGTTGTTTTAAGTATGTGTTTTAAAGCAACTAAAGAGATAAGTGCTAACACAGTAATAGCCGATTTACCTTTACAATATGTAGCTGGAGCTGGTAATACAGGTGTAGTTACAGAAAAGGGTAATTACTTTACGACAACATATAAAGATAATAAACTTGTAGCCTCAATTGATATTGCGAGTGGTGATATGGTTAAGCTATCTTTGTTCTATGTAACTAAATAGCTATTTAGCTAACAAAAATACCCCATACTCACTTACGCAACAAAAAAATTAGAAGCCATCACTGGCTTCTAAGAGGGGGGAGGGGGTTATGAAAAAAATCTATATAAAAAGGATTATTTGTTGTTCCTTTGATATACATAGAATACCATTCAAATGTGTAACATTTATGAAGCTAACGTGAAGAATATGTGAACAATGTAGAGGGATTTATATACTTATATTTAGGTACTTGCGAAACTCTCGATACATTGGACTGCTTCTTGGTTAACATACGATAACAGACAAAACGATAGCGAAACATCTGTAGCCCTTCTTGGTGTATACTACACAACCTAGGAAGGCGAGGCATGGACGCCGAGCCAGCCTGAGCTGAGGCAGGATGCCGAATCGAAGGTGTTTCCGTAACTTTTGAAGATTTATCCGTATACACCTAGAAGGACTGAGATGTGTAGCGTGTTTTGTGTTAGCGTCTGTTAACCAAGAAGCTTAGAAACATAAAATAGAGTTTCGCAATTACTTAATACTTATATTAAAAGAAGGGGGGAGTAAGGATATAAATAATATATTAACTAGAATGCAAATAGAATTTATCGGAGTATTAGGGGTAGTTGGAGCATTTTTCGTGCAATTATTTGGTGGTTGGACACAGGATTTGAAGACGCTATTAGTACTTATGTCAGTGGATTTTATAATGGGATTACTAATTGGATTCATATTAAAGAAGAGTAGTAAGACAATCACTGGAGCAGGAAGTTCGAAAGCGTGTTGGACGGGACTAGTAAGAAAAGGTGGAACATTGCTAATTGTTTTAGTTGGCTATCAGCTAGACAATGCGACGAAGCTAGGCTACATTCGCTCAGCAGTCATAATTGCATTTATAATAAATGAAACGATTTCAATTATAGAGAACGCAGGAATCATGGGAATACCAATTCCGACGGTAATAATAAAGGCTATCGATGTGTTGAAAGACAAGGCGGAAAGTGAGGAAAATTAATATGGCATACACAGAACAATGTAGAGACGTTTCAGAATTAAATATACTATGTCAGATGCTTTTGGAAAAGGCACTGATAGAAATAAGAAGTGTAGGAATAAACCCACTTATTGTAGAGACATATCGAACGCAGGCAAGACAAAACTATCTATACAGCGTTGGCAGAACAGTTACAGGAACGAAGGTAACATGGACACAAGCGAGTATACATACAAGCAAAAATGCAGTAGATTTAGTGCCACAAAGAAATATTAATGGAAAAATGACCGCTATATGGAATGCAGGGGACAAGGAAACGAAAAAAATTATTGAGACTATGGTTAAGTATGGTTTTGAGGCAGGAGCAAACTGGGCAGTAAGCCCAGATAGTCCGCATTTTCAAATTAAGAATGTTTCTTCTAGTGCAAAATCCTATAGCGAAGACAACACGAACACGTATATAACAAAGCTGATACAGAAATTATTGAATACGAAAATGAAGGCAGAGCTTATTGTTGATGGTAAATGGGGAGCAAAGACAACGAGAGCAGTCAATAAGTTTCGTGCCCAACAAGGCTGGGTGGAAGATGGTAAAGTAGGAATCCAGACGTTGAAGAAATTATTAGCGTAAATCAAAATCTTCACTTGAGCCATTACAACAGTTCTCTCTAATCTCCTCATTCGTAAGAATGGTAGCAATGGTATCCCCTAATTGAGTAAGAGCAGCAGCTAATATGGCAAGTTCTTCTTCTGATAAGCAATTTGATAATGTACATGCAATACCAGTTATAGTGGCGACTAAGTTACAGGAATTCATATCATTTCCTCCGAGAAGTGTAGGTTATTACTTATTATATATGAAAGAGAGCAAGTCTTTATTCGAGAAACAAATTATAGTAAGTAAAATAATTTTCCTGTAAGTGAATAAATATGATATATTTTCCAATACTAGATAAAGAAGATAGTAGTTATAAAAAATTGTTACATGGATTGGAGTGGTATCATATGAATAAGAAAGAGAACATAAAATCAGAAGAGAAGAAAGATCAAGAAATGTTTAATAATGTTACCAATAAATCAAAAGTTGAAAACCAAAATCAGACACATAATGTGCGAGAAGAAGGTCTAGGACGCGTAGGAAAAAGAAGATAATAGAGTACTTTTTTGAAAATGGTATCATATATTAATGTTAATTTTGTTAATTTCGTATATGTTGCTGAAAAAGGAGATGTAAATTTTGTCATATTACAGTTTGACTATTAAAAAAAAATATGATATAACTATAACATTCATAAGGAAACTTAGTTAATCAACAATAGAACTAGTCGCCACTATCTATTGTACAAGAAAGAAGGAGTCGTGTTTATGGAATCTGTAGAAATTAAATTACAGGCACCAGAAGATGTTAAAGAATTAGTAACAGCAGCAGAGAAATGTGATTTTGATATTGATGTAGTTTATCAAAGAATTATAGTAGATGCAAAATCTTTTCTTGGAGTTTTGAGCATGGGATTTCAAAATCCCGTAACCGTATCTTGCCACGGATACGATGAAAAGTTCTCTAATACATTAAAGAAATATGCTGTTATGTAATTTTAAAAATTAATGATGTGTGTAAAAAAAGATTAAGAGATGTCGTTCGCGACATCTCTTAATCTTTTTTGATGGGAACATATTATTTTTTTATTTGAAGAATGTGAATTAAATCGTTTGGTTTTAGCGGTTTGCTGTATAGATAACCTTGTATAAGGTCACATCGTTTTTCTCTTAATAGACTTAGTTGCGTGTGATCTTCGACACCTTCAGCAACAACTTTTACTTCTAGGTTGTGAGCAAGAGAGATAATTGCCTCTGCAACATAGTTATCTTTTTTATTCAAATTGATTTTATCAATAAATGCTTTGTCAATCTTGAGTGTATTGATGGGCATTTGAGTAAGATAGTTAAGAGAAGAATAGCCAGTACCAAAGTCATCAAGAGAGATTCGAATTCCCATGTTTTGAAGTTCATCAAGTATGGAAACAGCATCTCTAATGGAAGAAACGATTGCACTCTCCGTAATTTCAAGCTCTAAATATTGCGGAGATAGACCGGTTTCTTTTAAAATATCAGCAACAAGAGTAACGAAATCATTTTGATTCAGTTGTATTGTAGATATATTAACAGCAACAATACAGTAAGGGAGTCCGTTGTCTTGAAGATATTTATTAAACGTACAGGCTTCTCGTAATGCCCAAGAACCTAAATCATTAATCATGCCACTTTCTTCTGCAATTGGAATAAATTCTGTCGGAGAGAGGTTACCAAGGACTGGGCTATGTATTCTCATAAGAGCTTCAAAACCGATAATTCTTTCTAAAGCAAGGTCAAATTGTGGTTGATATTCAAGATAGATTTCATTATTATCAATGGCATGTCTTAAAATCTCAGTAATCTCGGAGTGTCTACTAACTTCTTGCTGCATACTTTCATCAAATAAGGTAAGTCGATTCTTTCCGGTATCTTTGGAACGATACATAGCAATATCTGCATTTTTGATTAACGTATGATATTGAACACCATTTAAAGGGTATAGGGAAACGCCGATACTCATGGAGATGTAGATATATTTACCATTAATATTAATTGGTTCTTTGAATTTTTTTAATATATCTTTTGCAAAATTGACACCTTCCTCTTGTGATGAAATATTTGCTTTAAAAAATAAAAATTCATCGCCACCTGCTCTTGCAAGTAAATCGTTATCTTTAATGAAGAAATTTAGAAGGTTAGCTGTTTGAATTAATAATTCATCTCCGTAGTCGTGGCCTAATGTATCATTTACTGTTTTAAAATTATCAAGGTCAACGAAGTAGATAGCATGTGCTTGTGTAGAACTTGGTTCGCTTGTTAGTGTTGTGTCCAGATAATCATAAAATGCTGCCTTATTAGGTAACCTAGTAAGAGAATCATGATAAGCAAGGAATTCAATATGTTCATAGTTAGAGCGTAATTGTTCCTCTTTGACTAATAACTTTTTATGAACAAAAGATAATTCGTCATAATTGGATTTAATAATATGTAACATCTTGTTAAAGCTACGAGAGAGCTCACCGAACTCATCTTTTGTTTTCACATTGCAGAGCACCGTTAAATTACCATCAGCAGCTTGTCGCATACAATCTCGTAGATTAAGAAGTGGATAAGCAAAACTATAAGCTATCTTTCTACTAGAGACAAGAATAATAATAAGTAGAATAATAATGCTTGCGATAACAATAGTAATAGCATAGGAATAAGTCGCATGAAAATTATTATTTTGTAGAATAACAAAGTACCAATTCAAATCATCAATCAAATGGTAGGCATAGCTACTACCAGAATATATTGTTCCAAGACTACTATATCCTAATAAAGAATTCTCCTCTATTGTAGACTTAAAGTTGGAGATAAAGGTAGGGTTCTTTTCTTGAATTGGCTTCGATGGAACATGAAAGAAGAGGTAATTACCACTACGATCCATTAGTGTCGTAAAGTCAAACGTCCTTAACTCAAAGATATCAAGATATTCATTAAAAAAACTAGCATTAACAGTAAGTACAAGATAGCCAATAATTTTATTTGTTTGGCTTCGAAATATTGGCGATCCAATATCGATATAGGAGCAATCTCTCGTCAGACTGTTGTAATAGCCTGGGGAAAGGGAAATACTAGTGACCATATTAGTAGTATTAATTCTCTCAATAATAGGATGCGTCCGATATGCTTGGTTTTGTTCGCGCTCATTAGTTGAGCGAATGATATTTCCTGTTCTATCATAGATAGTGAGCATCTCATAATAGGGATTTAGATATTGTTTTTGTAGTAATGTATTTTGTGAATCTTGGTAAAGAGAAATCGCATTGCTACTTGAACCTGATGAATATAGGCATAAATTGACGATTTCATTCTGCCTGGCGAGCAGGGATAACTCTGTCTCCTGGGTATGAAGTAGATTGGTTATAATTTTGGAACCGAATTCTGCGTTACTCTGTAAATTGGCAATATGATCGGATTGCTTCTTCTTCCCATAGAAAGATAAGGTAATCGCTGTAATGATTACAAGTGGAACAATGGAAAATATAATTAATATCGTATTAAGTCTAGACTTCACTACAACATCCTCCTTATAGTTTGAATTGGTGTGTTATTTGTTGTTGTTGGGCAAAACTCTGAGAAGCAGGTTAAGTTATCTGAGTTTTGCAAAATCACAATATAGTTAGAGAATACAAGTACAAGTGATATAGGAATATTTTACCAAGAAAAAAATGGAAAAGCAAGAATAGATACGCAATATATAGAAAAAGATTATAGGAAATTATACCCATAATCTTTTTGGAAGTAGAAATCTAAATTATAATTTGAAGTACATGATTGTAAATAGTTATTTTATAGAGTATTTATTGTAATCGAATAGGAAGCATGGAATGTTTCATTTGGTTTGCAATGTTGTCCCCATTCTCTGTTTTCTAAGGTATCTGCAAAATTTTCACGGTCACAGCGTCCATACCAAGGCTCGATACAGATAAATGGAGCGGTTTTCTTAGCAGGAGACCATACGCCGAATAAAGGAGCATCAAAGGTTACGGTTACATATGGTTTTTGATCTGGAGTTAGCAAAGCAACGGAATGTGCTTGGTTGTTTTCAATAACTAATGCGTCTTCATCAAATAGATTTGGTGTAATCGGTAAAAGAGAGTCTTCAAGTGGAAGTGTGTAGGTTTCCTCTTTTGCAAGACCATCCTCATTGATTTTACATATTGTTAATGGATTGGTTGTATCGAATTGGATATAATAGTTACATTGCTGC
>NZ_JAVBNS010000109.1:0-5697 GCF_031551385.1 Anaerosporobacter sp.
CACAATGCCAGCATTTACATCATTTAACTTACACAATATCTTCATTGTCATTCTACAAGCACTCTGCAGAAGCTTTACTCCGTAACCCTCCTCTTTACTATCTTCTATATTATATAGCAGAATCTCTTCTAAAGCATTTGCCTGCCTCCATAGGAAACTTCCTCCCCCTGGAATCATTCCACCCTCCAAAATATTTCGAACAGCTTTTACTGCGGTTTCCATACAAACTTTATTCTCGCGAATCTCCTGACTTGTTCTGCCGCCTGCATACAGTACTGCAACACCTGATTTCAATCTGCCGATTCGTTCATAGTATTTTTCCTTGTCGTATTCATTTGTTTTCTCATCCAAAATAATTTCCTGTATCTCTTTTATTCGATTCGCAATCTGCCAGTCCTGTCCTTTTCCACCTATAATCGTTGTTGAATCCTTCGTGATACGCACCTCTTTCGCTGTACCTAACATAGAAAGACCGACCTTCTCCAGTTCGTCCCCCTTTCCTTCTTTCAGCACAACACCACCTGTTAATACGGCAATATCTTCTAACAAATCCGTTTTCCTTGACTTATACCCCTCCGCTTTCACCACTGCAGTTTTAAATACTCCCTGTGTATGGTTATGTATCAACATCGTAAGTGCTTCCCCTGCTACCTCCTCCGCAACTATTATAATCGCCCTTCCCGTTGGCATTACCTGCTCTAAAATTGGTAAAATACTCTTAAAATCCGTAATACAATAATCTGTAATCAAAATATACGGATTACTATATGTAATCGAATCCTTCCCTTTCGTACAAAAAAGTGGAGACAGATACCCTTGTTTTAAACACATTCCTTCCTCATATACAACATAATTCTCCACACTCTTTGATGGCTTCACAAGAACAACACCTTGTCTGGACACTTTCCCATATGCTTCAATCGCCATCTTCGCAATCTCATAGTCCTTGCAGGAAGCTTGCACTGCCTTAATCAAAGAATCATGCTCTTGAACCATTTCCGTTGAGGCATCAATATTGTGCAATACCTTCCTTAATGCTCTCTTTAGACCTTGTCGCAAAAAGACCGGGTTTGCTCCCGCCGCAAGATACCGAAGACCCTCCTCCACCATTCCTTTTACGAATAACGCCGTTACGGTTGAACCATCTCCAACACGTTCTCCCATATTCAATACTGCATCACAAAGCAGTTGAACCCCTTCATTAAGAAATAAATCCTCGGATTTAAAGTCCTGCATAATCTGTGCGCTTCGATTCGTAATAACAGCCGAGTTACTAGCATTCTCCATAACAACGCTAAGCCCAAACGGTCCATATGTAGACTCCAATAGATTACAAACAAGCAACATTCCCTCTGCCATCGTCTGTATCGCATCTTTGTTATAGCGCATCTCTTTTATCATAGAATCCCCTGCCTTTCTTATATCTCTTGAAATCGTAGTGATGATATTACTATTCACTCACAAGTCTTGCAACCTTAATATTTCTCCATATTAAACATCGTCTGATCACCCATCAATTCAAATGTAAAGCAATCCTCTGTAAGCTCTACTTGATGAAAAATCAGCAATTCATGAAATTCTTTCTCACTCTCTGGATATGTAATTGTAACAAGTAGATTAAATACTTCGTCTGTTTTCCCTAGTTTATACAACTCACATGTCACCTCCGTAGAATCTGTAATCTCATACTTCGGATTAAACTCCAGATAAACCGACTCCACAAATGCAGGTACACAATCCGCCAAGGTTATCCCCTCTGTAAGTTCCACTGGGAATGCAACCTCCATCCCGTTTGGCGACTCTTCATATAGTTGCTTTCCCTCTTCTGCAAGTTGCACATAATATTTCCGCGGCAACACCAATTTACATTCAAAAACATGTTCTTTTACCATACCTCTACCTCCGTCAATGACACCCTTTACAAGCACTACAATCTCCACTACACATAGTTGACAGATATTCGCTTTCCTCGTATGCCTCCAATGTATATTCCTTGTAAGAATATCGTTTTTCCACCTTTCTACTATCTGTAAATACAATCCCATCTTCTTCAAATGCTATCTGTACAGGAATAAGAATCTCCTCCGTAATATCAAATGGACTTGTCATTAATTTTGCTTTCAATATAAACTCTGGTTCACCATTTCGTGGAATGCACCGAATTCCCGTTGCAATTGTTGTAAGTCTACTCACACGTCCCTCTCTGTCAAAACGCAGTGAATTACTATCACCCGTTACTCCAACAGCAAGGGGATTATATGCGATATAAATTCCTGTATCCTGCGTGATAATAACTGGATTTTCTGGCTCTAATGACTGGATGCTCCCATCTTTATAGAAACTGATTCCATACCGAACTTTCATCTTTCCATAATTCGTATCCACTTCCATACTCTCACCTTGCCAAATCGTAAGACTCTTAACTTCTCCTGTTTCATAAAAGCAGATGCAAGAAAACAATCCAGTATATAACCGATTCCCCACTTTCACTACACTTTCTGCTAGTAATTCTTTCTCCTCCTCTTCTGACCAGAATCCACTAATCTGTCCATATACCGGAAATACACGGTGTATGTTTTGGTTTGGATAAAACGTTATAAACTCTGCAGTCAAAGTACCAATCGAAGTATTAATTGTGCTAATGGATTCCAAATATATAGATTTCAGACTGCCGTCTTCATAACGAACAATCGAATCCTTGTTACGCGATCTAGCATCTGGGGAAGAATATCTTGGGATTAGCTCATTATTGTTAAGTACAATTCTTATCTTATCCATATCATCTACCTCCTTTACACAAACTTCCTATCATACTACAACAGCAGCATAAACAATCAACAGAGAATGCGTTCTTTGCAAAGACCATGCATGATATCTACAACATACACATCGTCCTCCCGTTTCACCTCCATAGAGAGTCCATGTTGCTGCACATAAGCATCCAGCCAAGGCATAATATGAGAACATCGAATTAGTAAACTCGTATATAGCTCCCCATCAAGAAAAGGAATCAGCATCTTCTTAGAACTCAGATTCGGATGCGCCTTCATCGCCTTATCAAAATCAAAGAAATAAAAACCATCCTCCGCAATACACACAGGATAGGGCGATATCTGCTCTATCTCTTCGTTCTCTTCCGTAGCAATATTGTTATAGAAGTCCTCGTAGATTTCCTCAAAAAGTCTTTGCGATATTTCATTCGATTCACACAGAATAATGCCGTTTCGATTCAAAAAATGATAAGGAAGCCCAATGATTGCCGTACCGATTAACACTTCACTGTCATGTTCTCGAATACTCTTGCTAATCTCTTCTGCTAAATGTTCCACCTGTTGCCTTGTCATACTATCACAACTCGAAATTGAAACATCTCCAACCTTATCCCATATCTCTTTCTTCTCATACATCGTAAGTTTGATTGCATGAAAAAAATCTGTTATTCCATTACTTCCATCTGTCAAAACAAAAAATCTCATAGTGCCTCCTTCCCGTATGGATTACCCCACTCCACGTTGTAGAATATCAATAAGTTCCTGCTCCACTCCTTGAATTTTCTTCTTATCCACACCACAATCAAAAATCGTCTCTGTAGCACGAACAAAATCATACAGATTACAATTCCCAACCCGTTCTCCAAGTCCAAGAAGAGTACAATCAATCATCTCCCCACCTGCTTTTGCCATTAAGATTGAGTTGGCAATTGCCATTCCCAAATCATTATGTTCATGAATCTCAATTGTGAGTTCCTCAATCGCATTATGAATTTCCTTAATAATCTGAGCTCCTCTTTCTGGCGTTACCGTTCCAACCGTATCCGCAATCCGAACCGTCTTCACTCCCATCGAATACAGTTGTCTAACTAATGATAGTATAAATCCAATATCCGCTCTTGTTGCATCCTCAAGACCAACGGTTACAGGCATACTATAATTATTCGCTATCTCAAGGCAACTCTTTATCTCTCTTTGCACCCACACCTTATTCTTATTCAATTTTGAATAAATCTGCACATAGGATACGGGCACACCAATATGAATTAAATCTGGTTGTAATAGACAAGCTGTCTCTACATCCTCTTGACGCATTCTGCTCCAAAGAGAAACCTTTGCATTCTTCTTCTGTCCCATCAATTTGTCGATATATTGCATATCACTGCTATGAACATCTACACAACCAGCTTCAATTTCATAAACTCCAAGTTCATCAAGAAGCAAACCCAAACGAATTTTATCCTCTGTACCAAACACAATCCCAGGGCATTGCTCCCCATCTCGTAACGTTGTATCTACGATTTTTTTCTTTGTCTTCATAGGCATCCCTCAATAATTGCTTTCAGTTCCTCATCATTTATATTTCTGCATAAACGACTGCTTTCCAATTTGACATTTTTAAGTATTACTAAGCAGATTTCCTTATCGAAATCATTATAGCCGAACTCTATTAACTTAATTTTAATGGAGCTAAGCCCTGAATGCTTACCAATTACAATTTTCCTCTCCTGCCCCACCAATTCAGGTGGAAATGTTTCATAATTTGAGGATTTCTTCAAAATTCCATCAACATGAATTCCTGATTCTACCCAGAAGATACTTTCCCCTATTACAGGCATTTTCGCTGGAATCTTGTCACTTGTGATTTCTTCATATAACGATTTTAGTTTTGGCAGTTTACTTAAATCTTGGTTTACTTTATAATGTTGATTCAGTCTAAGAGCTAAAATCACTTGTTCCGTTGCTGCTTTGTTTCCGATTCCAGCAAATGCAGTGATGACTTTCTTCCCTCCTTCTCTCATAAACATAACAGCTTCTGCTGTTGCACATTCATTGCTATTCTCTGGCATAAACAATATTCTTTTCTTATCAATAATTGAGAAAATCTCCTTTAACGCTATGTCAAAATCAAAACACATAAAATCATCCATACCTTTTAATACAATCGATTTCGCCGAAATATAATTTCTAAGATGTAAGATTTCCCGTGTATCATTCATCTGTACAATTGTTATTGTATCCTCCCCTACCGTTTTTGATTGTAGGAAATGTTTAATCAATGGAAACCGTTTTCGGTCTGATACCGAATCCAGTTCCATATAATAAACAGCTCCTGAGATTAATGCAGGTTCAATTACCGGATACAGTTTTTCTGATATCACAAAATCATAGATACCGCACTCCATAAACAATTGAATTAATTCACCTGCCTGCTCCTTTGTTGGCGGAGTCTCATCAAGCATACTCAGTGTAGCGTCAATAATTTGCATGATATCACCTTCCTGTCTAAACTAGTCTTTATTGTCCAAATATATTTAAAACCTACCCTAAAGTGTGTAATATAATGATTCCAAACTTTGCCCCCTCAAATTACAATTATGCACCCAACTCTTATATCATCAAATCCTC
Organism: Anaerosporobacter sp.; assembly: GCF_031551385.1. Taxonomy (GTDB): domain Bacteria; phylum Bacillota; class Clostridia; order Lachnospirales; family Lachnospiraceae; genus Anaerosporobacter. Next base: position 5,400 of record NZ_JAVBNS010000109.1, read on the forward strand.
CACTGGTTTTCCACCTTCAAAATGTTCATCAAATATTCGTTCCACGTCATCCTCCGTTAGATGTCCATACCACACACCCTCAGGATACACAACAGCAATCGGTCCTTTGTCACAGATCCCAAAGCAACCTGTATTATTCAAAACAACCTCCCCTGATAAATCCCTGTCATTAATTTCTTCCATGAATTTTTGTAGTATGTCAACTGACTTGTTATTATAGCAATACCCTCTTTGTTGCCCCGTAATTGTACAGCTTGTGCATATAAACACATGATATTTGGGTTGTACCATAAATGCT
>NZ_JAVBNS010000059.1:0-8437 GCF_031551385.1 Anaerosporobacter sp.
CTTGTTCTACAAGTATAAGAGGATTAAGTTCTCCAAAAACTAACGAACCAATCTTCCACGACAATATATTGGTGACCATAATTGAGACACCGAATGCTAGTATTGCAATTACCAAAACCTCTATAGAAAACTGTACAAGGATCTCCCTTTTTGATATACCAATTGACACCAACACACCTGCTTCTTGCATTCTATTACGGATACGCAATGTCAAAATCAGAACCAGAACCGTTGTACTTACGATTGAAATGCAAACAAGCAATATGTAGACGATATTCTCTATCGAATCAAGCCCATCAGCAATCTTTTGATACTGAAAATCATTCGTGTTAACAAAATAGTTTCCCCAATCAATCTCATCTATTGTTTTGATTTCTGCAATTGTTTCATTCATACGTTTCGGGTCTTGAATGTAAAATGCAATTTCATCACAGTAAACACCCGTTTCAGCCTCCTGCAGCCTACACAAAACATCATGACTACAATAGATATGATTTACCATCTTTCCTGCTGTCGGTATGTCTGCTCCATCAATCGCTTGCGTTGCATCAAAGATACCTATAATCTGAACATCAACAAACTCTGTTTTTTCTGATATTCCATCATAGAATATGCCATTGTTTTCTTCAAGCTGTGCATGTGTTAGTTTTATTTTATCACCTACTGATAAACCACTTTGCGAAGCAAGTACATTACTTATCATAATAGTTGCACTATCTTCTGGCGTTATATGCCTTCCCGATTCAAGCATAATATCACCATCGACAAACTTAGAATTCAAAACACTATAATGCAATGACGTAATCTGTCCCATGCAACTTTCTTCATTAAATCCTGCACCTGGGGTAAAATAAAGAACATCACTTTTAACATAGCCAATATTTTGCGCATTGCAATACTGTATGTTTTCGTTCTCTAATATCTCATCAATTACCCTCTGATTAATACTTGTATCCTTCTCACTATATGTCACATTCCCATCTTCATCAAATACGGCATTCTGAGTTGGTCTAAGATAAAATGCTGCACCAACGGATTCTCTCATATCTGTAGCAATATTCTTAGATATGCTTAAAACGTAAAAACAGATCAATACAAATGATGATACAACCGTAAGCAATATAAACACTTCCAACGTTTTCCCTTTCTTACGCATTAAATATAAACGGGCTCTTTTTAGCACCTCCAAAGCTCCATCAACTCCTTTCGGATATAGAATAGCAATTTAAAATTTGATTTTGATTAGTTTCTGATATACTTTTAGTATGAAAAAAACTGCTAGCAAATGGTTTCTGTCCATTGCTAACAGCCTTTTTCATACTCTATTCTCCTATAGATATACTCTAAACATTACTCGTCCCTCATCACTACTCATATCATAACGAATATCATGTAAATCTAAAATGGTTTTTACAATGTAAAGCCCAAGACCACTTCCTCCTGTTACTTTACTTCTGGATTTATCAGCACGATAGAATGGAGTAAACAGTTGAGAGATATCATTATCATGACTTATCACTCCCTCATTTTCTATCTTTAATACGCTTATTCCATTCTGTTTGACTAAACCGATATACACTTTCGTTCCACTTTGTGAATGCCGTACTGCATTGCCAATAACATTGGATAATGCCTTTTGAAACAACGTTATATTAACACATACATTTATATCGTATTCCGAATTATATTCAATCGTAATCTCTTTTTCCTTCGCTATTGGCTTAATATCATATAGTACTTCACTAATAATATCTGATAACGGAATTTCAACTACGGTTTCGGACAATTCAATTGTTTCTATCTTTGATATCATCAAGATTTCTTGCACAAGATGCTCAATGTTTTCAACAGCTCTTAACGTTTGTGGCAGATACTTATCAACATTTTTATAGTCTCCAATCCCCATAATCATGCTTTCAATTTGTCCCTTCACTACAGTAATCGGCGTTTTTAATTCATGTGATACTGCAGCAAAGAAATCTCTTCGCTGCTTTTCAAGTTGCTTGACAGCATCAACATCCTCCTGAAGCTGCTGATTCGCCCCTTCTAATTGTTTCATAGCATCATCTAATGTACTTGCCATTATATCTAAACTCAAGGCAAGTACGCCTATTTCATCTATACGTTTCTCGTTACATCGAACTGTCAAATCTAATTCAGACATTTTCTTAGAAACCTCACTGATTTTACGAATTGGCTTAGTAAGAAACCGGCTACACCAAAATGCTCCCAAGAAAGAAAGTATAACTATAAATAAAATCACAATTGGAATCAATCTAATAAACATTGTTGCTACATCTTTTACAGCAGAAGAAATTGATACAAGTGTAAGCATATAGACTTCTGTTGAATCAGAAAAAACCATATCTGTTGACATTGTTTCTGATGCTTTTACACCATTCTCTCCTGAAGGGATACTACCAAATGTCACTGTATCATTACCACCAATTAACACGGCACTTGTATTATTCTCAATGCAGAAATCAATTAGCAATTCTTTCCCTTCTTGATATGTCACCTCTGATAAAGCAGAAAAAAGATTCTTTGCTTTTTCTGTAAAACGATTATCAACCGTTTTCTTATAGTTTTGAGGTATTGTCATCATAACCATACCATAGATAAACAAGGTACATATACTAATAAGCATTGCTACACATATAAAAACTTTCATACTTAAGCGTTCTCTAACGATCCTTATCAACTCGATATCCCACCCCTCTAACAGTCTCAATGCATGGAACAACTAACTTGCGTCGAATATTCATAATATGAAAGTTCACACCCTTTTCATCACCAACAAAGTCGTATCCCCAAACGTAATTAATGACATCATCTCTTGTAAATACCCTACCTTTGTTTTTCAAAAATAATTGTAAAATATCAAATTCAAGATGGGTAAGAATAACTTCCTTCGTAGCTACAAACACTTGTCTACTTTCTGTGTTCATAATAATGTCCCTATATTTTAACACCTCTGCTTCCTGTCTTTCTATAGACCTTCGAAGAATTGCTTCTACTCGCTTCAATACAAGTTTTAACGAAAATGGCTTTGTAATATAATCATCTGCCAACAATTCAAATCCTTTGATTTGACTATCCTCTGTGTCTAAAGCAGTCAATATAATAATGGGAACATTCGATTGCTTTCGAATCATCTCGCATACAGAAAATCCATCTAGTTTCGGCATTAATATATCCAGAAGTACAAGATCTGGTTTTTCACTATAGAAGGTATTCACCCCTTCCATTCCATCTGCTGCATGGTAAACGTCATATCCCGCATCATTTAATAATTCATATAAAATGTTTTGTATCTCTAACTCATCTTCAATAATAAGAATTTTTTGTGCCATCATACTTCCTCCCAAGGATGCATTTGAAACACACCCTTTTGTATTGTAGCATTATTTTATTAGTTTTGGGTTAGTTTTTAAGAAAAAATTAAAATAGCTGAAAAAAACACGGGAACCACAAATATCGTGATTCCCGTGTTTTTATAAAAGATTATTATAACCATTTTAATTATTCAATTGTAATTGTTTCGAAGTAACGTGTATTGTCAAATCCACTGAAACAGATTGTATAAGTACCTGGTTCCAATGTTGATTCGTCAATCCAAGATTTTGCTGAGATATAACGCGCATCATTGTACATTGCTTCCCAAGTGTCATAAGAACCTTGTGCATAGGCAATCGATTTAATTGAGAATCCATTGTCAAAAGTACAGAACATGCCATCATATCTTACAACTGCAGGTTTCACACAAGATTGTATCTCTGTAGTTATCGTATATAATGTACCATTCGTTGCTTTAATAAACAACGTATGCGTTCCATTACCCATTGCTGTAAAACTTAACTGCTCATCTGTCTTCATACTATTCCATGTAGTTGCATCATAGTAAAGTAATCCAGCACTGTTGTATGCACTAAAGTTATCTCCAAAACCATAAGATACATATGATATATCACTTACTCTGTTAAATACTACATTAATCTTGCCGTCTGCATCTACAATTGTAAATGGATATACTACATCAGTTACTGTAAATGGTCTATATTCAGCAGAACCATCTTTGTATTGAAGCAATGCTGTATATGTTCCATTCAATAATACATTATGATTTGCTACTCCACTTGCGAGTGTCAACTTCTTGTATCCAAGAGCCACCATCTTATTCCAGTTTGTACATAATCCATAAGACACATGTACAGAAGAAAGATCAGGGCTTGTAAACTTCAAGTTAGCACTGCTGTTATCAGCTGTATAACTTACTTCTAGTTCCGCTTGCATAATTTCTACTGGATCTTCTGGTTCTGTTGGAGTTACCACTTTAACAGCTCTACCATTCTTTACACTTCCGCTAACAGCTAGCATTTCACACATAAATGGAATAAACACATCTGTTACATCTGCTTCTGTACAAGTCTCACTTGCCAAAAGAGTTGTTGCTTTTGTATATGCATTCACTAACTTCGTATAGACTGCACTACTTACATATGTTTCTCCATCTTGTGCGTCTGCTTCCTTCTTAACTGTATTCATCCACTCTGTCAACTGTGCGTAAAGTGGATCACTTAATTGTGCTTTTGCAACTTCTACACCTGTACTTTGTGCTTTTACTACAGCATACTGGAACAATTCTCTTTTTACTCCATTTTCATTCACTGCTACTAAGAATGTGTAGATTCCGTCTGGAACATTTTCAATTATAAGTGCTCCATCCGTATTAAACTTCGTAACTTTCGTCTTATCATAGAGTATCATCTGTGCCCAAGTATTTAAACATACAGGCATAATTTCTCCATCCTGTGTGTTATAGTAAACAGAAACTAAGCTGTCACCTTCTTGAATCGGAGCTACTTTAATTGTACTTCCATCTACTGTTACAAGTTGTGGATATATAATTCTAATAGCCGCTTTATATGTACTTAATGCTGTCTTAACTGCTTTTGTTGCATTCGTAACTGTTGTCTGTGATGTCTTTGCTGTTAATGCTGCATTGGCTACTGCTATTGCATCATTGAAAGCTGTATGTGCTTGAGTAGAAATATAAGTACCTGGTTCTGTCTGTGCATAGATATCATCAACTACAACATAACCACTATTTTGATACCAATTCTCAGCATCTGCAATTGCTGTTGCTAACGCTTCTGTATCTACAAACACTTTATTGGCTATTGTCGATACATTGGCAGTCAATGCGTACAATTTACCATCATTATCAATTACTTGAACTGTATAAAGACCAGTATCAGTTACAGAAACCATAGATCCTCTAGTGAATTCACCTGTATTACCAATACGAATATATAGAATATCTGTTGCTTCACTTAAAGCAGTGATATTAACACCATCTACATATAAGTAAGGGAAATTAGCTACTGTTGTTGGATCTGTTAATGCCTCTGGTGCAGTTACTTGAACTTTATAATATTTTGTTCCTAAAGCAGTGTCCTTAACTCTTACAATGTACCAACCTTCCTGGCTTACTGTAAAGTCGAAGTTTCCACCATCTTCTGTACGTGTAACATTAATTTTTTGTGTCTTATCTGGAGCGAATGTTGCTGTATTAATAGTAGGCTCTTGTGCTCCTACGTATTGATATGCATATTCACTAAATCCACCTGCTACTAAAGAATCATGATATTGAATTTGGAAATTATTAGAGGATACTGTTACATCATCAAAATCATTCGCGATATATACTGGCTGTGCTTTAACCATTTCCGCTCCATCTAAATTATAGAAGAATAGGAATGTGTACCAACCAGCTTTTACCAAGTTAAATGCTTTTCCATCTAGTGAAGATACGCCATCTGTTACTGTTCCAAGTGTTGACTTGTATCCAGTTGAGCCATTTATTTCAGTAAATCTCTTACCATTTGTAGCATATGGTCCCCATGCAGTATAAGTATATGCATTTGTTGGATCGCTATATTGATAAGTTACCTTTGTCAAATAACTATTATTACTGTATACAACAATACCACTTGCGTCGTCTCTTTGTACAAGATATGGAATATTCGTCATTGCATCTTCAGGTGAAATATATACTGTATATGCAATTTCTTTCGCATCCTTGTATGTCATTAGGAATGTATACCAGCCAGCTACCGTAATACGAATATTACTTCCATCAATTGTAGAAGCTGTTGTTCCTGTCGTTGTTCCTTTTAAAACTTTGTATCCTGTTGTAGTGTTCATGCTTGTATCAAGTTTACCTTTTGCTACAAACGCACTCCATGTAGTATATTTGTATTCTGCATCACCAGTATAAATATAGTTTACTTTATACAAACCACTATTATTGTTAACATATGTTACAAGGTTATTATCTTGATACAATCTAGGTTTTCCAATTGCGAAATCTGCTGCATCAATGTTGACATACTGTACATACTCATTACCAGCATGGTCAGTTAATAAGAATGTATAACATCCAATCTTAGGAAGTTCCATTGTAGTCTGATGCAATGTAGATGAATAAAGTGCATCGCCTTCTTCATCAACACCTATCTTTGTTGCAGTTCCAACCTTAGATTTATATCCATTGACACCATTTACTGCTTTTAATTCATCTGTAGACTTACCATATGTATGATAATTGTACCAACTAGTATAATTAACTTTAGAATCTCCAGTGTAAGAATAAATTACTTTAGCAAGTCCATGATAATCTGTACTATAGAATGTAACTACGCTACCATATTTCGTTAAGTATGGTGTTTCCGATTGCGTTACACGTACACGTAGGATAACATCATTCATTACTACTCCGTTGCCCCATGTATTACTGTAGTCAACTTGCATTGCAGTAATTTTAACAACAACCTTATAGCCATCTGGTGTTAATGCTTTACCTGTTAAACGACTTCCACCATCAGTTAACTCTACATATTGACTATCTGCTTCATTTACTAATTCTGCCGCTGTAATGGTAACTGTACCTGTAAGTCCTTCAACTTTCTGACTTAACAAAGAAACTAAATCTGTATCATTACCAATAATCGTCTTAAATGATGCGATATTCTCAATCTTAGACTTCAATGCTGGTGTTGCCAATGTTGTTACAACTAAGTTGTTAGATGCTATGTAAGTTGTATCAGATTGTTCCGTCTTATCTGTGTAGATACTATAGTTTGTTCCACCATTAAGCCCTTCAAATGTATAAGTACCTGTTTCTGTTGCTTCATATGTAGCAAGAGTTCCTGCAGAAGTTTCAATATAGTATGTTTGTCCTTCTACAGTATCAATCGTAATTGAATTGTATGTTTTTTCTACAAGTGTAGGCATTGTTAATTGCTCATATGTCTTACTTAATATTGCACTATCTGCAACACCAAAGATAATAGAATATGTTTTAACTTCACCTGGTGCTAGTGTGATATTTTGCCAAGATAATGACATACCAGAATCTATATTCGTTAAAGTTGTTGTTGATCCTGCTACATACTGATTAGAAGTTCTTGAACTATAGTTACCATACCATTGTGTTGTTACATTATCAACCATACGTCCTAAACCATCTGCCGCATTACTTGTCTTTGTAATAACTGCGAATGCTAAAGCATTTGCTGCTGTTGACGCTGCTACTCGCATTCCGTATGTTGTTGTATAAACTGGTGCTGAATCGTTCGTACCAATCATACTATCACAGTTAATACCAAATCTATAACTACTAACCGTTGATGTAGTGTTATTACGTGCAACATAAGTTAATCGCACATATTGATTACCTGAAACACCTGTTACAATTGTAGGTACTGCATAGAGTTGTACACTTGTGTTTCCATTTGCCAATCCCCATCCAGCATTACTATATGTTGTTTTTGTCTGGCTAGCGCCTTGAATATCTACTGTTCCAGTCGTATTCTTAATACAATAAGAAATCTTACCTGCTGCTAAACTATAGTAGTTAGCCAAGTTACCACTTGTTGTAGTTGTTGCTGCTGTTGTAAATGTAATACCATTCTCTGAAACTAAATTACCTGCATATGGATATGCAGTATATGTAGTATCTGATTTAAGAGCAGTCAATTGAACAATAAAGCTGCCATTAATTACGTTTCCTGTCTTCGCATATTTTGTTCCATTAATTACAACTCCACAGCTCGTTGTCGTTGTATCTGCAACTGTCGCTTCTAGGAATACTGTCGCCTGTGTTCCTTGTGTGTACTGTGCGATCACAGCACCTGTAGAACCTAAGAACTCTTCTTCTACATCATCTTGTGTTGTTGCGGCTGCTTTTACCTTGTACGTATTCATTGGTAACATACCAAATGTCATCGCTAATACAAGTAACCCAACAATAATTCTTTTCATAGGCTTCTTCATAATCATCCCTTCTTTCTTAATTAATATATTTGTGTTTTGATTGTGATTTAAGGTTTCTTTTCCTATGCCATAATTCGTTGTACAGCTATAGGACTACCCT
>NZ_JAVBNS010000151.1:0-12452 GCF_031551385.1 Anaerosporobacter sp.
ATCGCTGTAATTGCTCTCTATCTTTTTCATAAGGTTTGCATACGTTATCGATTCATTCTGAAATGTTCTTGTTCTTTCTTTCAAATCTAGCAGTCTAGTAGATCCCGTAAGACACACCGTTGCTACTTTAATACCTGTTTCTGTTCGAACAACAATACTCTCTACAATCCCCGTAAAGATTACCTGATTTTCACCTTTCTCATCAATAACATACAGCGACGCATATCGAATGGATTCCGCACTATGTAGTACATCTTTCTCTTTGCTTGCTTCTATTATTCCCCGTATCCTTGCTTTCCCATGTTCATTGACCTTCTTGTAGATACTACATTCCTCTATCGTCAGAAAATCTACAAGTGAAAGTTCTATTCTTATATCGCGCATCCCTTTCCATCTCCTTTATTATTGCTTTGTCTCATCTCTTATGGATTGTATTACCTGCAACAGAAGTGGTTTCCATAGGATATGGTCACTGTAGATACAGTTAAAGATTCCATGCACCATCTTTCCTTCCATCGGGAAGCAGTACCAAAATTGATAAATCTTCTCATCCAACCCGTGCGATTTAAAATCAAACCAGCCAATGGTAATGCACTCACGTTCCTCTATAGCATCATTCTCATTACTATTTTTTGTCCCAATCGATTCCTTCTCTATCGCTACGTTGTCTTCCCATATATTCATTTCCTCATTATCAAAGAATACATTTGCTGGCTGTATTCGCTTGATTATCATTCGCATTCCCTCTTTTGCTTCCTTTACCATCTCGTTTGTAAGAATCGTATCCACAACAGAAAATGTAAAGTTTACATCACCCATCTCATTTGTCTTAATGATTTCTGGTCTATTCTCCGATGGATATTTAATCTTTGCATACTCGTAAGGCATATCTATAAATTTCTTTGGTAGCATGATGCTCATTGTTCCCTCAAATAGTTCCTGACGTTCAAACTCGAATAATTCTTCTTTTATGTAGACACCTTTATAAATGTCTCCTCGCTCATTTACTTTGTAAGCATTCATTGCTTCTATTACAATTTCATCTTCGTATCCCATATCTAGCTCTCCTAACTTTTATACCACTTTTTCTTTGTACAATACTTTTTTTGCAGATTTTATCTATTTTATATAGTTTTATCTATTTTGACGTTCTATACTTCCTTTATGTTCTTGCCATCTTCATCTCCGTTGGCGTATGCAATACAACATTTTTACCAACAAGCCTAACCTTTCCTTCCGCCGTTATCGATAACTTTTTACTGCTTTTAAGCGTAACAGCCCCCTCATCTTCTAGCGTAAGTTCTAACCCACTCTCTTCTGCAGATAGTCCGATTGCTGTTTCTGCAAGATATAATTCCTTTCCATGCTCCGTGGAAAGACATTTTCTATCTGGATTTTCTTCCTCTTCTGAATCGTCTTCTCCATTAGAATCACTTGCCCCACTACTCGCATTTACTACTATATTGTAGGATGCTTGACTACTCGATGTCTGACTAGTTACGGTTTTACTACTTACTGCTTGACTAGCAATGGTTTCCTTGCTTTTCTTCTTCACTCCAACTTTTCCTGTCTTTATACAATTAACCGCTTGCGCACTACTTTCCTTCTCATTGGAAAAATATAAGGATACCGTTGAACCTACCTTTGGCATACAATACATCATACTTCCTGTATCAGGAACCCAATCATAAGCATATGCAGTATCTTCGTTCTGCTCCTTATCAATATCGAGATGGATACGAATCGTTTCTCCATCTACCTTTATCACTTTTCCTAGAATCGATAGCCCTGCAAAGACTTCATTATCTCGATATTTCAAAGCGACCAATTGCTCTCTTGCAAGTATGTAGCTAAAACAAAGTTCTCCTTGTTGTAGCGTCACTGTTTTTTGACATATCTGCAATTCCTGCTCGTTAAACTCCGCCTTATCACCGATATCATAATCTTTCGTTTCCTCTATCTTGTAATATAGAAACTGGTTCTGCCTTAACCCTGCCTCTTCTCCTCCTTGTATAAAAAACTGTTCACTGATACCAGTTTCATATTCCACCTTTGCAATCTTTCTCTTTTTTACTACTCCTGGCATTCCAAACCAAAACCTTGGATAGGGTTCTCTTACTTCGGGGTATAGCACACCATTCACATGACTTGCTAATCGCATGATAAACTCCCAGTCTGTTTCCATATATTGAATCAGTGGCTTTACTAGGTTTTTTATTGTATTCTCATTGCATATGACGTCTGCCCTTGAGGTATCCTTTATTAACGCTTTCACAAGAGACGGGTAATCCTTGCTTACATCTTGGAACGAACGGCTTTTTATCTCTCGATCAAGCAAGATTGTTCCTGAAGAGAGCTGTATGTCAAGATACGAGATACCTTCTTTTTCCTTATATCGTACACTCCTTGGATAACCTGAAAACAACGGCTGCAGTGGCTCACTACCATCTTCCTCTAGGATAATTATTTTCACAACATGCTCTTCAAGATGAATGCTTTTCATCTTCTCCTCATGTTTTTTCTTACTTATTACACCCACGATTCTAGCTGTCGCATGTCTATTCGGTTCTATCTGTATCTCTAATTCCTTTATTTCTGTAATTCCTAATCCACCTTTTAGCTTGATGCGTTCATAGGAAATCGCACACATAGTGTTTTACCTCCTGTCTATTCTTCAAATTCCTGTCCTGAAGTAATTGGTATAATAATTCCTCCCCACCGACATACCAGATAGGAGTTCATCGTAACCGCTGCCTTTTGACTTGATATTTTTGTTGACCTCTTTACAGGCTTCCAGATTCCAATCGTGCAAGGTGCACATCTTGGCCCCTGTACCTCTACTCCTGTACTCTCTTCTCCTTCTGGCACATACGCATCAAGTAGAATCTCCTCTGCACCTACAGGCGGTGTTCCTCCTAAACAGACTCCAAAGTAATTAATATTTTTTCCTACCATACAATCCCATTCATCAATAACTGGCTTTCCAAGCGCGTACACACCATGACATTCTGGTAAATTCAATCTTCTTGGATGACTTCCACATTTACACGCAAGCATTGCCCCTCTAACTAGATACTCCTCCGAATTATTTCCCATCTTATCTACCTTTCCTTTCACTATTGATTACATAGGTAATTGTGAAACTCTCAATATACTTGACTGCTTCTTGATTCACGTACATTGACTAAAAAACGATAGCAAAACATCTATAGTACTTAGATATGTAGCGTGTTTTGTGTTACTGTATGCGAAACAAGAAGCTTACACAACATAACTTGAGTTTCACAATTACCGTACTACCTACACCACTTCAACCTCTGTAATCGCAAATCCGATTGCCTCTCTTCTTATCATGCTCTCGACAACATCAAGCCTTGCAATAACATATCTCTTCTTTACACCACCGATTACAAATATCGATTTATCCTGCACTTTTTCTTCCTCGATAACGATTTTCCTTAATCCGACATGCATCATGTCAAATTCACTCTGCTCCGACAAGCAGTCAATTTCCTCAAGTGTCGGCATATAATATGTTTCTGTTATCCCATTGCCTTGGTCTAGCAAGATGAATTCTTTAAAGCCTAACGTTGGTTCAAACTTTATAAGCAACGTTTGAAGTAATTCCGATACCATAAAGATAGGTCCTGCAATGATATCAACAAACAACGTATCTTTATCTTCTTCCAATCGAAATAGCATTCGTTTTGGTATCTTATAATAATTCCCCTGCTTGATTTCCCAAACATGAAGCTGTTGATGTAAGTCTTTGAATCTTGGTATCCTTGCATACCCCATATCCTGTTCTATTAGAAAGTACTGCATGTTCGCCCTCCTGTCTCATTAAGCATCTCCATTGGATAGATGGTATGTAACTTCTCAAGATATCCTCCGTATAATACCTTGATATCCTCTTCCCGCTCTAACTTTTTGTACAGCTCTAGTTCAAACAACTCTCTTATCAATTCCATCCCGTATACTTCTACTATCGCCTTATACGCCTTCGCATACTCCAGCTTCATTTTCTGATATTCTTTATATCTCCAATAATAGATTCTTTTCTTTGCTTTTTTATCTAACTCCTCTATATCCTTCTCATAGTATTTCATAATAAAACTGGTATCCCATCTACTCGATACTTCATTGCGGTCAAAATATAGGTTTTTATCATACATCTGAATCTGCATCTGATAACTCCCCGTCATAACCGCTGACTCCAAAAAGAATATGCAGATATAGGCAATCTTACCTTTCTTCCCAGCCTCCTGCTTCTTAATTCCCTTCTGTAATAAGTTTTCTATAACCCTTAAAAACTCCGCTCTATGTACTTGCTTTGTTTTCTTATAGTCAATAAAAAATGCATTCATACTGTCTTTAAACTGCTCTTCGATTATCGTTGTTAGGAATTCTTCACTGTTCTCTAGCTGAAACATCGGATAACGCTGATATTGATTTCTAACTTGTTCTAGGTTCATCCTACTTTCCTCTCTTTTTTCTTAATGCTTCATGGTAATATTTATTTTTTCGTCTTATTCTTCTTAATTATTACATTTTATTTTGTTATTTTACTACTTCCAATTATTTGTGTATATGGTAAATTAATACTATGTTTTGATATGTTTTTTACTTTTCATATTTACTTTACGGTTACAATATTGTAGAATTATTAGCAAACAATAGGGAGGGATACACGTATGAAGAAAGGTTTAAGACAAAAAATATTTGCTATTTTCTATGTTATGATTTTACTAATAACAGCTATTTTTTCAACATCAGAAATAGCCATTGCTCGTACTACAAAAAAAATATCACTAGGCAAAGAAATATCTGCTGAAAGTCTTGATTTGGATCATCAATACTATACTTTCACCATTAAAAATAAAATGAAAGTTAAATTTAGTGTTTCAGTTGAAGAACGTGACTATTCTTATGACGATTACGATTCTCCCAAGATAAATGTATCATTAGAAACGGATCATCAAGAAGAGGATATCAATATTACTAAAAATGATTACTGGTTTATTAAAGCAGGCACCTCCAAAGAAGCAACTGTTGTACTTGAAGCAGGAACATATACAATAAGAGTAATGGGATATTGTCCCCCTTTACCATATACACTTAAAATTGATGATGTTTCTACATATGCAGACAAAATAACAATTCCTTCCAAGGCTACCGTTCGAATTGGAAGCCCCAAAAAACTTAAAGTAACATTGACTCCCTCAAAATCCTATAGTAAGGAATTAACTTGGAAATCATCAAATACTAAAATCGCTACGGTTTCAAAAGATGGAACAGTGACTGCCAAATCAAATGGCTCGTGTACTATTACAGCAAGTTTTAAAGGCGGAAATTCAACTAAATGTAAGGTCACTGTCCCTGCACCTAATTTAGATGAAAAATTATATCTCCAAAAATTCTATATTAATATTCAAAATTTTTATGTTGATAGCATTGGCAGTCGCAATTGCGAATTTGGTTTTTTTAACAGATTTAATAAAGATGTAACTTATGTTGAATTCACTGTGTTTCAGTACGATAATAAGGGTGACAGAGTTCCAACCTATTCATTATTTTCTGGTACAAACTTTATTGTAAATAGCACTATTGAAGCTAAAACAAGTGGAACTGCTACTTATTATGTAAGCGATTATGCACAAAAGATTAAAGTATGCGTAAAGAAAATATGGTTTAAAGATGGAAAAACATGGACGAACCCACTATATAAAACATGGGAAAAGAAATATAAGAGCAAATATTCATAGACATAAAGACAAAGTGAAGGTTTCTATCAACTATTAATCTGTTGATAGAAACCTTCACTTTAATAAATAATATATAAAACCATTCCAGACTACGTCCTTCATATTACGATTGTAAATTAAATCTGCATGACAACCTTGCCACACCAAGCACTTACAACGTCTCCACAAACCTCATAAACGCTTCCTTACCTTCTACATCACGTTTATACACACCAGCATGCTCTAACACTTTCGCAAAAACAATACCGATCTCTTCTTGAATAATCTCATGGATATTGTCTGCATTCATCTCTGGGTGTTTATTCACAACTTCCACAGCCCAATCCGCATGAATGGCTAATGCTTCATTCTTAGCAATATCTTCTTTTGCAAGAAGTGCTGTTTCTAACTGTTCCATCTCTGTTTTAAGTCTTGCTGGTAATACGGCAAGTCCCATTACTTCGATAAGTCCAATATTTTCTTTCTTAATATGATGAAGTTCCGCATGTGGATGATATACACCAAGAGGATGTTCCTCTGTTGTTATATTATTACGAAGAACTAAATCAAGTTCAAATACTTCTCCGTTCTTTCTTGCAATTGGAGTAATTGTATTGTGTGGTTCTCCATCTGTCTCTGCAAAGATAAACGCTGCTTCATCTGTATATCCTCTCCATGCTGCAAGGATATGGTCACCTAAGTCTACAAGACGAGTTACGTCTTTGCTACGAAGACGAATTACAGACATCGGCCATTTCACAATTCCTGCTTCCACATCTTCATATCCACCAATAACAAATGTATCTTCAATAGGAGCATCTGCCATTGCAAATTGATAATGTCCACCTTGGAAATGGTCATGACTTAATATCGAACCACCTACAATCGGAAGGTCTGCATTCGAACCAACAAAGTAATGAGGAAATTGTTTAACAAAATCAAATAACTTCACATACGTATTCTTCTCAATCTTCATTGGCGTATGTTCCCCATTGAATACGATACAATGTTCATTGTAATAAACATATGGAGAGTATTGAAATCCCCACTTTTGGTCATTAATTTCAATTGGGATAATTCTATGATTTTGACGTGCTGGATGATTGACTCTTCCTGCATATCCTTCATTCTCTACACAAAGAAGACATTTTGGGTAACCACTTTGCTTTACAAGCTTTGCTGCTGCGATTGCTTTTGGGTCTTTCTCTGGTTTTGATAGGTTAATTGTAATATCAAGTTTACCATAGTCCGTATCTGTAACCCATTTTACATCTTTTTCAATACGATATCTTCTTATATAATCGGAGTCCTGACTTAATTTATAATAATAATCGGTTGCTGTCTCTGGAGATTTCTTATACTCATCCCAGAATGTACGGATAACTTCAGAAGGTTTCGGCATCAATTTGCTCATGATTTTTGTATCGAACAAATCACGGTATACAATGCTGTCTTCTTTCATAATTCCTTGCGCAACTGCATAATCAAGCATTTCATTCAATGTTTTTTCTAAAGAAAATGTTTCATTAGAAACTGCATTTTCCTCTTCTAACTCATCAAGTTCGAACAGTTCCAACAAAGCATTTGTTGTAAATACTTTATCTTCCTCTTTTATTAGTCCATTATCCAAAGCATATTGAGTAAGTTGCTTAATATTATTATGAATCATCTATTTCCCTCCAAATCCATTAGGATGTGTGCTATGCCATTTCCATGCAGTTTCAATGATTTCTTCTAAGTCTGCATGTTCTGGTTTCCAACCAAGTACGCTTCTAGCTTTGTCACTTGATGCGATTAATTGCGCTGGATCTCCTGCTCTTCTAGGAGAAACAACTGCTTTAATTTCATCTCCTGTAACTTTTCTAGCCGTATCAATTACTTCTTTTACTGTGAAGCCTACACCATTTCCAAGGTTGAATATGTTGCTTTCTCCACCTTCTGCAAGGTATTTTACAGCAAGGATATGTGCTTGCGCTAAATCTGTTACATGGATATAATCTCTTACACATGTACCATCTTTTGTATCATAATCTTCTCCGAAGATTCCGATCGATTCTCTTTGACCGTTAGGAACTTGAAGAATCAACGGGATAAGATGACTTTCCGGATTATGTGCTTCACCAATTGTACCACTTACATGAGCACCACATGCATTAAAGTAACGTAATGATACGAAACGAAGATTATGTGCGTTTGCTGTCCATTTGAACATCTTCTCCATAGATAATTTTGTTTCACCGTATGTGTTTGTTGGTTCTGTTCTATCTGTTTCTAAAATTGGAACTCTCTCAGGTTCACCATAAGTTGCAGCAGTTGAAGAGAATACAATCTTATCAATTCCATGAGCAATCATAGCTTCTAATAAAACTTTTGTTCCGCATAAATTGTTGTCATAATATTTTAGTGGGTCAACCATACTTTCCCCAACTAGTGAATTTGCTGCAAAATGAATTGCTGCATCGATTTTTTCCTTCTCAAATACGCTGTCGAGGAATGCACGATCTCTGATATCACCTTTGTAGAAACGAGCCTTTTCATGAACGGCTTCAATATGCCCTGTCTCTAAATTATCAATGATAACAACATCTTCACCTCTATCAATTAATTCATATACCGTATGTGATCCAATGTAACCTGCTCCACCTAAAACTAAAATTGTCATATTATTTCCCCTTTCTTAATTCCATAACTTTCCCTATCCACTATTTGAAAGTTGTGATTATGCATACATTTCACGAAAAACAAATAATTTCTCGCTGAGTAACAAACTGCCAAACTATCGAAATCCGCTCTATTCGAGCTACTTTCTCATGTTTTGCGGGTCTCAAAGTCATACTTTTTCATGCAAGTATGAAACACATGACCTTTTGCCCCTTGCATCATCATATTTCTTTATTATAGCACTTACTTTCACTCTATGACCAGTAACTTATAACACAGTTGGACCATTTCCGATCTCTACTACATAGAAATCCGCTTTATAACCGATTTTTTGTAGATATAAATCACTAACATTTTTAATGAAAGCGTCAACTGCTTCATCTTTCACAATGCTTACTGTACAACCACCAAATCCTGCACCTGTCATTCTTGAACCGATTACACCATCTTGTTCCCAAGAAGCTTCTACTAATGTATCTAATTCAATACCTGTTACTTCATAATCATCACGAAGGGATACATGAGAAGCATTCATTAATTTACCAAATGTTTCAATGTCATTTGCCTTTAATGCATCTACCGCTTTGATTGTTCTTTGGTTTTCATAAACTGCATGTTTTGCACGTTTTCTTCTTACATCATCACCGATAGCATCTTTGTATTGTTCAAATTGCTCTTCTGAAAGTTCTCCTAATGATTCGATTGAAACAACTTTCTTTAATTCTTCCAGTGCTGTTTCGCATTCACTTCTTCTTTCGTTGTATTTTGAATCACCTAAACCACGTTTCTTGTTACTGCAAGCGATTACAATCTTCGCACCTTCTAACTGGATTGGAGCGTATTCATATTCAAGATTACTTGTATCAAGGAATATCGCATGGTCTTTTTTACCCATTGCAATTGCAAATTGATCCATGATGCCACAGTTTACACCAATAAATTTGTTCTCTGCATATTGACTAATTAATGAAATGTCAATTAACGATGTATCGAATCCAAATGTTTGTTTTAATATGTAAGCCGTTACAACTTCAAGCGATGCTGATGATGATAATCCTGAACTGTTCGGGATATTACCAAAGTATAAGATATCCAATCCCGCGTCGACTTTCATTCCTCTTTCTGCAAATGCCCAAACAACACCTTTTGGGTAGTTTGCCCAGTCATCTTCCTTTGCATAACTCAAATCTTCTAATGATACTTCGATAACTCCTAATTCTTCAAAGTTAACAGAATATAGACGTAAATTACGGCTTGTATTTTTTCTAGCAATTGCATATGTTCCGATTGTTAATGCACATGGGAAAACATGACCTCCATTATAATCTGTATGCTCTCCTATAAGATTAACTCTTCCTGGTGCAAAATATGGTATTACTTGACCTCCTGGCCCAAATACTGCTGTAAACTTTGCCATTAATTCTTCTTTAATTTTTTGCATCGCTAGTCTCCTCTCATTTAATGAAATATATTAATTTCAGTTTTTATGTTTTAAAACACGTTTTTTGTTCTTAATTGTATTTTACATCAAATGACGCTTGATGTAAATAGATTTTTATTATTTATTTGTAGATTTTCATCACGATATCTTGTTCATAATCACCAAAGCCATTACCAAATAGATTCATTCCACCTCGATGCTCTGCATTTTCCTTAACGCCAATTCGTACCGCAATATATTCACGTTCTGAAAAACCAAACTCCCGAATGCTTTTTGCAGAGTATTTTTCATCATCAAGATAAATTCCATCAGTTGTAATCACCCATGTTTTTAATATGCCATACTGCGTATTCTTATCTGGCCACCACTCTGGATTCAATCTTCCTCTGCGACCACCAAAGTCACTTGGACACTCCCATGTTGCTGCTTCGATTCCATTTACCCACAACGTGATATCCGAAGGATATTCCATATTATAATCATGATCTTCCGAACATAGTTCTGCTGAGATTTCAATTCTAGTTGGTTCTCCTTCCATAATACTATTGTTCGGGAATCTATATTCTACATATCCATCTCCAAACCATAATAACTTCGCATGCATTCGTTCTGGATTATAGAAACATCTTGGTTCATCCTCTTCATCAATCGGCCCTTTTAAGCTGACAAGCCCACATGTTGGTGTCACCTTATAATCCACATAATTCCCAATCGGCATCTGAATTGTCTCTACCTCTTGATGAATCTCTGCTTTTGTGCATAGGTTCAAAGAAGCACGTTCCACTTGCAGCGTACATAACTTCATAGAACCACGAATTCCCGGTAACAACGTAGTACGAATGATTCCCGCTTCTTCTAATACACGGATGTGTGATGCCGCTGAGGATGGTGCTAATTCCAGTTTTTCCGCTATCTCATTAATATTATACTCTTGTCTATATAACAATTTAATAATCTCTATGCGCACCTCTGACGATAGAGCTTTTCCAACTAACGCTACTTGTTTTTCATCATCAAGATTCAAATCAATGGTTCTCATCATAATAACAAATATACTCCTTTACAACAGAATTTTTGTTGTAATCAGTATAACACACTCCTGCCCACATGACAATACTTGCTTTTTATGATATAATGTAGTCGGAGTTTGTCAGTTACTTTTCACTCCCAAGCCTCTAACCATGCTACAAGGCTATGGGCTAATAACGCAGAATAACCAGCAGACTTACATTATTACAAAGGAGGATTCTTATGGATATCACAGCACTTTCAGGCAGTTCAAGTCAAGCAAACCTTATGACGCAAGTTAGCGCATCTGTTTTAAAGTTATCTATGGATACAGTAGAACAAGCTGGAGCTAGCATGATAAAGATGATGGAAAATTCCGTTACTCCTAACCTTGGTGGAACAATCGATATTTCTATCTAAGTCAAACAAAAAAAGAATCTAGCTCGACGAGAGACAGATTCTTTTTTATTTATCCTATTATTTTTGTCCGTAATAAGCATTTGCTCCATGTTTTCTTAAGAAATGCTTGTCCATTAATGGTTGTGGAATTGATGTTACATCTGGGCGAATCATTTCTGTATAATGAGCCATCTTTGCAACTTCCTCTAATACAACCGCATTATAAACTGCTCCTGCTGCATCTTTTCCCCATGTGAATGGTCCATGATTTGTACATAATACACCTGGAACATACATTGGATTCTTTCCTTCGAAAGCTTCGATAATAACTTTACCTGTGTTTTTCTCGTAAGCTTCATCGATTTCTTCTGGTGTAAGACTTCTTGCACAAGGAATTTCTCCATAGAAATAATCTGCATGTGTTGTTCCATAACTTGGAATACTTCTTCCTGCTTGTGCCCATACAGTTGCCCAAGGTGAATGTGTATGAACTACTCCACCGATTTCAGGATATGCTTTATATAACTCAAGATGAGTTGCTGTATCTGTTGATGGATTATACTTTCCTTCTACACGGTTACCTTCCATATCAATAACAACCATATCTTCTGGTTTTAAATCTTCATAATCAACACCACTTGGTTTGATTACAAACAAACCTTTCTCACGATCAATCCCACTTACGTTACCCCATGTGTAAGTTACAAGATTTCTCTTAGGTAATTCCATATTTGCCTCATATACTTGTTGTTTTAATTGCTCTAACATATTCAACTTCCTTTCTTATCCTCTTTTATATTTGAAATTTTTATATTTGAAACAATGACAGCGATACGGAGTCATTATTCTGCTAACGTAACATTTTTAATGCGTTATTCAAAATGTTTTCTCGACAACTATAGTTCACGCTTCATACAGGAATCACGAATAATCAATTCCGGTTCTATTACTCTTTCCACTTTACTCTCTTCATCTTTAATTCCAGCAATTTTCTCTAACAACAATTTTGCTGCTAATTCACCAAGAAGTTCTTTCGGATGTGCAATTGTTGTCAATTTAACAGATGCTGTTTCTGCTAAGAGCGAGTTATCATAGCCTGTAATTGATACATCTTCAGGTACTTGCATTCCTAATTTATTCAGATACAGCATAATCTTATGTGCAATCTGGTCGTTATAGCATTGAACTGCATCAAACTT
>NZ_JAVBNS010000263.1:0-7504 GCF_031551385.1 Anaerosporobacter sp.
ACTATTAGACAACAGTAAGTTAAAGATTTCGTCTCCGTATCTTACGAGTCAAGTACTTCTACTTAGTACGAAACAGTATATAAATGAAACGACAGGCTTAAATCTTGTAGCGGTTAAGTCTATGAAACACCTAAGTAATTATTTTTATGAGCAGTTTGAAGTAAATCATATTACTTGGGCAGATAAACTAGAATATTGCATTGGTGCACTTGAAGATAATACAGCGGATTTTGCAGTAGTTGATTATTATAGTGCCAATAAAGCGATGATGATAGCTGGAAAAGAAGAACTCTTAATTAGTCAGGCAATAAACTCAAAGATTGAGATTTCGCTTGTTATCTCGAATGATACGGATAGTCGATTAATGGGAATACTAGATAACTGCATTCAATATGTCAGCACTATGGATGCCTATGAAGCAGTTAATATGGAACTAAGCAATCAAAAATCAGTATTCAATTTAAATGCATTTTTACATGAGTATAGTACTGTTATTTTACTTATAGCTTTGATTTTGACAGTGGCAGTAACGGCATTAATTATAATACTGAAAAGTATATTTCATCGACTTTCTTCAATTGATAAGTTGACTGGTTGCTATAATCAGACACATTTTGAAAATATTGTTCCGAAGATATTAGAGGAATATACGCAAAGACAGTACTATATTATGATATTTGACATTTACCGCTTCAAGTATTTTATTCAATACTATGGTAGAAAAGTGGGAGACGATTTGCTTCGATCCATTGCAAGTAAGGTATGTAACCTATTGGCGGGAGAAGAGATTATGGCAAGAACCTCTGAAAATGGTTTTGTCGTATTGGTTGAAGAGGGGAATTATCTTGATTTAATTCAGGAATTTTATTTTATCTTAGATGAAGTGAAATCGAGTTTTAAACTGGATATCTCTATAAAAGTGAATTTTGGTTTATACCGAATTGATGATCGTAATGAATTAGTTGCAACGATGATTAATAAGGCAATCTTAGCGCAAAGAATGGTTCGCGATAATAGTGACTCTATGTTCGCCATCTATACAGATGAAATGGAAAAGAAATTATTAACGGAGTCACGAATGGAAGAAGAGATGAAGAAAGCTCTTGAAGAACAGGAATTCAAAGTATTCTATCAACCGAAAATCGATTTGAAAACAAAGAAAATTGTTGGGGCGGAGGCACTGATTCGTTGGATTAAACCAGATGGAACGATAGTGTTTCCTGATCAGTTTATACCTGTATTTGAGAGAAATGGATTTATTGAGCAACTGGATTACTATGTACTGAAAGAAGTTTCTTCCTATCAAATGAAGAGGGTTAAAAATAATCTTTCTACATTTTCTATTTCCGTGAATCAATCAAGATATCTATTATCGAATCCTCAATATGTAGATAATATATGCAAGATTATGGATGAGATAGGAGTACCTGGTCAATTGATTGAATTAGAGGTAACAGAGACGTTGTACATTGAGAATCATACGCTTTTAGTTCGTGTTATAAAGTTATTAAAGGAACGTGATATTAAGTTCGCAATCGATGATTTTGGAAGTGGATATTCTTCATTAAATTTACTTACAGAAATGCCTGCAGATGTGCTTAAGATTGATCGAGAATTTTTAATTGATTCTGATAAATCACAACAGAAAAAAGATGTTATTACGAAAGTTGTTGAGTTGGCGCATATGCTTAATCTGGATGTTGTTTGCGAAGGTGTAGAAACGAAGGAACAAGAGGAGTTCTTGGCAAACATTTCATGTGATATCGCACAAGGATATTACTATTCAAGACCAATACCCGTTGACCAGTTTAATCTATATGTGGAAAGCAACCTATAGAAAACATTAGAGAAGGTACATGGAGGTGCAGATATGAAGCGTTGTATTATTATACCTGATTCTTATAAAGGAACGATGTCTTCTTTTCAGATATGCAATATTATGGAATCAGCAGTTAGGAAACATTTTGAGGATTGTGAAATTATTAAGCTACCAATTGCAGATGGTGGAGAAGGTACTGTTGATTGCTTTTTGCATGCAACAGACGCAAAAAAGATTATGGTTCGCACGACAGGACCTTATGGCGAAAAGTTAGATGCTTATTATGCTAGACTTGGTGATACGGCAATGATTGAGATGGCAAGTGCAGCAGGTCTTATGTTAGCAAAGAACAGCAAACAAGGATTAAATCCAAAGGAAACGACTACATATGGCGTAGGGCTAATGATGAAACATGCGATTGAGCAAGGTTGTAGAGAAATTATTCTTGGCCTAGGTGGAAGTTGTACGAATGATGCTGGCGTTGGTGCAGCAAGAGCATTGGGGACGAGTTTCTTTGACACAACCGGGAAAGCGTTCATACCTACTTCGGATACGTTGTTTAAGATTGCGGATATTGATAATAGTATAACGGAAGAGCGTTTACAAGGTGTTAAAGTAACTGCTATGTGTGATATTGATAATCCACTCTATGGACCTGAGGGGGCGGCATATGTGTTTGGTCCTCAAAAGGGTGCGGATGAGGCTATGGTTCAGTTATTGGATTCGAACCTACGCTCGTTAGCTGATGTTATGGAAGAGGCACTTGATAAAAGGGTAAGTCATTTACCTGGTGCAGGAGCAGCAGGCGGTTTCGGTGCTGGTGTTGTTACTTTCTTCCATGGTAAGCTTCGTTCTGGTATTGATACATTACTTGACTTGATTCATTTTGATGATTTACTAATAGGAACAGACATGGTATTTACTGGCGAAGGTCGTATCGATAGCCAAAGTCTTCATGGAAAGGCTGTAATCGGAATTGCTATGCGTGCTAAACTAGAGAATGTTCCTGTAGTTGCAGTCGTTGGTTCTATTGCAGAAGATATCGAAGCGGCATATGATATGGGGGTTACGTCTATATTCAGTATTAACCGAGTACCGATGGATTTTGAAGAAGCGAAAGGCTTAAGTGAACAAAACCTTGCTGGGACGATGGACTCCTTGATGCGGTTTTATAAATGTGTGGAAGAGAGTTAGAGAGCATCAGCGAATATGCAGGGAAGGTAGTTAGAATAAAAGCGAGGACAGGATAGGTGTATTTTTATAACTACATATCGTGTACTCGCTTTTAAGTTATATAATGTTCGATTGGTTATATTCAAATAGTTAGTTTATTCGAATAATTTGCCAACTAGTTGATTTACAAGAGAGCTATCGGCTTTGCCTTTTA
The DNA here is from genome assembly GCF_031551385.1 of Anaerosporobacter sp. Classification (GTDB taxonomy): domain Bacteria; phylum Bacillota; class Clostridia; order Lachnospirales; family Lachnospiraceae; genus Anaerosporobacter. The sequence goes on from NZ_JAVBNS010000263.1 coordinate 3,207, forward strand.
CTTTTGGCATAAGGTTTTTCATGATATTTCCTTTGTCTTTTGCTGCTGGCTCAGTGATACCGAGTTCTTCTAATACACCTTGAATGATTGCTTGAATCTCATCTTCAGACATAAACACTGGAGCGTATGCTTGTATGATATCAATTCGGAATTGGCATTCCTGAATGAATTCTGTACGGTCTGCTGGTGATGATTCAATACTTTCTTTTAAGGATTTTATTTCTTTAAGAACAATGCTATCTTCTTCCTCTGCTGTTAAATCACTGCGTTTATCAATTGCAGCATTTTTAAGAGCTGTTAATAATGCTGAAAGAGCATTCTTCTTTTCCTTTTCGCCTGCTTTCATAGCAGTCATCATATCGCCTCTTACTACGTCAATTTTAGACATTAAAAAGCCTCCTTTTTTTATTCGAGTTTTTAATTGCACTGGATGTTATAAATTAACATTTGTAGCATCTAGAAATATTATATATGCAGGAAGTGGCAATTGCAAGGGGAGATTCAAAGTGAAATAGTACTCTACGAATCGTAGAATCCGCGATAATTCACTATATTCTACGATTCGTGGGTGGGAAGTGGAAGGATAGAATGGCATAATGGGGGAAAGAGAGGAGAAGATAATGGATCAATTAAAATTAGGAAAATTTATTGCAGAGGAAAGAAAGAGGAAAAAGTATACACAACGTCAGTTGGCTGATATTCTTGGAATTAGTGACAAGACGATTTCGAAGTGGGAACGGGGAAATGGTTTTCCTGAGATTTCGTTGCTACTTCCGCTATGCAATGAGTTAGAAATCAGCGTAAACGAATTACTTTCTGGAGAGCGACTTTCTGAAGCAGATTATAAGGAGAAAGCGGAGGAAAACATGGTGAGTTTTATTAAGGAAAAAGAAGAAAATAAGATTAAAATGCAACTTTCATTAATCGTAGGAGGCATCGCAATTGTTTCATTTCTCACATTGATTTTGGTTGTCTGTATGTATACGGATGTAATGAGTGTTCCTGTAAAATCTGTTTTAGTTGGAATTGCTTGTTTAATTTTTATGGTTGGATTTTCTGTAGTAAAACATGGAGGTCGTACAATTGGATATTATAAATGTAAGAAGTGTGGGGAAACATTTGTACCAAGTTTCGGTAGCTATTTAATCGGAATAAATGCTAGTTCTGCAAGAGTATTGAAATGTCCATGCTGTAATAAAAGAAGTTGGTGTAAAAAAGTATTAGCGAAGGAAGAATAACCTTTCAAGCAGAAAATGGCAAGGGCGATATGGCTCTTGCCATTTTGCGTTTGAAAGGTTTATTATCTAGCATTTCAATGTTAATGTTGTCGTAAATGTAGAGCGTCAGAATCTGGTATAATAGTCTGGCGTAGTTATATAGTCATATAGGCACCAAACTGTGCTAAATATGCTTGGTGCGCTTCGTACTTGGGATCAAAACTACCAACTTTACGCCAGAAAGAGCGGTCATGGTTTAGATGGTACAAGTGACAGAGTTCATGAATAACAACATAATCGATAGCTGCCGGAGAAGCCATGGATAGACGATAATTGAACGTCAATTCCTTGGTTGAACTACATGTTCCCCAGGTTTTCGGAGTGTTGACAATTGTTACACTCTTAGCCTTCACGCCAATTATTTTTTCAAAATATTTTACACGTTCTTTCGTAATCTTACGAGTGTTCTTTGTATAGAAGGAGTAAAGCGCAGCTTGCACATCTTCTTCTGTTTCTGGAATTTCTGTTAACAGTTCGCTTAGCTTACATGCTTTACCAAGGTAAAGAAAGTTTTCTTCCTCATTGTAGCTTTTATTTCTAGAGACATAGACCCGATTTTCCATGCTTTTATATAATTTAATGATAGGCTTTTTATTGCTGTTTAGATACTTCTCGATTTCTTCAATGGGTGTCTTGAGTGGAGCTTTCAATGTTACAAGCCCTTCTGGACTTAATTCCATTGTGATTTTTTGTCGTTTGGCATACTGTACCTGATATGTGATTTCGTATGAATCGATTGTTATTTGCATTTTATTTCCTCCAGTGATTTAGAACGATGGTGTAAAAGTGATACTTGGATTAAACATCATCTAGGTGGATAATTGGCATATCCCTTCTTATTATAGAGGATAGGGACTAAAATTGAAATATATAATTGTTGAATTGGGAATCCTATGTTAAAATAGCATGAGACAGTTATAGTGAAAAATATAGAAAGAAAAGGTATATAAAATGAAAAAGGGCGAAGTGCTAGAAGGCATTGTAGAAAGAGTAGATTTTCCGAATAAGGGAATTATCATGATAGATGATACGAAAGTTAGTATTAAAAATGCATTACTTGGACAAAAAGTTCGTTTCGTAGTTAGCAAGAAACGTCAAGGAAGAGCGGAAGGTAGACTACAAGAAGTTTTAGAAAAATCAAAACTTGAAACAAGAGAAGCATTATGCCCACATTTTGGACCTTGTGGTGGTTGTACATACCAAACATTTTCGTATGAAAATCAGTTAGAGTTGAAAGCATCGCAAGTTAAGAAGCTAATTGATGAAGTATGTGAAGACTACGAATTTGAAGGAATCCTTGGAAGTCCAGTAGAATGGGGATATCGCAATAAGATGGAATTCTCTTTTGGGGATGAAGTTAAAGATGGTCCTCTTGCTCTAGGTCTTCACAAAAAAGGAAGTTTCCATGATATCGTAACGGCATCGAACTGTAAAATCGTAGATTCGGATTACAATCAGATTCTTACAACTGTGTTAACATATTTTAGTGAGAGAGGGATTTCTTTCTATAAAAAGAACTCTCATGAAGGATATCTAAGACATCTGCTTGTTCGTCGTGCTGTAAAAACTGGTGAAATGATTATTAACTTAGTAACTTCTTCTCAGCAACAAGTTGCTTTGTCTGAATTAAAAGATGAGTTATTAGCACTTTCATTAAATGGTAAAATCGTTGGAATCGCTCATACAATCAATGATAGTCTAGCGGATGTAGTGCAAAGTGATTCTATGGAAGTATTATACGGTCAAGATTTCTTCTACGAAGAGTTACTTGGACTTAAATTCAAAATCTCGACATTTTCCTTCTTCCAAACAAATTCTCTTGGAGCAGAAGTCCTTTACAGCAAGGCAAGAGAATATGTTGGAGAGACGAAAGACAAGCTAATCTTCGATTTATATAGTGGAACAGGTACAATCGCTCAATTACTTGCACCGGTTGCAAAGAAAATTATTGGTGTTGAAATTGTTGAAGAAGCTGTAGTTGCGGCGAGAGAGAATGCAAAATTGAATAATCTTGATAATTGTGAGTTTATTGCTGGTGATGTTCTTAAAGTAATTGATGATATTAAGGATAAACCAGACTTAATCGTGCTTGACCCACCAAGAGATGGGATTCATCCGAAAGCGTTGAATAAGATTATTAATTATGGTGTAGATCGATTAGTATATATTAGCTGTAAGCCTACTTCTTTGGCTAGGGATTTGGTGATTTTGCAGGAGAATGGGTATAAGGTGGAGAAGGTTTGTGCGGTGGATATGTTTCCAGAGACGGTGCATTGTGAAAGTCTTTGCCTGCTTAAAAGAATAAAATAAAGGGGGTAAAGATTTATGGCAAATGGAATTATGAATCCATTAGTAAATGAGATAAAAGATATTTTGAATAGTGCTAGACGAAATGTTGCAAGAGAAGTGAATAACGAATTAATCACTTCATATTGGAAGATTGGAGAAATCATTGTTCGTTACGAGCAAAATGATAGTATCAGAGCAGAATATGGAGAGCAGACATTAAAACAGCTATCTAAGGCATTGACATCTGAGTTTGGAAAAGGTTTCTCAATTGCAAATATTTATAATATGAGATCGTTTTATCAAGCATATCCAATTTTACAGACAGTGTCTGGAAAATTGAGTTGGTCTCATTATTGCGAACTTCTAGGCATTTCGGATAAAGATAAACGCAGTTTTTATGAAAAAGAAACAGTTAATGCAAATTGGTCTGTTCGTGAATTAAAGAGACAAATCAATACTTCATTATATGAACGTTTGCTACTTTCAAAGGGTGATGCTAATAAAGAAGAAGTATTGAAATTAGCAACAGCAGGAATAGAAATGAACAATCCCAAGGACATTATCAAAGACCCTTATGTATTTGAATTCTTAGGAATTCCTGAAGACAAACCATTGCTGGAAAGTGATTTAGAAAAAGCACTGGTAGATCAGATTGAGAAATTTTTGCTTGAGTTAGGTAGGGGATTTATGTTCGTAGGAACACAGCAGAGAGTTACAATTAATAATACTCAT
>NZ_JAVBNS010000274.1:0-16769 GCF_031551385.1 Anaerosporobacter sp.
CGCCACCATTGTCTGTTCCACCGTTGCTGTTTCCGCCATCATCGTTTCCACCGTTGCCGTTTCCACCATCATCGTTTCCGCCGTTGCCGTTTCCACCATCATCGTTTCCACCATTGCCGTTTCCACCATTATCGTTTCCACCGTTTCCGCTTCCACCATTATTGTTTCCACCATTTCCGCTTCCACCATTATCGTCTCCACCGTTGCCATTTCCAGCATCATCTGCGCTTGGCTTATCCGAATACAATGTTATTTGTTTTGCAGTTGCACTTACTTCACTTGCAGATACTTTTGTATTCGACGATACTACATAAATATCACCTGTTCCTAAGTTAACTTCAACATCTTGAGATGAATCATTTACAACTACGTAGAACTTATCTTCTCCTATCGTCAATTGATATGCTTGTACAGACGCATTTCCTGTATTGATTGTAGTTGACTCAACTGTTACAGAATCCGTTGCATCACTTGGCAATAATATTGTCAAATAGTTTCCATTTACTGTAGAGTTCTTCGCACGGATTACATCAACTAACGCACTAGATTCACCATCTCGAACTGTTAATTTTGGTGCACCACGCATGGTATCAATGGCAATACTATCTGCTCCTTGTAAGAATACTACTTCTAAATTCGTATTATTGAATCCTTCTACAAGAACGCTTTTACTATCTGCTGATACCGTTGGTGTCTTCACTGCTAAAACAGGTAAATTAAATCTAGTACCTGCTGTCGCATTGTTAATTTGATCCCATACGACATAGAACTCGTTATCACCCTTGTAATAAAGGATTTCTCTGTCTTGTTCTCCTCCTGTTGCTGAACCAACTACTGCAGATACAGAGTCAAGCATCTTTGTTGTTGTAAATGCTTGTCCACTCGAAAGCGTATTCGTATTGCTATAAGTAGATCCATTCAAGAATTGAACAGTTGCATGAGAATCAGACGAAGTATATGTGTTCTTTGAACTACTAAAGTATGACTCAATTCCTGGGTCAACTACAATCGGTGTACTATTAGCATAAATCATAAAGGATAATTCATCATAATGATTATGTCCAATTTCATGACTATTTGCCATGAAACTAAAGAAACTTTCCTTCGCTGTTCCGAAATTATTTCTGAATATAAAAGTTCCCCAATCCTTCGCATAATCTGTTGACTTTAAGTCAAGATTATATTCATCATTCCAAGTGCTAACATTTGTATACTCTGCATTTAAGAAGAAGTTCTGAACCATGTTCTCTTCTGCTGAAATTGCTGGTTTTGGTTTACCTGCTTTTACCCAAGTTTCAAACATCTGCTGTGCTAACTTATCATCCACACCAACTGCTTGATCCCAATATAGTCCAAGATACGCAAATTCACTACCATTTGTTAATGCATCGTCACCAAACGTTGGTGTTGAGATATTACCATCTACATAAGCAGGAGTCTGTACCTCAATTAAGAAGTTAAACATCTTTAATAAATCTACAGAAGAATTCTGACTAAACCAATTCTTTCCTGTTACATATCGAAGAGACTTCGCATAGGCTGCCATCTTAGAAAGAGCTGCAACATGATAACGAATCGACTCTGGCCAGCCACCGTCTGCTCTAACACTATCAATTAACTGTCCTTCTACAATATACATACCGTTTTCTATAAACTGCACTGCATGGTCAATTTCACCATAGAATGCCATACCAAGCATAGAAGCACCAATTGACATATCTGTTTGCCAGTTTGTTGCATCCACTGCCACTTCATCGATTGGTAATTCCATACGGTCACGAATATCTAGGATATCTCGAAGTAAACATTCTACTTTACTAATAAAGTCGTTATAGAAATCTGACCCTTTCACAAACACTCCAGAATTCTTAATTAAAGAATATGCTGTAGCCAAAGAACCTGCATTTCTACCTTCTTGTACCGCTCCATAATTATCATAATCATCAGGTCTTGACCCCTTAACAAGCCAGCTTTCAACACCTTGAAGATGATCATCAAGGAAAAGCATCATATACCATTTTGAAAGTTCCGCATATTTCACATCACCTTCAACCGCATAAGCAAGAGCACACGCTTGGTAAGCAGTTGCATAGGCGTTATCAAGTATTACGGTTGATTTTGAATTCTTTGTTATTGCCGCACTTGTTCCAAGTTCCGTTCCATTTGCATCAAGGTAATGAACAATAATCTCAAGACCTGTCTTAAATTTATCATCGTTCTTTACAGAGAACGCAATAGAGAACTTATCCTCTCCCATAGCAAATGTATCGGATTTCCAGTAACCAGTTGCATTCGCCTGTGTATTCTCAATATAGAGTGATTTGTTACCTGTATAGGCATAATCCGTCGCAATTTTTCCTGTTGTTCCGGTTCCTGAAACGAATGTCCATTGTACATCGTCTTTCTCAAATCCTGAATTCGGAACAGTCAAATTCGATGTTACCGTTGGCGTAATCACAATGTTATCAAGCCATGCATAACCAATCTGACTACCATTAACTGTATAATCATCTGGTGACATTCTTACTTCAAGATATGCCTTTTTTGTTCCTGCTACAGATGAGAAATTCAAATCTTTCGCCGATGTCCATACTTTGTAATTTTGATTTAATCCTGCAATATCATCAGCAACAATTTTGTTATAGACATCTTCTAACTGCTCTTTTGTATACGCATTTGCAATGGATAAAATGTTATCATATACTGCTTTTAATTCTGTATCTGCATTAACTTTATTCTTTAATCCTGCAATCTCTGACTCTGAGAAGAAGATAGAACCATTTTGATTCATTATGACACTATTTCTCAATTCTCTTGTTGCATTTTGAACTGATACCATCTTTGCTGCAATCGCATACGCGTTATTTGTTGTTTTCGCGCTCTTTAATAAAGCGATTTCATCTTTTAATGCTTGTACTTTTTCTGCTGGATATTCTCCTACACTTGTTCCTGCAACTACACTGTTTACGAACTCCTCGTTAAGCTGCAATACTTCATTATATTTTTCTTCTAACGCAATATCATTAACAAGATCAAGTGTAACTACTAATTTTGGTCGCATAGAACTATTGCTTGTTGCTAATGCATGAAATTCTATCGGATAGTTTACTTGGTTTGCCACATCAATTGTAAATGAAATCTTTTGGTCACCAACTTGTTCACTTGCAACTGCTGCTGTCATATTCACTCTTCTCTCTGTGTCTTTCGCTGCTGGAGAGAATTCTGTAATTAAGTTTCCTGAAACAATACTGCCGTATTTTGCAATAAATGTAGCCGCATCAATTGTTTCACTTGCCCAATCATCTTGTTCTAAAAACACCTTCAAATTCGCTGTATCACTTTTGTAATTATGAACGGATAACTCGGCATTCTTTACCGATGCTGGTAAACTTGCTAAATCAAACTGCATTAATGCAACTCTTGAAAGTGGTGTATTTCCCATTACCACCGTCTTTAAATTACGGCTGCCTTTTCCAGCTTGTCCCGTTTGAATATAGGTACAATATGTCGGTTTCACTTCTACGGTTGACATTGCATCATTTAAGATATATTGACTCTCATACCAATCAACCGCTGGTGCTAACCCATAGGTAGACATACTGTAATTGTGCATCTTTACATTATAGCATGTGATAAATTGAATTGCTTCATCGTCTCTTGGAACCACGAATTCTCTTGTTCTACTATAAGGAAATTCAAATGTTCCATTTAACGCTGCTTCTGCATAGGCAATTTGCTCTTTTAGAGCTAATTTTGCTGATTCATTGTATAATTCTGGCTCTACTAGCAAAATGGCATTGGCTCTCCAAACTAATCCTGCTAATCTTGCACGGTATGTGGAGTATTCTAATACATTACCATTTCCATCATTTTGTATTGATGTTTTCACTACCGTATTGGATGTGTTTCCAGACGCAAAAAGTTCTTGTCCTTTTGATAGTAATGTCTGAATATACAAGGAATACTTAGAGCTTTCTTGATCCACAAGACACTGTTCTGCTTCAACGATTGTCGCTTGTATACTTTGTTCTAAATCATAATCAAGTGCCCCAATTGTTGTATCTGCTGCACTTGTTTCAACCACTGCATTGCCTATACTTGTTTTTGTATAATCAATCACTGCAGTTAATGAATCCTTCAAATATGGTGAAACTACTTGTTCTTTCGGTATTGTAACCGTTATTATTACATCCTTGCTAACTGTTTGGTATGTTACTTGTGCAGTAAGTGTAACCACTACATCGTTACCATTGTTCGCTTGACGTGTCACTTCACCTGTTGTAGCATTCAATGCCGTATTATCACTGCTTGTCCAAACAATTGTACTACCATTGCTATCTGTTATATCAAGCGTAATGTCCCCTGTTTGTAGAATATATTTTCCATCGTATTCTTGTATTTTTTCAATTACGGCATCCACTTTATCTTCATATCCTGCACTATAGGATACAAGTGCTGGTGCTTTTGTCATATCTGTTCCGTAGATAGAATAGAATTCACTACAGTTACCGTCATCCGTATCTACCGAACGTTTCATATGGAATGAAATCGTATCTTCACCAGAATTTTTTGCTGCTAACACACAATCTGTAACATCTATCGTACATAACACATCTTTTGATGCAGAAACGAATTTTGTTATTTCTGCTTTTACTAAACTTGTTGCTAATGTGTATGTTAATGTCTTCTCTGACCATTCACCTGTAACTTGATTTAATACTAGATTTCTTGTATTTGTATTCGTGTTATACATACGAATAACAATACTATCTGCATCTGCTGGAATGTCTTCTATATCAAACTTGAGATAAGTTTCTCTCTCTTTACCAGTTTGTAATGTTGCACTCTTATAATAATTCGTAGTTGCATTTCCACTATGTACATATGCATTTTCCGATGCAATTACTTCCATTGTTTTTGCTATAGAAGGGTCTCCTGCATCTTCATATGCCAAAACTTTAACCACAAAAAACACAGAACTTGAATCACTGTTCGTTCCATAACTAACGGTTGCTGCTATTGTAACATCACAGTTGTCTTCTCCTACTGCTGGACGTGTTACCGTACATTCTCCTGTCGTATTATCAATTGCTACTGCAGTACTTGTACTTTCCCAGCTAACGGTTGCTCCATCTACAGCCACTGGTAACGTAAATCCTTTTTTCACTTGTTTGTTATCGAATTCAGCTACTGTATTCGATACTAATTTGCTCACTGCATTCGACACAATATCGTCATCTGAAATTGTCTCAACATCTACATAAGGTTGTTTGTCGGTAGCTGCATCTCTTGATGAGTAGAATTCAGTTGCCTCCCCACCATCTCCACCTTGTGTATAGATATGAATCGATACTTCGCTCTTTCCTTCTTCCTTTGCCTGAACAAATATATCCTTTAAATCAACCGTATAGAATTCATTTGCAGTTGAAACATACTGTGTATAGATCGTTTCGTCTGCTGCAATACTTGGACCATTATTATAGGTCACATTATCCTCTGACCATGGTGTTTCATTATCCGTAGATAACTTTTCACTACACACTTGATAAACTAATGTGTTCGAACCACCCTTTGCTTTATACAGATATAATGTTGCATCAACAATATTATCTGTTATTCCAGCTAAATTAAAACGAAAATAGGCATGCCTCTCTCTACCAATAATAATTCGGTCTGGAGTGTTTCCCTCTTCTGCAAAAACCATGTTTGCAGAAGATTTATGTATAAAAGCGTCATCAGCAATCAATCCCTCAATTACCTCTGCCTTTACAGTTACACAATCCGATAACGGCACTGCTCCAACTGCCAATACAATCACCATAATAATTGCAAACCACCGATTCCATTTCGTTTTTTTACCCATAAATACATATCCTCCTTTTCTTTTGTACACTAACTATAGCAATTTAACGCACAAAAAAACATTTCATTTTTTTAGATGTATTTACGTTTTTTTAAGAGAAATCAAACATAAAAAAAGAGCTGTCGCAAAATAAGTATTTCCACAATATACAGTAATATATTTTGGCGGATATCACTGTATCTTGTAGGTACGTTTTATTTTGCAACAACCCTTTTTGTGTTGTAGTGTATTAAATTGTAAATGTTTTTATCATCTTTTCTAGCTCTACTATGTTGTCATTTAATTGCTGTGTTGCTTCTAACATCTCTACAACCTTACCCATCTGTTGATCTGTTGTTTCGTTTACTACAGTTGTAGACGCGGCGGTTTGCTCTAATACACTTGAAATACTTTCAATCGATGACAATGTTTTTCCTCGGTATCCTGACATCTCGTTCATCTCATTTCGTATCACCTCTATGTTTTCTAAGAGATTTGTTATACTTCCACTCATACTATCAAATGTACTTGTTGTATTCTCAACAATTGATTTTTGCTTGAGTGCAACACCACTTGCTTTCTCAGAAGATTCTATTGTTGTCTTTGCCATATTACTTATTGAGCCAACTACAACTTGAATTTCCTCGGAGGCTTTCAAAGAATTATCTGCAAGTTTCTTAATCTCACCTGCAACGACTGCAAACCCTTTTCCAGCTTCACCAACTCTTGCCGCTTCTATGGAAGCATTCAAGGATAACAGCGTCGTTGCCTCTGCGATTTCATTTATCGTACTTACAAATCGTTCAATCTCTTGAATTCGTTCTGCCAATATCGATATATTACTGCATACGGTTTCTGTCATCTCTTCTGAGATACGCGTTTGACCAGTCAGCTCATTCATGCTTTCGCTTCCTTTTTGAATCATCTCACCTGTACTGCTTGCATAGCGACTCATCTGTTGAATACTTTCATCGACTCCTAAAATGAGTGTCGATAGTTCATCCATCTTTGTAAGACATCGTTCCGCATCTACTGCCTGTTGATTGATTCCAGCATCGATCTCCACTGTGACAGACTGTATATTCTCTGATGCCTGAGACAACACTTGCGCTGCTTCAGAAACTTCTTCACCTGAATTCGTAACCGCATCCACAGTTGTTATAATTCCACTTACCAGATGTTTTGTACTTGCAATCATATTGCTGATATGCTTTGCCAGCTCACCAAACTCATTCTTCTTGTTTATCTTCATCTCAATTGTCAAATCGCCTTGCGCAACCTTTGCTAGACGTGTAACAAGATATTTCATATGCTTGCTAATTCCATATATAATAATTGAACCCGTGATAAGAACGACAAGGCAAGCGATTGCAACAATTATGTATACAGCTTTTTTGATTTCTAATGCCTTACTTGTCGCAAGTGTCTTAGGGATTAAAGCACAGATTACAGAACTATTTGCCTGACACTTACTCCAAACATACAGATATTCTTTTCCTTCATTCGTAACATACTGAAATCCACCTGTTTCTTCACTTTCCAGTATATCTGCATAATGGCTCTTATCAACAAATTGGTAATCCGATTCCGTTGCCTGTATCTCTCGTCCATCTGCTGTGATAAAAGATAATTTCGTTCCTGTACCAAACTGCATATTATCTAACAGCGATTGTATCTTATCTTTGCTAACATCAATGACCAAGAATGCATTATTAGAAGATAGCAACCTCACCTGTGACAAAGCATATACCTCACTCATTATACCTAATTCTTCATCTAGTAATGCATGCGTACTCAACCATTTATCCTTCTTGCTATACCCTCCAAGTTCCTCTTCATTGGCTTCTAAAAACTCCTTGTAAAATCCATTCACCTTTTCATCAGTCGCTGAACTTGTTGAGATACAATTGATTCCATCTGCCGTTATAAAATGAATATTCGAAACAAATTCATTCGAAGTTGCCTTAACGGTTGCTTGAAGCTTTATTGTATCATACGTAGTTTTTTGAACAAATGCATCTTCTTTATAAACTCCAAACACATAGTTTGTAATCTCTTTATCCTTACTAAACTGCAAGGAATCCGCACAGACACCTTGAAACACAAAATCAAGGTATTCACTTGTCATCTGTAATGTCTCTAATGTTGATTTTTCATAATTCTGTAGCATACCATCGGAAGCCTTATTGTATGAATAAATCCCTACGATTATTACAAATAAAATCGGAATTAAAAACCCTATAAATAATTGCCTTCTCATGTTTTATTCCTCCTTTCAAATAAAGGTAGTTGTAGGTAATTGCGAAACTCATTTTATGTTGTGTAGGCTTCTTGATTAACGTACATTAACACAAAACACGCGACACATCTAAGTACTTCTAGGTGTTTTGCTATCGTTTTTTTAGTTGATGTACATTAATCAAGAAGCAGTCAAGTATATTGAGCGTTTCGCAATTACTTAAAATATAGTTGAAAGCATCAATTAGCTACAGACTCCTTTTCATGCCTTTACTTCATTCAATTTCTTTGACCTTCAAATGTGAAGCTTTAGAAACTCTAAGGCATCGTCTTTTGATGCCTTAGAATTTCTCTTAGTATGAAGTTTTAGAAACACTTAGACAGTGTCCTTTACTGTCTTAGAGTTTCTCTTCATACTTTTACCAAATAAAGAATTCCTCACCTTTCAGTTTAAACATTGCCTCTATAAAGTAAAAATCTCCATATGTCAAGTTTATATGTTTCGAAGGATCATGATATGCTCCAGTACAGTTTTGAAGGATACCATCGTTATCCAAATCGAAATTACAGCGACTTTCATCTAATGCCTTTAGCATCTTAATTGCAGCATTCAAATAAATATCTTTTTCAAATTCATCCACTATCTTAGATATTTCAATTAATCCACAGGCTGCAACTACTGCTGCAATAGAATCCTCCCAAGCAGGCTCTTTTGGCTGTCTAAAGTCAACAGGTATAATGCCGTCCTCCGGAATATTTGCCATAAAATAATGTGCCACTCTCTTTGCTGTATCGAGATATTCCTGCTTTCCTGTATGTAAGTAACTGATAACAAATCCGTATAATGCCCAAGTTTGTCCTCTTGTCCATGAAGACCCTTCCGCATAACCTTGTCCGCCGTATGTCTTTACAACACCTCCTTGAACTGGGTCAAACTCTACTATATGATTCACGGAACCATCTGGTCTTACGAATGCTTCCATTGCCGTATCCGCATGCATCATTGCGATTTGCTTATATCTTGGGTCATTTGTCTCTTCCGTTGCCCAGTATAATAATGGAATGTTAAACAAGCAATCTATAATTGCCCAACCTCTTGTATCATTACCCTCAAGATCATTCCATGCACGTATAAACTTTCCGACTGGATTGAATCTTCCCGCTAGCAGATTCGCCGCATGCATTGCTCTTCTTCTTGCCTCTCCATTCTTTGTCAATCGATAGTCTGCAACTGCTGTTGGCAACCACATAAATCCAACATCATGATGTAATCCATAGTACTGTGTAAAGCATCTGTCTAGTTTTTCTTCTGATACTCTTGCAATCTCTGCATATCTCTCCTCTTTTGTCTCATGGTACATCAACCACATCATTCCGCCCCAGAATCCATTCGTCCACCAGTTGATGCCATCATCGATATTCCAATCTACATTTTCCATAGAACGGTCATCATGTACGCCATCTCTTGTTAGCGCTGGTATCTTATCTTTACTTCTTTCACTTACTACCTCTAACTTTTTTGTTATCTTCTCTACTACAGAATCTACCCATTTCTTGTCACTTGCAGTTATCATGTTATTATCTTCCTTTCTTTTCATTCCTGTTCGTATGTTAGAATATTAACTACTACTTCTGAGTCTCCACTGTAGTTAATCATAGCATATCTGGAATTTATTTAATTACGGCTTTTTAATAACTATATACTGTTTTTTAATAAGTTTTATTTCATGATGGCACAAAAAAATAAAGCCTAAAGAAAGACTTCTCCTCTTTCTTTAGACTTTATTATCGTATAACTTATAAATTTATTTAATTTTAAGGACAGATGCCTATATCCACTATCAATTACATCCTATCCAGTATTTCTTTTCTCTTGCTTTCATATTCTGCTTCTGTGATAAGTTCAGAATTAAGCAGACCTTTTAGTTCTGTTAATTTTGAAGTGATATCTGATGGTTCTTCAAGATTCGGCTGATTATTTATATATTTTGGTATAGATTTCATATTATCTGTAGTATACTTATTAAACTCATTCTGAATTAATGCATAATCTACAATATAAAGGACAAAAATTGATAAGATTAAGTATATCACACCATTATCAGCAATATTTCCCCCCTTCACATTTGAATCTTCAAACATCTGCTTGCCTCTTGTATACATCCAATACCAACCATAGAATGGAATAAACAATATTGATAAAACTTCCGCTACGACTGAATTATCATCACCATGCAATTTATGTACATCTTTAACAATGTCAGCAAGCCAGAACATCCCATATATACCCAATGTTACAATTGATAAGATAATACAAAGCGCGATGTTCCTTTGCTCGAAACAGGCTGCTTCTGTAAATTTACCACTATTGTTTGCACTTGCCACAATTTTCGGTTTTTCACGCATACATATTAAGCAAATAAGTACGGCACTGTCCGCCAATATGTATACAATGTAAACGAGGAACGTAAAGAAAAAACCGTCTTTCCACACAACCATGAATGACCAACGCTTAATAAATACTATAAGAGTATGAACTTGTAATATAACACTATAAGCTTTTGCTACGAAACAAATAACAGCAGCAATGGTTGTATTTATTTTTTTTAAAGCACACAGAAACAACGTTACTGATATAATTATTACACATACAATAGGCAATAATTTTATATTATCATTATCGCTTTCAATTATATTCAATGCAACAGCTATCGCATACTGTATTGCCAACGCAAACATGGCTATCTTTCGATGATTTTTAGCAACAGCGATTATTACAGTGATTAGGGTAATAATAACTAGTAGCTCCTCAAAATAGAGAAGATACAACTCACCTGGTTCATAGTAATAATTATCCTTGGATAAAAATATTTGTATAAGACTATATCCCCGAAAAGAAATAATAATAGCCGCCAATATTACAACCATAATACCTATTGTCTTTTTTGATCCTTTCGTTACATTATCCATACTTCCTCCCTTAATATAAATAGTTTTAAATTAATTATTTTTCAAAATCATATCCAACCTTTACCTTTCATTATAACATCTAACCCATAAACCCATCAAGGTAGTCGCAAATAATATATAAAATTGCTTAAACATGAACTAAACTATTCCTCATTCTTCTCCCTAAACTTACTCGGCGATATCCCATACTTCTTCTTAAACATTTTAGAAAATGTAAAGATATCCTTATACCCACATCTCATAGCAACCTCAGTCGTACTAAGATTCTCATCCAATATAAGCTCTGCCCCATTCTGTAAGCGAAAATCAATAATATATTGCTGTGGTGACTTGCCTTCCATCTTTTTAAAAATCGTACTAAAATAACTTCGGTCTAAATTTAAGTACTTCGCTATCTTCTCTATACTGATATCTTCCATATAATGTTGTGCAATATATCTCTTTGCCTCTGACACATAATCCAAAGTAATATCTTTAACTTCCACATCTGTGTTTTCATTTATAATCGCTAATAATTCGAATATCTTTCCGCTCAGATAAAGCTCTTTTGACTTCTTCAACTTATCTGCATGAAGCATATCCATAAAAATCTGTTCACATTCTGGCATACGCAAAACATCTTTCTTCACTAAAGATGGAACAACAATTCCACTTTCAAATCCAACCCAACAATAATGCCAAGGATTCTCCAAATCTGCTACATAATACGTTTCCTCATCTGGACGTATAATAAAGATATCACCCTTTGATAGATGATACATCCCATTCTTACAAGCAAATGTTCCAGAACCAGAAATCACATAATGCAACAAGAAAAAATCACGAACTGCAGGCCCAAATCCATGCCCTTTATCGCAAATGTGCTCCCCACAAACAATCGGATTCGCATCTTTTAAATTGTTATTATTTATTATTAAGTCTTTTTGCATTATGGGAATCCTCCAGCACATTTTTAATAATAAGATTTACCCTTTTCAAGTATTCCTTCGAACATAGGAATAAACCTTTTGACCACCCAAATTAATGATGTTGGGGTCAAAAATCATTTTGCCCCCAACTGATACACGGATTGCTACGCAAGCATAAAACGTATGACCTCATGACCCTTGTATCAAATTAATATAAAATAACATCATGACAAAACATACAAATACTACGCCATGTCATCGTTTCTTGTAATAGTATACTATAAATACAACTACTTGTTAAGAAAAGAAAGGACGATTCCATGCAAGAAAAAAATTATGTAATAGAAAATACCCTACTAAAATACCTAATCAACGAAAATAAACAGGTAAGCCTCTTACTTGTACCACAATCGCAGGCAAGAGAACTCAAACAACCATGGGACACAGAGCAAACTCCTGCTGCTCCTAATCCTGCTCATAATAAAGAATGGCGAATGGGTAGCTTAGTACAACTTCATCTTCGTCACCATAGTCGTTGTAATTCTGGTGGTAACTCTATGAAATACTCAGAGAGTGTACGAAATCTTCAATTCGCTTCACAAGATGCCATTGAAACTGCAGATTCCACAAAGATTATTACAACCTTAACTGCTACAGAAGGCTATAAGGTACTCCATACACTTACCCATCAAAAAGGACAAACGGCATTCTCTATTGAGACAACTTTTGTCAATGAAAGCAATCACGCTATGACACTGGAGATGTTATCAAGTTTCTCACTAGATAATATCAGTCCATTTCAAGAGGATGATGCTCCTAATAAAATTACACTACACCGATTTAAAGGCGGTTGGAGTTTAGAGGGAAAACACATTAGTGAACCAATCGAAACACTTTCACTAGAGAAATCTTGGGCAAGTGCCTTCGTTGAGAGTGAACGTTTTGGAGTGATTGGTTCTTGGCCTGTTGGTCGTTTCTTCCCTATGGCTTTGCTTGAGGATACCGAACATCAAGTATTATGGGGTGCTCAGATTTGTCATAATGCCTCTTGGCAAATGGAGGTGACACGTTTCGGTGATACGCTTTCCCTTAGTGGCGGTCTGCCTGATATGGACTTTGGAAGTTGGTTCAAAACCATTCAACCACAGGAAAGTTTCTCTGCACCTGTCGCTTATATCACAACGCACCATGGCGATTATTCCGAGGCTTGCCAAAGCATTACGAAACTACATAACATTGCCGCTGACCAGTTTGGCGAAGAAGGACTTCCTATTATATTTAATGAATGGTGTACAACATGGGGCACTCCTACTCACGAAAATATGTTGTCTTATGCCGAGAAATTCAAAGGACACCCTGTCAAATATCTCGTTATCGATGCAGGCTGGAGTAAAACGAATGACCATATGCTCGGTCAAGCAGGGAATGGGGACTGGATTGTTGATACTACGAAGTTTCCTAATATTAAAGATACCACTACGAAACTACGTGAAAAAGGCTATATACCGGGGATTTGGTTTGAATTCGAAGTAACAACCAAAGGCGCGCAAGTATATGAAAATGAATATGATGACTGGCATCTTAAACGAGATGGTATTGTAATCAACTGCGATGGCTGGAGAACATTTTGGGATTTCAGAAATCCAAAAGTGACTGCATATTTAACTGAAAAGATAATTATGTTCTTAAAAGAAAATGGTTTTGGATATCTAAAGGTTGATTATAACGGAAGTATTGGTCTGGGTTGTGACGGCTGTGACAGCCTTGGTGAAGGTCTAAGAACGCAAATGGAGGCGGTTCGACTATTCTTTATGGAAATCAAACGCCAAATTCCTGATATCATTATTGAAAACTGTGCTTCTGGAGGGCATCGTTTAGAGCCATCTATGCTTGGCGTTACCGCAATGAGTTCATTTTCTGATGCACATGAATGTGTAGAGATTCCTTATATTGCAGCCAATCTCCACTATTTGATATTGCCTCGCCAAAGCCAAATCTGGGCTGTCCTTCATAGTACCGATACGGATACCAGATTGTGCTACAGTTTAAGTGCAACCTTCCTTGGACGTATGTGTTTATCTGGCGATATCAATAACCTATCCGAGCACCAATGGGATCTTGTGAAGCAATCGGAAGACTTCTATACTTCTGTGGCACATATTATTAAAGATGGTATCTCAAAAATCTATGGCGAGCGTAGTTTGAATATGCGATATCCAGAAGGTACGCAAGCTGTTATAAGAACGTATGAAGATGAATTGCTTATCATCTGCCACTCGTTTGAGAATCCAAATGAAAGCATGCAGATTACTCTTTCTTCCGGGGCGTATACGATTCAAAATGCATTTAATAATAAATACATCTCAATTACAGGAAATGTTTTAACAATTGCAAAGATGGATTGTTTTGAGGGTTGTGCTGTGCATGTTATAAAAGCAACGGTTTAGAAAACCATTTTTATCAATCTCTAATACACAGAATTAAGAAACAAAAGCTGAACAATCGTAGAATATGCGAAATGTTCAGCTTTTTTATATTATAAGATGGTTGGGTATCCCTATTCCAATTCAATCTTTGGAAAATTATTTATCTTTAAAGATTCCAGTGTCTGCAACTGTTGTACAACAAGCTGCCGAAGTAACTGTATTCGTTCTTCCTGACATTTCCCCTGTTTAATTAGAACGGCATTATAACTTTCCAAATTTGCAAGCACCAATAATTGATTAATCATTGCCATATCACGCATATTTCCCTTTTCATTAGGATTCTCATCTCTCCATTGTTTCGCTGTCTTCCCAAATAAAACAACATTAAGCATATCCGCTTCACTAGCGTATTTATATGAAACTTGCACTGATGTTAATTCTGGTGGAACCAAATTTTCTTTTATTGCATCCGTATGTATTTTATAATTCAACTTAGAAATTTCCCTTTTTAAATTCCACTCAAGAGAAATTTTGCTGTTTTCTTCTGTCTTTAATCTCCTGTAATCTTTCATTATATACAATTGAAATTCAGGGGAAATCCAAGTTGCAAACGACATAGCAATATCACTATGAGCATATGTTCCACCATAACGGCCTGCTTTTGAAGTCATTCCAATTGCATCCATCTGTGTAATCCATTTTGTTGGTGTCATCACAAAACGATTTAACCCTGCCTCATTTTTAACCGCCTCGAATTGCACACGGTTAAAATTCGGATTATGTAATTCTTCCCAAACACTCAGAAATTCAATCGTATTCCTATTTCTCATCCAGTTTTGAATTACAAATCTTGGGTCATCTTCATTCCGGTATTTTGCGATATCTGTTAATGAAATAAATTCATCTTCAAAATTTAACGTATAAATACCAATATCAATACCTTTAGCATGAATTGTATCTTTTATGATTTTCCCCATGAATATCCTCCTTTAATGACTGTTTTTCATAAAATACAAGTCTTATACCTTATAGTTTAGCACAAAAGAGCACACAGAACAAGTGTTCTTTTGCACTCTACCTTTTACGGCTTGTCAAAGTGAAGATTCTAATACAAATAAAAAATTGAAGCAAAACAGCCAGCAGCCCTTTGCTCTATTCCTCATTCAATACATATATCGTACTCCTTGAAGCTCCTTGTTTTTTAATTAAATTACCTTTCACCATCTCATTAAGGATTGCCCTCGCTCTTCTTTGTTTCACACATAGCAACTCCTCTGTTTGTTTGGATGTAATAAATCCATTGGCAACTATATATTCAATTATTTTCTTATGCTGTCCCACCATATAACATCCGTCTTCTACCAGTTCAATACTTTCCGGCACCTTTTTGGCACTCCCATGCACTTTCCGGCACTTTTCCGGCACTTTTCCGGCACTTCCAAATATTTCTCCGGCACTTTCACGTACCACATTTGAAATGATTGGTTCTTTTCTATAAATATTCACCCTAAAATCGCCATCAAAATCAATTAGTTCTGGTTCTTCAAGACCATACTCTTTGCATTCTTGAATTATCCTTGGAATACCACTTCCCCAGCTCTCAATAATCTTCATATAGGCAAATGCACTTGCAATACCACGATTGCGAATCTTAGAGTAACCCTCTTTTATTTTTTCTATAGACATACCATAGGATAACATTCCTGGCGAAGTAACTTCCAACCTGTCATCATATAAAGCAACTTGTACATTAGCTGGTTCTAGATAACTTCTGTGACATACGGCATTACAGATAATTTCACGTATCGTACCAATTGAAATTTCATAAACATCTTGTCTATATAGACCCTCAATCTTTGCTCCCATACGAATCATACGCAAAACAAAATCATAAGCCTCATCAATTTGATTTTGAATTGAACCACTATACTCTTTTCTATCAACAAAAACAGCTCGCGTCGTTCCTTTAAAAACAGCACACTGAATTTTAGATTGCACAAATGGTATCGGTTTTCCTGCCAGTAAACAGAAACCATTGCTCGGAAGTAACTCTCCGTTTTTTTCAACAAGAAGTCCCCATGAAAGAAGCTGGTTCCGCGTCAATGGACGAACTTTATCTCGCTCAGAATCACTCCGGCACATTCGTTTTGCATAAGTAGTCATCTCTTCGCATAATTTTTCAATCTCTTCTTCTGTCACCACCTGTCCCTCTGCTGGTAGTTGATCAAAACTCCCTTTCGTACCATCTAGAATTAGTTCTTGTATCATATATGTTTCTGCCAATCTAGTAGTCGCACCTGAACGAATAAACGTACCATTGTGAATTCCCATTGATTTAATATAATAAGGACGCTGTGTTCCCGGAAGAATATCTACAATAATAAT
>NZ_JAVBNS010000152.1:0-4710 GCF_031551385.1 Anaerosporobacter sp.
CGTCTTTGCTGCTTACTTTCATTTTCATGTACTCCTTTCAAATAATGGATTTTTAGGAATAACATAAGAAAACTCAATTGTGCCTTAAAGGGATATCCTTTTTAATTCATAGAACATCTTTTTCTATAAACTAAAAAAGCACCCTAATAATCATGGTTTATCTACCACAATCATAAGGGTGCAAGTATACCACTGCACGGTTCCACCTTAACTTTTCACTTCGGATTCAAACAAATCCTATCCTTTAACGCAGGCATACGGTACTGCTTACTAATTTCAGCGATACAGCTCAGGAATGGTTTTCGTCTAGCTTCCCTCATAAAGAACTCTCACCTAATGCCCTTCTCTCTGTATGTTTCCACTAAACTACTTTTTCCGTCTTTGCTTTTCTTATGCTATTGTTTTTATTATATGCTTTTGATTAAAAATGTCAATATGCTTTTATGTTATTATTGTACCAAATGTTACAGTTCAGTCTAAACGCCATGCCAGCTCGATTTCGCTATGCGACATCTCGCTGCGGCTAAACGCCGTATGGATATGCAACAACATATTCCTCCGCAAGCAAGCTTTCTACGGAATATGTCATTGCATATCCGCATGGCTGAATAGTAACTACCAAATTGATACAAATAATAGAGAAGATTCTTACATCTAGCTAAGAACAATAGTCAAGTGTTTATATTCATTCCTATCAGTATGCAAGAACGTTTACTCTTCCCATTTATAATATATAACTTTCAAGATACGTTATCAACTCATCAACGTTCACTATTTCTTGTTCCATTGTATCTCGATTTCTTACTGTTACAAGTTGATTTTCTAATGTTTGGTCGTCTACTGTTATTGCAAAAGGAATTCCGATAGCATCTCCTCTTCGATATCTTTTACCAATACTACCTGTAACATCATAGTTCGCCATCATTCTTTGCGATATCTGTTGATAGATTTCCTTTGCTTTTTCACTATGTTTCTTTTTTATTAATGGCAATACATTTACTTTAATTGGTGCCAATTTAGGCTTAATGTTTAACACGATTCTCTTATCTGTATCATTAATGATTTCCTCATGCAAATGTTCAAATAAAAGTGCCAATATGATACGATCTAATCCATATGTTGATTCTATGATATAGGGAATATACTTTTCCTTCGTTTCCTCATCTAGATACTCCATTGATTTTCCCGAATATTCTTGATGTTTGCTAAGATCAAAATCGGTTCTATTATGCGTTCCATTAATTTCTCCCCAGCCGAATGGAAACTCATATTCAATATCTGTTGCCTCTTTTGCATAATGAGCTAGTTTTTCATGATCATGAAATCTTAATCTTTCCGATGGTAATCCTAGATACATAAAAAATTCTTTCCCATATTCTTTATAATACTGAAACAATTCACTATCTGTATCCTTTTTACAAAACGTTTGAAACTCCATCTGTTCAAATTCAATCGTTCTAAATGTAAAGTTACCTGGAGTAATTTCATTACGAAATGCTTTTCCTATTTGTCCAATACTGAATGGAAGTTTTGTACGCATAGTTCTTAATACATTCAAATAATTAACATACTCTCCTTGTGCATTCTCAGGTCTTAAGTAAATTGTTGACGATGAATCTGCAGTTACTCCTCGTTTCGTTGCAAACATCAAATTGAACTGGCGTATTGAAGTAAAATTTGTACTTTTACAGATTGGACATTTTACTTGATGCTCTTTTATATACGCCATCATTTCATCTTGCGTCATAGCATCCGCTTTTATAGCAGAATCAAAATCCTCAATTAAACTATCTGCTCTATGACGCGCTTTGCAATCTTTGCAATCTATTAGTGGGTCTGAGAATCCTGAAACATGACCACTTGCCTCCCATACTCTAGGATTCATTAAAATATCTGAATCGACTTCAAAACTATTTTCCCGCCTTTGAATAAAATAATATCGCCATGCATCCTTAATATTATTCTTTAACCTTGTTCCTAATGGTCCATAATCCCAAGTATTTGCCAATCCACCATAAATCTCACTTCCTTGAAAAATAAAACCGTACTGATTGCAGTATGCTACCAATTCCTCCATTGAAAATCTTCTTTGCTCCATTTTTTCTCCTCCTTAAACAATTGGGCGTATTTTCCTATAAATAAAAAAAAGCCCTAAGCATAGTCTAATTATGCTTAGGGCGAATATCCGCGGTTCCACCTAAATTCAGAAAAATCTGCACTTCCAATACTAGTAAATATATTTACTTTATATTGTTTCCTTATAACGGTGGATTTTCCGTCGAACGCTACTATAATTCACATCGCTGCTCCAAGATGCCTTCCATCAATTTAACCTAAGAATTTTCACCAACCATTCTCTCTCTGAAAAGTTTTCATTCATGTACTATTTCTCTTCTTTGCATTTAATATATTAGGTAGATTATATCCATGATTTGTATTTCTGTCAATATGATATTTTTTTATATTATTGTAACTCTTTCAATAAATATAATACTAAATCATCATCATTTTGACATGGTGCATATTGTTCTAATTGAACATCATTATACCATGCACCGCTTCCATCTGGCACATACCCTCTCTTTATATAGATTCTTTGAGCTGCACCATAGCCAGAATGTATTCCAACTGCAAGTGAGACAAAATCATTTAATTCCTTTGCTTTCTTTTCTGCTGCATCAAGAATTTTATTCCCAATTCCATTTCGCTGATACTTTTGAAATACAACAAAATCACTTATCTCTGGAATATTCTTGTTTGCAAATGCACCTTTCTCTACAAAGGGATATAGAATTGTATAACCTGCTATGTCATTATTATATTCTGCAATAAATGAAAACAAAGATTTCTCTTCTTGCCTTCTAACATATCTCTCGATTACTTCTCTAGGCTTTTCCCATCCTTGTTCTGTATAATTGTTAAGTATTTTTTCAATATCGTCTTGTTTTATTGGTCTAATTATTATATTTTGCATATATAACCTACTTTCTTTGATATATTCTTCGTAACAGTTTAAGGTTTTTTAACACTCTCTAGCTATAATATATCACATAGAAAACATAATTTTTGTGTCACAGATGAATTAAAACAAATATTACACCAACTGATTTTTTTATCTTTTGGGAATGGGATATTAATTTTCAAAAAACCATGCATTACTATCTTTCAAATGATTACGAACTATTCTTCAATAACATCTCCATACTCAAATCGTACCGCCTTGTCCAAATCGCAAACCGCTATCTCTACCTGAAACCCAATCTTTCCACCACTAAAAAATATGTGTTCTTGCCGGCTCGCAGAAGAATCAAATATCGTTTTAAACTGCTTCTTCATTCCAATCGGTGAGCAACCTCCATGAATATAACCTGTTAGTGGCAACAATTCTTTCGATTTAATCATTGCAATCGACTTTTCACCAACACATTTCGCTGCTTTCTTTAAATCAAGTTCCTTATCTACTGGAATTGCAAACACATAATTGCTACCTGATTTTCCTACTGTAACAAGTGTCTTAAATACACATTCTGGATTTTGCCCAAGTGTAGTTGCAACGTCAATTCCACTGATTACATCTGTATAGGTATGTTCTTTATATTTTATCTTTTGCTTATCTAATATACGCATTACATTTGTTTTTTCCATTGTTTTATCTCCTAAATCAGATTATTTTTGAAAAAATAGTTGAACACCATCGATCCATATTTGCTTGAAACTTTTCGTTTTCATAGATTTTATTATGATGAATAATTATATATCCAATTATAGCAAGTGCTTTACATATATCAAGATATTATTTGTTTATTTTATATCCGCTTACACTTTCATATCCCTCTAAAATAGAAGAGATTAATTGGCTATCTTCAATCATACAAAGATAGCCACCCAAGTCCATCTCTCTAATTCCATAGCCAAACATAGAAAAGTCAATCGGTGAAACAGATTCCTTTGAATAAATTATGTTTGATTTACTAAAATCATAATGTATTATTACAAAATTATCTTTTTCTTTTATTAATACATCTTGTAACCTCTTTAAAACTCTTCTTATTTCTAAATAATGAACTTCTTTTATATGCTTTAATTCCATTGCTGACTTTGCTTCCATAATAAACTTATCTATAAATACATCATCATAGACACATCTTTTAAAGGTAGGAAGTGTATAATAAGATTCATGTAACCTTGCTGTCATTTCTCCCATCTTAAAAGCAAGCTCCTTTGTTATTTCCACAGAATCTAGTCTTTCTCCATCTAACCAAGTAAGTACTGTCACAAAACTTCCATCCTCTAAGCATGATACATATTTCCCATTCTTATTTTGAACAGGAGTTTGTACTACAATATTTTTCTCTTTAGATAATTTATTTAGTAAATCTATTTCACTCTTTATAAGAATTTCTCTATTAATATCTCCTCGATAAAAAGAAAAATCTAATCCTTTAGCTTCTTTATGTATACGAAGAAGATATTTTTTATCTCTATCAATTATAGAATATGTAATATTTTCATTATGACGTATAAATTCTACCTTGGGCTCTGTAAAATTATAAAGTTTCATTGCCTCTTCTAATAGATTTTCATAATTGCTATTTTTATCTGCCATTATATTTCTCTCCTTTTTTCTAATCTGATAAATATCGTTGCAACTTGTTTTGCTTTATCTTTGTCATAACATTGTATATCATTATAATAAAAAATACGCTATCC
>NZ_JAVBNS010000082.1:0-7104 GCF_031551385.1 Anaerosporobacter sp.
ATAAATAGTATGAAGAGCTTTAATAAAATTTTTGTGATTGTTTTGTTTATAATAATAATGATTTTCGTAGGAACTAATACATACTTTCTAAGGATTCCAGAACAAAGTGGCAGACAGTATCGTGTGGAGATTAGTAGGCTGGTTAAGGAGATATCAGATGTTGGTTTAGAGAATATTGAACTTTCAAAGTATGAATATGTAACAGATGTTGTGCGTAAAGATACTATGGAAAAGGATTTCTTTGAGGGCGATGGAAGAGACTATGTAATCAAAGAAATCGACGGGAAATACTATCGCTTTGATTATGTTAGTAAGTCATTAGAGTATCGAACAAGGTTTATGTTGGCAGCAAATATTGTTCTTGGAATTATGGCGGTGCTTGTGGTTGTGGCAATGATTTGTATGCGTTACAAGTTGCTTAAACCATTCAACAGGTTAAAGGAAATTCCTTATGAGCTTTCCAAAGGTAATTTGACTATGCCTTTGAAGGAGGATAAGAGTCGATTCTTTGGGAGATTTATATGGGGAATGGATTTGCTTCGAGAGAATATTGAGGGGCAAAACGTACGGTAATTGGAGCTACAAAAATAGAAAAAAACGTTGATTTTATCAATATCTCATGATATAAAAACGCCTCTTTCTGCAATTAAACTTTATTCAAAGGCACTGTCAAAGAAGTTATATAAAACAGAAGAAAAGCAACATGAGATTGCCGAGAGTATCAATGCAAAAGCGGATGAAATCGAGAATTTTATATCTCAGATAATCAAAGCATCTAGTGAGGATTTTCTTGATTTGCAAGTAGAGAACACGGAGTTTTATTTGACAGATTTAATTACGAAAATTAAAAATTATTATTCGGAAAAACTTTTATTATTGCATATTAATTTTGCTGTTGGTGATTTCTCAAATTGTTTACTTTGTGGTGATTTAAATCGTAGTATTGAAGTACTACAAAATATAATTGAAAATGCAATAAAATATGGTGATGGTCATAAAATCTCGATTGAATTTTCTAGAGAAGAAGAGTGTCAGTTAGTGACAGTGACAAACAGTGGCTGTACACTTTCTGAGAATGAGATTCCGCATATGTTTGATAGTTTCTGGAGGGGGTCAAATGTGTCTACTAGTAATGGAAGTGGGCTAGGTTTATATATTTGCCGTCAACTTATGAATAAGATGAATGGGGATATCTATGCTCATATGAAGGGGGAAGAAATAGAAGTAGCGTGTGTATTTGAAAAGATGTAATAGTAATTAAAAATAAGGCCCTAGGTGGTATATGTTTCTAAACTGAAACATGTATCACTGAGGGTCTTATTGATTTTACTAGTTTATTTATGTGCTATCTCAGAGCTATATCCTTGGACAGTTTTTGAAGGTTCATATCCAGTTTGATTGAATAAAAGCTCATGTAGTTTCGTTACATTAGATGATAGCGTATCTGCTAATACATAGGATACACCACCAATCTTTTTAGCAGTTTTATCGAATGGGAAGCCGGCTTGTTCGCCTAAATCATAGAAGAAGATATCTTTTCCTAAACCTAAAATCTCAGAATTTGAAAGGCTTGTATAAATCTGAGGAATCATTTTATTAGCAACTTTAGCTAATGTAAATGGGTTAGATTTCTTTGCTTTCTTAAATATTTGGCTCATTACAGTACGTTGTCTCTCAGCACGAGTGAAATCGCCACCTGCCGTATAACGAACACGGCAATATGCCGTAGCTTGCGTACCATCGACAGTTTGCTTTCCAGCCTTGTCTAAATATGTGTATTTTGTGCCGTTGATTTTAGCAACATCACGAGTATAGTTGTTAACATGCTTTAACTCATCGTCTTGAATATCAAGAGTGATACCACCAAGTAAATCAATTACGTTTGTAACCGCACTGAAATTAACAGTAACAAAATCGGTAATATTTAAGTCAAAGTTTTTATTAATTGTGTTAATCGCTAGTTCAGGTCCACCATATGCATAGGCATGGTTTAACTTCGTATAGCCATGACCTTCAATGTATACATACGTATCACGGTATAGAGAACATACCTTAACATCTTTTGTCTTTTTGTTGATACTTACAATCATAATAGAGTCGCTTCGTGTGTTTTTTTGCAAATCATTTGCTCTTGAGTCGACACCAAACACAGCGATATTACGGTAGCCATCAAGTTCAGATAAATCAATATTATTAATTTCAATATTATCAAGATTAATTTCTTGTCTTGGAATACGGCCAAGTTGAAAATATAGATATACAACAGGTATTAATAGTAAGATAATAAGCAATTCAATAATAATCAGTCTGCGAAGACGTTTTTTCTTTTTCTTCTTAACTTTTTTCACGAGTGCTCTTTCATTTTCAAAGTTTCCTTGATTATTTCTCATAATAAACCTCCGAGATATTCGTGTGAAAAATCAAGAATGTTCACACGAAAGATATAAAAAAGGCATAGGGATTAGTATGCATTTTTGTTAATAAAGCCCTTAAAGAATGTTAGGAATAGAATCTTAATATCAAGGTTAAGGGTCCAGTTTTCAATATAATATAAGTCATGATCAATACGTTTTCGGATAGAAGTGTCACCACGATATCCATTTACTTGAGCCCAGCCAGTCAAACCTGGACGAACTTGATGCTTAATCATATAACGAGGAATTTCCTCTTTGAATTTTTCAACAAAATATGGTCGTTCAGGACGAGGTCCGATTAAACTCATCTCACCTCTTAAAACGTTGAATAATTGAGGTAATTCATCAATACTTGTTTTTCTTATGAACTTTCCAATAGGGGTAACACGTGGGTCATTTGAAGTTGTCCATGCCTTTTTCTCAGCAGATTCGGTTTGTGTCTCCATAGAACGGAACTTGAACATCTTAAATTCCTTGTTGTGAAGACCGATACGTACTTGTGAGTAAATTAAAGGGCCTTTTGATGTTGTTTTAATTGCAATTGTTACAAGTAGCATAGGGATTGAAAAGATAAGTAAAGCAACGAGAGCACCGAATATATCAATACATCGCTTAATTCCCTTGTTAAATGTATTACTGAGTGGTACACGGCGAATATTGATAATTGGAAGTCCGTTTAAATCCTCAATATATGGTCGTGTAGGTATAATATTATTATAATCTGGAATAAATAATGTATGAACACCAGATTTTTCACAAGCAGTTACAAGGTCTTCTAATTTAGCATATTCGCTTATGCTTAATGTAATAGCAATTTCATCAATATCGTTTTCAGCGAGTAATTCTGTAAGTTTGGAAGTGTCACCTAGAACTTTGACTCTATCGTATACTTCACCTTCTTCTTTATTGTCATCAAGAATGCCAAGTACATGGTAACCCCATTGTGGATTGGCACGAATTCTATCGATATATCCTTCAGCAGTACGGCTATAACCAACAATTAAGATATGTTTTAAGTTGAAGCCATGTTTCCGAATTGAATGAAGAACTTTTACAAGTACTCTTCGATAGAGGAACATGATAGTAATATTTATTGCAAAGAAAATAGTAATAAATGAACGAGACACATTAATATCTTTTTTGAAGATATATAAGACCAAGATGAAGTATATTGTTCCTATTATATTTGACTTAAGGATATTAAGGAGCTCCATTTTTTGCCCTTTACTTCGTTTGGGCGTATACAAGTTGCAAGAATAGTAAATTAAGCAATACGCAGGGAGAAGATATACGAAATAATGCAACATGGTTGACCATGGCAAGAATCCCTTGTCTGGTTTGAAAATAATAAAACGCAACACATAACTTAATGAGTAAGCGATGAACAACGCAATTAAGTCAAGAATTCCATGAAACTTATTAAATGTCTTTTGATTATCTTTAATCATAGATATGAAATCACCTCTGTTTTTTCTTATTGTAAAAAAAATGTTTTTTAATAACGTCCTTATTATAATACATTACCAAGTTTTAATCTACAACAAAAAAATTCTTAAAAAATTCTTATTATTCACATTCTTTACACATTTTCATGATATGATAACACATAAAGAAATTAATTGTGTATTTTGTGTGTTTTAGGTGTTGGAGCAAAACTCTTGTAGGTTTTCAAAGCGTATTCGTTGCTGTACTATAACACAAAACACGCGACACACAAGTAATGATTAATTGTTGGGTGAATAATTAATTCTAAATGATTGTTTATTACCAATACTATTTTCACATTGAAGATTTTGCTACATTTTTTGAAGGGAGATATTACACATGGAAAAGGATTATGAGAACAACGGTATAAATTTGAATGGAAATGCTGTTAATAGTGAAGAGACAGCAGATAATATGAATGCAAATGATGCGAATATAAATAATGTAAATACGAATGATCAAAATATGAATAGTCAGAATACAAATAATCAAAATACGAATGACAATCAATATTATACAACGCAAGAGTCGTATCACTATAATCAAGAGAGTCAATATAGCCAAAAAAACCAATATAATGAATGGAATCAAGAACCAAATCAATATAGTCAAGAATATAATACTATGCAGGATTCCTATAGTGCAGATTATGGGAATGCGCAGGTTTATGATGAACAATACGGTAATAGTGGGCAAGCGGTAGGGCCTGTTTATGATACGTATCAATATCAGGATGCTTCTTATCAGAATGCGACGAACCAAAATGAAGCATATCAAAAGGAATCGTATCAAGAGCAAGCGAATCAAAATACTACGTACAGTTATGTAGGAGAGCAAATTCATCAAGATAATTATGAATTTGCTGGACAAGATTTTTCAGATGGACAGGCTGTTCAGACTGAGAATGGAGGAAAAGAACCTAAGAAGGGGAAGAAGATTGTAAAATTCATTGCGACGGCAGCAGCATTTGGTATTATTGCTAGTGTTGCGTTCTTGGGTGCGAATGAAGTGTATTATGGAATTAATCCAAGTGCAAGACATAGCTCGACTGCTATTGATGAGGGTAATAATTCGAAGAATGCATCTTTAAGTGTAAATCAAAATGATAACGCGAATTCAATAGCAACAACGACTGTTTCGAATGGTGGCGTAATCTATAATACAGATGTGTCAGATGTAGTAGAAGAGACAATGCCATCAATTGTAGCAATTACAAGTACAGTGACAAAGTCATATAATGATTGGTTTGGTCAAAATTATGAAGAAGATGTTGAAGGTAGTGGTTCAGGAATTATCGTTGGTAAGAATGATAATGAGCTATTGATTGTTACGAATAATCATGTAGTTGATGGTGCAAAAGCAATAGCAGTTCAATTTATTGATAAAGAAATCTACCAAGCTGAAATCAAAGGTAAAGACAGTACAGCAGATTTGGCTGTAATCGCAGTTAAACTAAGTGATATTAGCAGTGACACAATGGGAAAAATCAAAATTGCTACATTAGGTAATTCTGATGATATCAAAGTTGGTCAAATGGCAATTGCAATTGGTAATGCGCTAGGATATGGCCAATCTACAACTGTTGGTTATATTAGTGCAACAGAAAGAGAAGTAACAGTTGAGAATAATAAAATGACATTGTTACAAACAGATGCAGCAATTAATCCAGGTAACAGTGGTGGAGCGTTACTTAATGTTGCTGGTGAAGTAATTGGTATTAATTCAGTGAAGTATGCAGATAGTTCGGTAGAAGGAATGGGATTTGCAATTCCAATTACTCGTGCAATGCCAATTATTAATGAGCTTATGAACCGTGAAAAGATTGCAGAAGGAGAAGAAGGTTTCCTTGGAATTTCCGGTGGCACAGTACCTGCTGATATGGTTAAAGGTTACGGTTGGCCAGAAGGTGTATACATTGATTCTGTATTAGATGGTGGTCCAGCACAAGAGAGTGGAATTATATCCAGAGATATTGTGACAAAGGTTAATGATGTAACGATTACGACAATGGAAGCAATGCAAGAAAAGATATCAAGTTACTCAGCGGGAACAAAGGTAACGATAACCGTTCAAAGACTTGAGAATGGTCAATTTGTTGAGAAAACATTTGAAGTGACATTAAAGAAGAAGACAGATGTGGTGACGGAAGATACAACGTCATCAAACAATTCTGATTCGAATGATGTAACACTTCCAGACAACAATCAAGATAACAACCGAGATAATGGTCAGGATAATAATGAAGATTACTATACGGAAGATCGTAATGGAACAGATCCATTCAGTAATTTCTTCGGAGAAGATGGAGTATTCCAATTCCCTGGGGCTGGTAATTAGTTTCAATATCCTATACAATATAAAAAAAGCTCCTAACAGGAGCTTTTTTTATATGACTCATAGTATTTATTACTAGATTAGTCGATTGATTCAATTGTTAGTTTGAATTCATCCTCAACTTTTTCAACTTTACCGTGCATAGCAAAGAAGTTTTCACAATTAGGGCATTCCATTTCGTCAAAATCAATATCGAAAGAATCTTCACCTTCTAATTCTGTTTCGTCTTCTGCTTCTAATTCTACATCAATTTCAAATCCAATTTTGCAATATGGACATTTTACTTCTGCTGTAATATTTGCCATTGAGAGCCTCCTTAAGTTTAGCAATAGTAACAATTTAGAACTTAGGATGATAATGTCATTCTAAGATAGATAAACGTTACAAGTGTATTTATACCTCCATATTATAGCATAGCAAACTAGGTGATACAACCAATTGTTTATTAAGATGTTATTAAATAAAACGTAATAAAACATAAATTGATACATAAAGAATATATGATACTACATGATAATTATAAAAACAAAGATTTCATTTTAGCGAATAGTAAGATATAATGGAACTATTACGCATTGAAGGGAAGAACGTTATGAGAAAGTTAATCGGTAACAAGAAGTTCTACCGAATGTTATTAGCAATTGCAGTTCCTATCATGATTCAGAATGGAATTACGAATTTTGCTGGAATGCTAGATAACATTATGGTTGGTAGAATAGGAACGGAGCAGATGTCGGGTGTTGCGATTGTGAATCAATTGCTGTTTGTATTTAATCTATGTATCTTTGGTGGTGTATCTGGAGCAGGTATTTTTGGAGCGCAATTTTTTGGACAAGATAACCAAGAAGGGGTAAGAAGTGCATTTCGATTT
>NZ_JAVBNS010000156.1:0-4830 GCF_031551385.1 Anaerosporobacter sp.
ATATTGAATCAACAGAATTAGCTTCCAATGGTACATATAAATTAGAATTAACAGGAACAGGATATGCATATACAATTGATGAAGATACAACATGTTCCTTAGTTTTTTCAAAAAAGTTAAGCGTTAAAGTTACAGGTCAAAAGACATCTGCTAAAGTCAAAATGAGTGGTATTGATTATGAGGAAGAAGTTGCGCGTGGAGATGAGTTCTCAATTTCTCTACAAGTTAAAAATAGTGGTGATTTAGTTGCGAGAGATGTTCGTGTATCATTAGGTGATTTTAGCTCACAAACAGATATCGTACCGAATTACTCTACATCAGAGACGTCTGTAGGAGATGTGGCTACTGGAATATCAAGAAATGTTGAGTTTCCAGTGAAAGTAACTGCTAATGCGGCAGCAGGTATAAAATCATTAAAGCTTACCGTTGAATGGTATGATGATAAAAAGGGCGAAGGATATACAGAAACAGCAAATATCTTCATTAACGTAGTTGTACCAGAAGATCAAGTGCAAAACAATGGAAAACCTAATATTGTTATTTCTAATGTTGTGCAATCACCAAGTGCACCAACAGCAAAAGGGAAAGTAACGGTAGCGTTTACGGTTGAAAACAAAGGAAAAACTTCAGCAAAACAATTAAAATTCACACCATCGAATATTGCTTCCTCAGGACTTAGTCCAGTATCAGCAAAACCATATGTATATATTGATGAATTAAAAGCTGGTAAGAAGAAAACGGTTAAGATGGAATATGTATTATCGGAAGATATCACAGAAGGTTTGCATGAACTTACGTATGCATTCACATACAAATATCTAAACAAAGATGGTTCTGATTATGAAGAAGGAAGTGAAAGTGTTAGCTTATTTGTAAGAGATGTTAAGAATCCAAAAGAGGCAACAAATCCAGTAAACACAAGTGTACCAAAGTTAATTATAAGTGATTTTAGTACAGGTGATGAAAAATTAAAAGCGGGTGATGTATTCACATTTACGTTTAATGTTAAGAATACACATGCTTCTATTGCAGCAAAGAATATTAAGGTGACAGTTTCGTCTGAAAATAATACATTTTCACAGACGTCAGGAAGCAATAGTTTCTATATCGATCAAATACCTGCAGGTGCAACAGCAACACAAACAATTGAACTGAAAATAAAAGCAGATACGGCATCGAATGCGTATCCATTAAAAGTAACATTTGATTATGAATACGAAGGTAAATCAGTAGGAGTAGATGGTAAAACAGAAGAATCAGGAACAGCAGAGAAAACAATAGAAGAGGTTCTTAATGTTCAAGTTTCAGAGAATGCAAGACCAGTAGTGCAAGATATCTATATCAGTTCATATGATGTACCTCGTGTAAATGAATCGACAACATTGACATTCAACTTCTATAACATGGGTAAATCAACACTTAACAATGTAACAGCAACGGTAGTAAGTGATTTCTATCAAGCAGCAGACACATCGACTAAATTTATTGGTAATGTAGAGGCTGGTCAAGGAAATACATATGAGATAGACGTAATTCCAATGATGGCAGGCGATTGCCCTGGCCAGTTAAAAATTACTTATGAAGATAGTAATGGCGATACGGTTGAATTGTTTGCGGATTTCACACAATATATAGAAGATCAAGTATCAATGGATGTCCCTATAGATAGTATGTTTCCAGAAGACATGCCAACAGTTCCAGAAGCAAAGAAAGCACTTTTACCAACTTGGTTGTTTGTAGTTATTGAAGTTGTAGTGTTTATCGTAGCAATTTTTATAGCTAGAAAGGTAGTTATTGGTTTATATAAGAGAAAACTACGTAAGCAAGAGGATGATGAGTTATAGGAAGGGGGATGAGAGAGAATGTTTAATACAACAATAATGAAAGACGCGTTATATGCGACAATGACAGTAACTGAGGTAAGTGTTCCAGATTCAACAAGTGCAGACAATGGAGAGAACTTATTGCAAAGTGCAGAAGACAATACAGATGCTAATGCAGATACAAACATGACTACAGATGTAGATACCAATATGGATACGAATGCAGATGGCATGGAAGGTGGAGAAAATACAGATGTTCCAGTAGACAATGTGGATGCAGACATGACGAATGTAGATGGGGAATCCATGGATATTGGTGGTGATACAGAACCTGGTGTTGATGATATGAATATCGACGCAAGTAACAGTGAAATGGAAGGACTTGAAGGTTCTGATATGTATACAGACGGCGCAATGGTTGACATGTCTGGCATGGATGGTGACATGACCGCTTCAACAACAAAAGATCCTTTCTTATCTAGTTATGTACCTATTGTAGGAATATCAGCAGCTACTTTGGTGGTGGGAGCTATTCTAGGAGTTCTACTAGCAAAGAAGAAAATAAAAAAAGGAATTGATCTGTATGAAGATTAGTGATCTTATTAAGATGGGACTTCGAAATTTAAGTAGAAGAAAGGCTAGAACAGCATTAACGGTTGTAGGCGTTATAATTGGTACAATTTCCATTGTTGTAATGATTTCTATTGGTATCGGTATGAATACAGGATTTAAGTCTCAAGTAATGGAACTTGGTAGTTTAACAACGATAACAATTAGTAAATATGCAATGATTCGAGATGAGAATGGAAATTATATTGATTCCAAGGAACAAATTATTAATGAAGACTTGCTAAATACGGTAAAACAAATTGAACATGTAAAAACAGCTACACCTGTTATGTATGTAGACGTATCGCTTAAAATAGGAAAAGATATCGATGGATATGCATACTGCGCTGTTATGGATATTGATGCAATGAAGGAATTTGGACTTCCTGATTTAGCGTATGGCGAGATGCCATCAGAAGCGAATCCTGATGTAATAATTATGGGAAGCGAAGTTCCTAAGAATTACTTTTATTCAATGAAGGGGAATCGCTACAGTCAGTATCAACTAGAGCTTGGTAAAGATAAAATGGTTGCTTACATGAATCTCTATAAATATGAACTAAAAGATTATTCAAAAAGAGCAGAATTTTATCTTGGAACAAATGTTGCAGTATTAGAACAGAATTCACAATACGATTATCAATGCTATATGTCTTTGGATACATTCAAGAGATGGTATATGGAAGCTATTGAGTATCTAAAACCATCGGATAAGAAGAAGGCGATAAAGGATTTAAAGCAATATGAGACCATTCAATTGAATGTAGATAATGTAAAAAATGTTAGTAAAGTAGAAAAGAAGATAAAAGAGCTTGGTTACCAAACTGAAAGTTTGAATTCATCCTTAGAGCCATTAGAGCAAACATCAAACATGATGCAAATGGTGTTAGGTGGCGTTGGTGCAGTTGCCATGCTTGTATCTGCAATTAGTATTGCGAATACGATGATTATGTCAATCTATGAAAGAACAAAAGAGATTGGCGTAATGAAAGTATTAGGTTGCTACATTACGGATATTAAGAAATTATTCTTGTTTGAAGCAGGAATGATTGGATTGATTGGTGGAATAATTGGTATCGGACTTAGCTATATTGCATCGTTTTGTATCAACAAATATGGTGAGCCATTGTTTAAAGCTTTAATGAAATCAACATCGGTTATGTATGATAATTCCGTTTCAACAAACTTTTCTATTATCCCAATCTGGTTGCCATTCCTAGCAGCAGGTTTTGCTATTGCAGTAGGTGTAATATCTGGTTACTATCCTGCTAAGAGGGCGACAAAGATTAGTGCAATTGAAGCAATGAAGACAGAGGGATAATAACTACCTCCCCAATTGCAATTAGGTCATCCAGTTAGGGCATTGAACACGGACGCCATCACAGTACTGTGTAAGAATAGGCTGCCTTACGTTTGGTCTTGATAGGAAGTTATTAAAGATACTATCAACAACAAGAGATATATTCTCGAATATATTTCGCTCAGCTATCCATTTGTGGTCAAATGCAGTTGACGATGTAATTGTAAAGCTATATCCTTTATTACGGTACCACTCTGTGTACACACGATTTAGTGTGAATGACATAATTGCTAAAACATTTGCTTGTATGGTAGCCTCTGGCCAAGTCGCATAGATTTCGCTGGAGGCTACATTTTTAATATAGTCACGGTAAAGCACGTAATGATTCTTGGCAGAATTATCTGTAGGTGGGCCATCATGTACAACAACATATTCAGGTACAACAACTTGATCAAGGACAATATCAAAATTAGAGACGTCCTTAATTTCTGGTTCAGCAATCTTTGGAGGATATTCATAATATAATGTGTGTGGGGAGATCACGAAAAGTTCACTTGAGGTTGGGTCTGCTGTTATAGGTAGTAGTTGAGATTCCTGTACAGCAGTAACAGTAGGAAGAATCTGTGAACCAGAAACAGTCATATCTTCGAAACCAGGAGCAGAAATCTGCAAGGTGTACTCGGAGTATGGCATGCTTGAATCTGGTTCTAAGCTATAGTCTAACGGAGGCGCTGGCAATTCAATTGTTTCTGTTTGACCGATAGAATTCGTTCGTATTTCTTCAATTATACTAGTAGGGTCACCAGTGCGTGTAATTTGAATGGTTGCATCCTCTATAGGTCTTAAGTTTGCTTCAGAATTTACACGGACTAACAACTTGCCAAGAGATTGTGTTTGTGTTTGCGCAGGGTAAACATAATTTCTCATGGGATACCTCAATTCATAAAAAGATATAGTATTAAGATATGTTTCTTTCTTAAAAATGTTAAGTATATACGAAAATGTTGTGGAATTCAGCAATATGTTTGTAGCAATAAATGTAGCCAATAGTAATAATAATTTTAAAGAATAATAAATATATTAAAGTTTGGGCTTGTC
>NZ_JAVBNS010000256.1:0-4759 GCF_031551385.1 Anaerosporobacter sp.
GCTTCCGATTGAGGGGGATTTGGAGCAGATATTCAGCGTTAGTAGGATAACGATAAGAAAGGCTGTAAAAATGCTAGTGGAAGATAGTCTGGTTGATGTAAAGCAAGGACGTGGGACGCTTGTGCTAGATTTTAAGCCAAAACAGAGTTTGAATCATGTTGTTTCCGTCACGGAGACATTGCGCCAAAAGGGATACGATGTTCAGACGCAAAGTATGTATATTGATATTATGCAGGCTGACTATGAGATAGCAGAAGTGCTTCGGTTGAATGTGGGCGATTATGTGGCACGGTTTCAACGTATTCAGTTAGCAGATGGAAGTCCAATTGTTATAATGAAAAACTATGTGGCGGCTAGTTTAGTTCCTGACGTAATTAAATATTCTAACAAGTTTACTGCATTGTATCAATTTCTTGAGGAGACATATCAAATAAAAATAGATGAGGCTTCGGATACCATTTATGCAAAAAATGCGGAATTCGAGGAAGCACAGCTATTAAATACGAATGTAGGGGAAGCGTTGCTCTGCATAAAACGTATCTGCTACTTTGAAAACGAACCAATTTGCTATGATAAAGTAAAGATTATTGGAAGTAAGTACGAATTAAATACGAGTATGGCGGGGAGATATCGTGGTGATGGAAAGTAAAACAAATGAATTCATAAAGCAGTTAAATCGTCATATGGATATTAGTTGTGTGAAGAGTACAGATACAAAAGCAGATATTGATGAAATGGTTGCGTATGCAAAAGAATATCGCTTTATTACTGTATTTACATTACCTTGCTATACTCCTTATGTAATAAATGAATTACGTGACGAAGAAGATATTCAAGTTGGTGGTGTTGTAGGTTTTCCAAGTGGTTGTGATAGTACCGAAACAAAGATATGCCAAGCCAAAGAGCTTGTAAATCTTGGTTGCAAAGAATTAGATATGGTTATGTCTTATAGTATGTTGCAATCCGGGAGCATAGAATATGTAGCTCATGATATAAAGGAAGTAGTGAAAGCCGCAGCTGGTATTCCAGTGAAAGTAATCATTGAGGCCTCTGTCTTGAATGATCTTCAATTATGCAAAGCATGCGAAATTGCAGTTGAAGCAGGTGCATCATTTGTAAAAAGTGGAACAGGTTGGACAAGTAATCCAACAACACCAGAGATTATTAGACGTATGAAAGAGGTAGTGGGAGAGCGTGCTCTTATTAAGGCGGCTGGAGGAATTCGAACGTTGGATACCGTGTTAAAGATGCGGGAACTTGGCTGTGAACGTTTTGGTGTAAGTACGGCATCAGCAGTGTCGATAATGAAGGAAGCGAGTGTGTATGGTTGATTGTGTGGTGAAAGTAAAGGTTCTGACTTGGCACATTCTTTATATGTAATATATATATGTGATGAAGATGTTTGTATGATGAATGTGTATATTGGATAAAACATATAAAGAATATGCGTTTTAGTTGATAAAAATTATTTTATATGGATAAAAAATCCCTTGAATCTGAGAAAAATACAGATTCAAGGGATTTTTCACTCTGTTCGAGCTACTTTTTATTGTTGTCAAATCTCGAAGTCATATTTCTCATGCAAGCAGGAAACATATAACCTTTTGATTCTTGTATCATAACTACAGAATAACTACAGGTTTGATTAAGTCTCTTGGCTTATCTTTCATTAAGAAAAGAGCTTCCTCAACATTTTCAAAACCATTGAATTTATGTGTAATTAACTTGCTTGTATCAAGTTTTTTCGTTTCAAGAAGAGAAACAAGCTTCTCCATTCTTAGTCTGCCACCTGGCATTAATCCACCAGCAATAGTCTTGTGAGACATTCCACAACCCCATTCAACTCTAGGAATATCAACATAATCACCTTCTCCTAAATAGTTGACATTACCGATTCTTCCGCCTGGTTTTAACATCGTAATTGCTTGGCTAAATGTATGAACATCACCACCAGCGATAATGATTCGATCAAGACCTTTGCCATGTGTTTTTTCCATGATTTGTTCAACAATATCACCTTCGCGATAGTTAACAATTTCAGTTGCTCCATATTCTTTTGCAATTTCAATACAGTTTGGTCTTGAACCAACAGCATATATATGTGAAGCTCCACGTAAAGCAGCACCAGCTACAGACATAAGTCCAACAGGCCCGATACCAATAACTCCAACAGAATCACCAAATTGTACATCAGCTAATTCAACGCCATGGAATCCTGTAGGAACCATATCACAAAGCATTGCTGCAGAAGCCAAATCAATACTTTCAGGTAAATGAGCAAGGTTAGCGTCAGCTTCATTAACATGGAATAGTTCGCCGAATACACCATCTTTAAAGTTCGAGAATTTCCAACCAGCTAACATTCCACCAGAGTGCATAGAGTAACCACCTTGCGCTTCGAGAGAACCCCAATCAGGAGTAATAGCAGGTACAATAACTCTATCACCAACTTTGAAATCTTTAACTAATGAACCAACTTCAACAACTTCAGCTACTGCTTCATGTCCTAAAATCATGTCATGACGTTCACCTAATGCACCAGCCCAAACAGTATGCACATCGGAAGTACATGGAGAAATAGCCAATGGTTTACATATAGCATCTAATGGACCATAGGTAGGAGCCTCTTTTTCAATCCAACCAACCTTACCAATTTCTAACATCGCAAAACCCTTCATAAGTAAATCCTCCTTGAATGTCGTATATTTTGTTGAAAGATTATCATATGGTTATGATAACATATAATGTTTCTATAATCAATATGCAAAACGGGTAAATGTGCATAAAAAAAATAGTATAAAAGCATGCAAGATATTAAAAAAGTCAAAAGTAAATAGGAATATTATACCATTAATAATGATTACATACACATTTTACCCATAAAAACGAAAAATTACTCGTTCTTTTTTGGGAAAATAAAAATCGAAAAAATGCTAAGCTATGTTTTGAAAAGGCAATCTGCGCCATATTGACATGGTTTCTAATATATGGTATATTTTTAGGTTATAGTTGGTCGCTTAGCGTTCTTATTCACGCTGTGACCAGTAACCTTTTCGTTTCGTGGTTAAGAATAGGTAATCAATAGTGAAATTCTATTGTAATTACTACAGATTTTAATAAATTAAAAAATATTTTAGGGGAAATGCAAATGAAAAAAGATGAAGAATGGAAAGAATTTTGGCGAAACAACAATGAATTATACCAAGAAAATAAAAGGCAGCAACGTGATCGAATAATTATATTTGCTTTTTTGGCGGTTGTGTGTTGCATAATAACATGTTATTGCGTAATTGCAAAGCCAAATTGGGGCAATGCACAGAGCGAGGATACATATGAAGAGGATTCTTCGATATCATTTGACGATCATCTATTTATTACAACCATTGATGAGATTAGTGATCTATACGAGCAAGAAATACTTAATGATAGGCTGATTGATAAAGCAATCACGAAACTGGATGTTTTGTATGTAAGTGAAATATTTGTGGATTTGTATTATGATACGATGGATGTATTAGATATGATTAATCCGATCTATAATGATTATGATGATGAAACAAATAGAGCAGACTATGACGAATTTGCAGATGCATTTTATGATAGGTTCGACGCTATAATGAAGGAAAATGGCAAAATGTATGACGATGTAGGCGATGCGTACGAATATTATTATGAGATAGAGTATTGATAAAGGTTCCGTGCTATATTGACAAAATTTCTTTTATATAGTATATTTCTATAGATTATATATTAGTAATAAGGAATGGGAGAGGTATTATGAATAAGAAATTAAACCAAAGAAGAATTGCGTTATTCGTTATTGTACTACTTTGTATGAATGTATTTTCGTACAAAGGAAAAGCAGCATCAGTAAACTATATTATTACAGGTAAAAATGTTGCATATGTAGGAGATACTTTATATTATTACTTTTATAATAACGTAGACGATGATAGTGCTGGAATTATATTTGATAGAGTAAAATGGACGATATCTGACGATAAAATTATTTCAATTGATAATGATGGAAGATTTATAGCTAAAAAAAAAGGGAACAGTCACATTAACAGGAACTTATAAAGGGCATAAGGCTACTCTTAAAATAACAGTTGAGAATAAACAAGTTAATACTAAATATGTATGCTTGCCAATCGGAGAGTCGACAGATATTTACATTATGGGAGGAGAGAATATAGTTGAATCCTATACAATGACAAACAAATCCTGTGTAAGTTTAACGGGCTTGGATTCAACCGATATAACAATAAAGGCAGAAAAAAAAGGTACTTCAACATTAACGTTAGTAACGAAAGGCGATAATAAGAAGTATACTGTGAATATTACTGTAGTAGATCCTCTGAAACTAACAGTTACAAATGTAACAAGAAAAACAGTAAATGGAAAAGCTACTTTAAATTTTACACTACGCAACGATAGCAAACATGCAATATCAACAAGCAAAAAAACAGGAGCAATTGGTGATAGTTATGGATTGAGTATATATCCATTAAAATCAGATGCTACAATTCAACCAGGAAAATCAAAAACATTAACAATTTTAACAGAATTATCAGTTAAAACCTATGGCAAAAATGTTTTAAGTGGTATGTCACCTGGTTTAAATGTAAAATATGAAGGACATGTCTACGCGGTTTGGTTTGATAAAAACGGCGGAGAAATTCAATCGATTTATTTGAATCCATTTAAATTTATGGAATATTAACATTTATAGAGTAATGTGATTCGAGTTTTCAAACAT
>NZ_JAVBNS010000146.1:0-47165 GCF_031551385.1 Anaerosporobacter sp.
CACCGTTAGGAGAAGGAGTGTTATTTTGTACAAAATGTGGTACAAAACGAGAGGAAGAGAGTGCGCCAGTTGCACAACCTGCTTCAATACCAATGGAGAACGTAAACCAACCTGCTCCACAACCAACACCAGTATATAGTCCAATTCCAGATGAGAATCAACAGGCAAAGAATAATAAGCAAGGGAAAATGATTGCTGGAATATTTGGGGTTGTTGCGGTATTAGCAGTTGTATTCTTTATCTACCAAGGATTTTTTGCATATCCAAGTAAACCTGCTCAAGTAGCTGAAAAATGTATAAAAGCGGTAATGGTTGATTTTGATGCAAAAGAAGCGAACAAATATATGATAACAGTTGAAAATGTGGATTATGCAGATATTAAAGAGGCAATGAGTGAAATTGAAGACATGGGTGCTAAAATTTCAAACGTAAAGGCAACTGATACAAAGATAGAAGGAAAGTATGCAGAGGTAACATTGAATGTAACAATCTCTTGGCTGGGAATGTCTACAACAGAAGATATGACGGTATCGTTAGAGAAAGTTAGTGGAAGATGGAAGGTTAATGACTTGAATTAGGTCATAATTAGAAAAAATCCGTACTTGACAAAAATCCTGCATATGCTAGAATAGAGAGTAACGACGACCAAAGGGTCGTGAAATTAAACATTATAAATGCAAAGAATGTGTAAGTAGGTAATTGTGTTCCTTTCAGAGAGAAGAAGTCATCGGCTGTAAGCTTCTTTAAGTTCAGACAATTATTGAATTTCCCACAGGAGCTGCATATTGGAATGGTAGGACTATGTTCCTGCTTAGTAGAATATGTCGGGTAATGACCGTTATTCATGAAAGAAGAGCTTGTTGCATACGCAATAAGAAGCAGGGTGGTACCGCGGATTAGAATATTTCGTCCCTTATATAACAGACTGAAGTGTGTTGTATAAGGGATTTTTTATGTTTTATAAAAGAATTATCTTATATCTATCTATTCATTCCAGTTTGTTTAAGTAGTAATTCAACAATCAGAGAGGAGCTTCAATATGAAAGAAAAATTGAAAGCAATTGTAGATGAGGCATTATTGCAAATTAATGCATCGGAACAATTAGAAAAATTAAATGAAATTAAAGTAGCCTTCCTTGGTAAGAAGGGTGAATTAACATCAGTGTTAAAATCAATGAAAGATGTTGCACCAGAAGAAAGACCAATGGTAGGACAATTAGTAAACGAAGCGAGAGAAAAATTAGAGAGTAGTTTAGAAGAAAAGAAAACAGCTTTCATGAAGAAACTTCGTGAAGAACAAATTAAGAGTGAAACAATCGACGTAACATTACCAGCGACAAAACCAATGGTAGGACATCGTCATCCGAATACAATCGCATTAGAAGAAGTAGAGAGAATCTTCATTGGTATGGGATATGAAGTAGTGGAAGGGCCAGAAGTAGAATTCGATTACTACAATTTCGAAGCACTTAATATTCCAGAAAATCACCCAGCAAAAGATGAACAAGATACGTTCTATGTAAGTGCAGATGCAGATAGTAATATTGTACTTCGTACACAAACATCATCAATTCAAGTTCATGAGATGGAAAAAGGAAAACTTCCAATTCGTATGATTGCTCCAGGTAGAGCGTTCCGTTCTGATGAAGTAGATGCAACACATTCCCCTTCTTTCCACCAAATCGAAGGACTTGTAATTGATAAGAATGTAACATTTGCAGATTTAAAGGGAACATTAGAAGTATTTGCGCAAGAAATCTTCGGTGCAGATACAAAAGTTAAATTCCGTCCACATCATTTCCCATTCACAGAGCCAAGTGCAGAGATGGACGTATCATGTTTCAAATGTGGTGGAAGTGGCTGTCGTTTCTGTAAAGGCGAAGGCTGGATTGAAATCCTAGGATGTGGTATGGTTCACCCTCATGTATTAGAGATGAGCGGAATTGATCCAAACGAATATACGGGATTTGCATTTGGTGTAGGATTAGAGCGTATCGCATTATTAAAATATGAAATTGATGATATGAGATTGCTATATGAAAATGACGTTCGCTTCTTGAAGCAATTCTAAATAATAAATTATGTAATATTGGATAATAGATGGTTGAAAGAATATCAAAAATACAGAAAGGAGCCATGCGTTGCCTTCTTTCAACCTTTTTAGCAAGGCA
The DNA here is from genome assembly GCF_031551385.1 of Anaerosporobacter sp. Lineage (GTDB taxonomy): Bacteria > Bacillota > Clostridia > Lachnospirales > Lachnospiraceae > Anaerosporobacter. The sequence continues at coordinate 2,172 of NZ_JAVBNS010000146.1, forward strand.
GTATCGCAAGAAGACTTGTGATAGGCATGGGTATAAAATATGAATACACCATTATCGTGGATTAAAGCATATGTACCAGAGCTTGATGTAACAGCACAAGAATATACAGATGCAATGACATTATCGGGTTCTAAGGTAGAGGGATATGAAAAATTAGATGTTAACTTAGAGAAAATCGTAGTAGGTAAGATTTTAAAGATAGAGAGACATCCAGATGCAGATAAATTAATCGTATGTCAAGTACAAGTTTCAGAAGAAGGAGAGCAAGTTCAAATCGTAACAGGTGCTCCAAACGTAAAAGAGGGAGATATCATTCCTGTTGTTCTTGATGGAGGACGAGTAGCTGGCGGACATGATGGAGAGAAAGCAGTTGGCGGAATCAAAATCAAGAAAGGCAAACTACGTGGAATTGAATCATTTGGTATGATGTGTTCAATCGAAGAACTTGGATCAACAAAAGAGATGTATCCAGACGCACCAGAAGACGGAATCTATATCTTTAGTGACAATCCGGAATATACAGATTTAAAAATCGGTTCAAGTGCAATTGAAGCATTAGGACTTAACGATGTTGTGTTTGAATATGAAATCACATCAAACCGTGTAGACTGTTTTGGTGTAATCGGTATCGCAAGAGAAGCAGCAGCTACATTTGGTAAGAAGTTTGTTCCTCCAGTTGTAGAAGTGAAGGAAAATGACGAAAAGACTTCAGACTATATCCAAGTTGAAGTGGAAGCAAAAGACCTTTGCCCACGTTTTGTTGGTAGAGTTGTTAAGAATATCAAAATTGGACCATCTCCAAAATGGATGCAAAGAAGACTTGCAGCTTGTGGAATTCGTCCAATCAACAACTTAGTTGATATCACAAACTATGTAATGGAAGAGTTTGCACAACCAATGCATGCTTATGATTTAGATCAAGTTGCTGGAAACAAGATTGTTGTTAGACGTGCAAAAGAAGATGAAACATTCGTAACATTAGATGGCCAAGAAAGAAAGTTAGACTCTTCTATCTTAATGATTTGTGATGCGGAAAAAGCAATTGGTCTTGCAGGTATTATGGGTGGAGAAAACTCAAAGATTACTGACGATGTAAAGACAGTATTGTTTGAAGCAGCTTGCTTTAATGGAACAAATATCCGTCTATCAAGTAAAAAAGTTGGTTTAAGAACAGATGCTTCTGGTAAATTCGAAAAAGGACTTGATCCAAACAATGCAATGGATGCAATTAATCGTGCATGTCAATTAATTAATGAGTTAGGCGTTGGTGAAGTAGTTGGTGGATGTGTAGATGTATACGATGAAGTTCGTCAACCAAATCGTGTAGCATTTGAACCAGAAAGAATTAACAAATTGCTTGGAACAGACCTTGATGAAGAAACAATGCTTGCTTATTTCAAAGCAGTTGATTTAGATTATGATGCGCAAACAAAAGAAATTGTAGTTCCAACATGGAGACAAGATATTCATTGTATGGCAGACCTTGCAGAAGAAGTAGCTCGTTTCTACGGATATGATAAGATTGGTTCAACACTTCCAACAGGGGAAGCAACGACAGGTAAATTATCATTTAAGATGAGAATTGAGAATGTAGCAAGAGATATCGCAGAACATTTTGGATTCAATGAAGCAATGACATATTCTTTCGAAAGTCCAAAAGTATTCGATAAATTATTAATTCCAGAGGGAGATGCATTACGTCAAACAGTAGTAATCTCAAATCCGCTTGGAGAAGATTATAGTATTATGAGAACAGTTTCTCTTAATGGTATGCTTACTTCTTTAGCAACAAACTATAACAGAAGAAACAAAGATGTTCGTTTATACGAAATCGGTAATATCTATTTACCAAAAGCATTGCCATTAACAGAGCTTCCAGATGAGAGAACACAAGTAACACTTGGTATGTATGGAGCAGGTGATTTCTTTGACTTAAAAGGTGTTGTAGAAGAATATCTTGAAAAGATTGGATTAAAAGCACTTAAAACATATGATCCAAAATCAGGAAAACCATTCTTACATCCAGGAAGACAAGCGAATATCATGTATGATGGTGTTGTAATCGGCTATCTGGGAGAAGTTCATCCAGAAGTACTTGATAACTATGACATCGGCGAGAAAGCATATGTAGCAGTACTTGATATGCCAGAAATAGAAGCGCGTGCAGGATTTGCTACAAAATACGAAGGAATTGCAAAATATCCAGCCGTAACACGTGATATCAGTATGGTAATGGAAAAAGCCATCTTAGCTGGTGATGTAGAAGCAATTATTCGTAAGAATGGTGGCAAGATTCTTGAATCTGTTACATTATTCGATATCTATGAAGGTGCGCAGATTAAAGAAGGATGCAAATCAATGGCATACTCTATTAGTTTCCGTGCAAAAGATAGAACACTAGAAGATAAAGATGTTAATGAAGTAATGACGAAAATCTTAAATGCGTTAGCGAAGATTGGAATCGAATTACGTCAGTAATAATGAGAATAATAAACCTGTTACATTTACTTAAGTGTAACAGGTTTTGCAATATGCAAGATACAAGGGGCAAAAGGTCATTATACTAACAAACTTTTGACAAACATGTGTGATAATCTACCAACATAACTATATTTATAGAGAAGAGATAATTGGGGTTACTGGACACGGAGTGAACAGTAACGAATTAGGAGGGAAGTTCATGAAGAAACTAGTAAAGAAAATAGCTGTGTTCATGGCAGTATTACTAATCGCTTCTGCCTTTGCTGTACCACAGTACTCAGAGGCTGCAACGGTTGCACCGAAGCTCAATGTAACGAAAAAAACGATTACTGGTGCAAAGCAAACTTACAAATTAACAGTTCAAAACCAAAAGGCAGGTTGCAAGTATGCATGGAAGTCTTCTAATACTAAGATTGCTACTGTGAAAGCAAGCAATGGTAGTGCTACGGTAACCGCAGTCGCGAAAGGTACAGCGACAGTAACATGTACAATTACATATTCTACAGGAACAAAACGTATTCTAACATGTGCAGTTACAGTGAAAGTACCAGCAACTGCAGTAAAGATTAGCAATGCGAATATTGTAAACAATGTTCATAAAATAGAGATGGGAGATACGTATGATTTTAATCGTAAAATCACACCATCTACATCATCGGATAAAACATACTGGAGCGTAGAGCCAGCAGAATACGGAACAATCGATAAGAATGGTGTGTTTACGCCAGCAAAAGCAGGAACATTCAATATTGTTGCAACAGCAGCAGATTCCGCAGCGAAAGCAGCAACAAGTACAGTAAAAGATACGATATTAGTGAATGTAGTGGAGAAGACTGCAGCAGTTGCCTCAGTAGCACTAAAAGGTGCAGATGAGTTAGTTATTACATTTACAACAGCGATTAATCCATCAACAGCAGTGGATACAGATACAAAGCAATTGACTTCAGCAATTGTTATCGCGGCTGGTAAGGATTCAAAAGCAGTTCAAGCAACAGATTTTGGTTCTTTAACAGGAACATTTTCAGATGACCAGAAAGTGTTAACGATTAAAGCGTCAAATACATTCAATGGTGTATATACAGTTAATGTATCGAGTGATGTGTTAACAAAAGACGGAATGGAGATTACGCCATACGTGAAGTCTGTTTCGTTAGTAGATACAACACCACCTTCCTATCTTGGTTCTGTCGTTGATGATTCTGGTATGAAGACAACGATTAATTTTAGTGAAGCAATTGATATCAGCAGTTTGATGGTAGTGTCTACGCAAAGCGCATCAGCGACAACAGCAATTGAGACAGCAGCACTTACGACAGTGACAAACTATGTGTTATCAACGGATAAGAAGTCATTAACAATCGATTTAACAAGTGTTGCACTAAGTAATACATCAAAAACATATACTGTTACATTACAAGGAATTAAAGATATTGCAGGAAATTATTCAGCACAAAACTTTATTCAGGTATCTGTATATTATGATACAAGTGTAAAACCACAGGCTTCTGTAATTAATATCACTCGTACAGCATATGAAACAATTACGGTACAATTTAGCCGTTCGATTCAGCCATATGGAACAGGTGTATTAATTGTAAATAACACACCGATTTACTCAGCAGTTGTCGATTCAGATAACAACAAGTTGGTTCATTTTACTTTACCAGCAGATGTTGCTGCATTATCAGGAAGCCAGACGGTATCAATTCAAAGTTGGACAGCTTATAACACATCTTCTACAGATACAACAGCGAATACTCCTGTTAGTAGAGTTGTGAATTTCTCGCCAGATACAGCACCTCCAGCGATTACAAGCTCCAAATTAACAAGCGTAAATGGAGTCTATACCTTGATATTAGAGTACTCAAAAGCAGTAACCATACCAACAACAAAAGGAACATTAACTGCGAAAGTAACAACAGCAAGCGATGATATCTATCCAAGTAACAATATCAATTATACAGCAACGGTAGATAAGAAAACGGTTACACTCGTATTAGAAAGTAGCCAGATGACGATGTCGGGCAAGTACGAAATCGCAATCCCAGCCGAATTTGTTCGAGATGCTTATTACAATAAGAGTGTGAAAACATCAGTTACGGTATCATCGACAAGTGCAACTTCGGATACAACATTAGCAGCACCAATCTCAATTACACAATCAACTACAGATGCAAGCGTGATTGTCGTTAAGTTTGGACAAAAGCTTGATATCACAACAGCACAGAATATTGCGAATTATGCGGTAGCAAGTGCAACGATTGTGAAAGCGGAAGTGGTATCGAATGCGAGTACATTAGCAGAAGTAAATCTAACATTAGCGTCAGGAAGTATCAAATATGATGCAAATTACCTAGTTACAATTAGTGGTGTAAAGGGGCATAATAATACATATAACGCAATAACAAATTATACACAGATGATCGCATTAAAAGAAAACGTTGCACCTACGCTTGTATCATCGAAGTTAACAGCAATTAAAGATGGTGTTATTCTGACATTCAGTGAACCAGTAATGGGCATTGCTTGTTTTGATGTTTATGTTAATGGAACAATCTATCGTAAGAACACAGAAACTTCTGTGGCATACAATACGGCAGATAATACGATTACAATATATTTTAACAGCTATGTAAGCACTGCATCAGGATTAACATTAATACCAGCAGCAGATAACAATCTAAAAGATGCAAATGGTAATGCAGCTCAAATCAGTTCAACGGTGTATGTATATTAGGAGGGAACGAATGAAGCATAAGAGACAAAAGAGGTTAGTTTATGTACTAATTCTGCTCTTGTTGGTGCAGGTGATTCAACCAATCGGTTTGCTATCATCAAAGGCGGCAGCAGCTCCAAAGCTGAATAAGTCAGCAATCACCTTAAGCAATAAGGGTGATATGTTTACCTTACTTGTAAGTAACAAGGTAAGTGGTTCGAAGTATACTTGGTCCACTTCTGACAAGAAGGTTGCTACTGTTAATAAGAATGGTGTCGTGAAAGCTGTGGCTGGTGGAACAGCAACAGTTCGTTGTAAGATTACATTTAAGACGAAAAAGACGAAGACACTTACTTGTGCAGTAACAGTACGTATTCCAGCAACAGGCGTATCAATGAGCAATAAAAAATTAACTGCAAACAACTGCCAAACAATTAAAGTAGGTGAGCAGTACGATTTTAATCGCAAATTAACACCAAGCAATTCTACAGATAAGACATATTGGACTGTGGAAGACACTTCGATTGCAACAGTGGATTCAAAAGGTATTGTTACAGCTAAGAAACAGGGATTAACAAGATTAATCGCTGCAACAGGAACAAGCAGATCGAATGCAAACAAAGGAATTGTTAATGATGCAATCAATCTATATGTAATAGGTGATACTGCAGAAGTAATTAGTGTGAATCAAGCGAGTGCAACAGTGATGCAGATTGCATTCAGTGAGCCAATCAATCCAGATACGGTATTCAATATAGATGGTTCGAACAATTTACTTGATAATATTGCATTCTTGGCACTGAAAGATGATTTTGGAAAATTAGCGAGTGCTTATGGTGGAATTACAGGTGAGTTTTCAACGGATTATACGTTGTTAACATTAAAGAGTGAGATGCCATTTAGCGGAAAATACAGAGTTACGATTAAAAATATCGGAACAAAGTCAGAGAAAATGGTTGATACCTACATAAGAACTGTGGAATTCGGTGATACGGTTGCACCAAAATATGTTGATACAACGGTAGATGAAACAGGACTAATCGCATCAATTAATTTCAATGAACCGATTGATATCTCACGTATGTCAATTGAAGTAGTATCTCGTGCAGATGGAACTGCGCTGAATGCTGTGTCATCAGCGGTACTGAAGAATAAGTCGGTATATCGTCTATCCTCTGATGCAACTTCCATCATTGTTAATATGAATAGTATTAATGCGAATGATAAGAATACATTGATTTATGTACTAGCCAAGGGTATAGAGGATGTATCAGGGAATAAGACGGATCCAGAATCGATATCGATGCAAGTATTTAGTGATACAACTGCGAAACCACAAGCAAATCTTGTGAGTCTTGAACGTACAGCGTACTACACGATTACAGCTACATATGACCGTTCGATTGAAAAACCAGGTACATTATATGTTAAGGGTGTTTCTTGTAATGGTACGGTTGATTCAAAAGATAAGAAAGTGGTTAAGTATACAATACCACCATCAATAGCAATCTTAACTGGTTCACAGTCGGTATCAATTGTAGGATATAGTGGCTACAATGTAGCAAGTACAGTAGCTACAACAAATATAACTCGTACAATAGACTTTACACTTAGTATGATGTCAGAAGCTCCAAAATTAGTGGATTATGCGACAGATAGTAATACGAATATGATTACATTGAATTACTCAAAGAAAGTTAATATTGGATTGAGTACCGGTAGCTTGTCAGCATCTGTAACTGTAACATATGAAGGTACAACGATTACATATACTTATGCAACAACAATTCCTTACCAAGCAGTGGTAGACGGTAGTACGGTTAAGGTTATCCTTGATTCAGAAAGTTTACAGCAGGCAGGAACGTATATCGTAACGATACCGGCAGCATTTGTAACGGATGATGATGACTTACCAAATACAACACCAGAGATTATTGCGATTGTTAAGACGGAGGCAGCAGTAACACCAACGTCAAATGCATTGCCAGCACCAGTAAGTATTCTTCAAGCAGCTAATGACAATAGTGTTATTAATCTTGTATTTGAGAACAAACTTGATGTGGCATCAGCAACGAAGGCAAGTAACTACTCATTTAATAACGGAGTAATTGTTGAATCAGCTACATTAACACAAAACGATAAGTCAAAAGCAGTTGTACAATTGAGAGTGTCTATTGCGTCTATTATTACTACAGCAGAATATCAATTGTCGATAAGCAACTTACTTGGCTACGGTGGAAGCTATACTGCTATTGATTCAAATCCAATTAAGGTAACATTGAAGGAAAACAATCCACCAACACTTGTGTCTGCGGTGTTAACATCGAATACAACCATTGTGTTAACATTCACAGAGGCTGTAAAGGGAAGTGTAAACTGTACCGTAACACAAAATGGAAATGTTCTTTCACAGTCAGGAAGCCCAGTAGTTTCCGATATGTATGTAACGATTTCGTTGAATACGAGTGTGTCAGGAACAAGTGGAATCTATATTCTGGTTAATGGTAATCTGGTCGATGCGGTAGGAAATCTAGCAATCATATCAGACGGAGCAATTGCGGTTAAATAAAAGAATTTTTTTCCTCTTTACCTTTATGAAGCAATGATTTATAATAAATATGTTTCTATAATTACATCCTTCCAGTATTTACTAGAAGGATGTAATTGCGTATAAGGGTCGCTAAACGATAGGATACGACCTATTAGGTAAGGAGTGTGAAAATCCTTGAATAGGAAGACAAGAGAAACGATTAGAGTGATATTGTGGATTTTGTTTATTATATATATGGTTGCCTTGACATACTTTTTGTTCTTTAGTGAACAATTTGGTAGAGTTATGGGAGGAGAATACCGTTATAATTTGCATTTGTTTCGAGAGATAAAAAGGTTTATTGTATATAGAAAAGAAGTGGGTTTTACAAGTTTTATGATTAATATTGTAGGGAATGTTGTTGCATTTATACCATTTGGTTTTATACTTCCAGCAATCAGTCCGCGAAATAGAAAATTATTGAATATGGCATTGTTAAGTTTTGAGCTTACATTATCCATTGAAACTATGCAGTTAATATTGCAGGTAGGTACGTTTGATGTGGATGACATATTTTTGAATCTAATGGGTGGAATAATAGGATATATTTTATTTGTAATTGGAAATCGAATCATATCTTTGAGGAGGAAGTAAGGTTGAAGAGAAAGAAAAAGGAAGAATTTAAGTTTTCGAATAAATATCATCCGTTGCAAGGGATTCTAGGAGTGATTTTTGCAGTAATTGCTCTAATTGCAATCGGTGTACTGTTTTATATATCGAGTAAATCCTCTGGCAATGCGGGAGCATGGATTGGTTTGGTTGGTGGAGTAGTATTTGCAATTAATATAGTTGGCTTTATACTCTCTATTCTTGGGTTTCGTAAGCAAGAGGTATACTATCGCTTCCCAATCATAGGAATATTGATGAATGGTTGTTTATTTATTATGTTTTTGTTACTGTATATTGTAGGTATTTAATAAAAAGATGAGGTTGATTGCTAATGTAAGTTAGTAAAGGCTTCATCTTTTTGAGTTATGAAGAGCGTATGCGTTATTGTGAATCGTAATATGCTTGTAAGAAAAAAGTAAGATTTTTTATGGAGATTATGTGGTATGATGAGAGAGTGGTTACTGTTCATGCAAAACATTTACAGTAACGAAGTGGGCAATGGAAGAAGCCTAATATATTAATTCGAGATTTGGGAAGAGGTTTAGATGATGACAATACTTATAGTAGATGATGATAAAGAGATAGCTGAGTTAGTAGAGATACATCTAATTGCAGAAGGATACCGTGTTTTCAAAGCGTATCATGCAAAAGAAGCATTAAGTATTATGGAGAAAGAAGAAGTACATCTTGTTTTGCTAGATATCATGATGCCTGGAATCGATGGAATCCAGTTGTGCAAACAAATTAGAGAGAGTAATGCAGTACCAATTATAATGCTTAGTGCGAAATCGACAGATGATGATAAAATTAAGGGGCTTGCAACGGGTGCAGATGATTATGTAACAAAACCGTTTAATCCATTAGAATTGGTGGCAAGAGTGAAATCACAATTACGTCGCTATATGCAATTCAATAGTGGGCAATCTGGGGAGAAGCAAGAAACAATGATTCAATTGGAAAACTTAATAATTGATAAGGAATCACACTCTGTTAAGGTTTATGACCGCGAAGTAAAGCTGACTCCAATTGAATTCGGTATTCTATTCCTATTAGCATCAAACAGAGGGAAAGTATTCAGTGTAGAAGAGATATTTGAACGTGTATGGAATGAGAGACTCTTAGATGCAAACAATACCGTAATGGTGCATATTAGAAGAATTCGTGAAAAGATTGAGTTAGACCCAAGAGATGCACAGGTTATTAAAACAGTATGGGGAGTGGGATATAAAATTGATTAGTTATCTGAGAAAACGTAAGATAGAAGAAAATTTTCAAACGAGAATTATTCGTTATGCAGTTTTTAGTTTGTTGATTACAATATTCGTTGAATTCATGGTGATGGGTATGATTTATCTTGGGAGTCATGTATTTGAGAACAAAGCTACTCACCGTGAGCAAACGATTGACATGAAATCGAATATGCTAAAGAATAGTTTAGATGTGAACACCACAATGATGGAAGGTGCAAACAGTCAAGGGCAAGCACAAAAGGAAGTTGTAATTATCGTTGTAGCAATTATCTGTTTGGTAGCAGGAGCTATTATGTTCACTTGCATATTCTTGTTTTATATACGGAGGTATTATAACTATATCTATGAGATTACCGAAGGTATTAACCGAATTGCAGGAGGTGATTTTGAATCTAAGATACCAGTACGATATACAGATGAATTATCGTCTGTAGCGGATACAGTAAATCGTCTATCCGTGAGTATACAGAAGATGATAGCGATGCAGAAGGAGAATGAGCAATCAAAGAATGAGTTGATTACAAGTGTTGCCCATGATTTGAGAACGCCATTAACCTCTATTCTTGGATATCTTGATCTCGTTCGACTAGGCAAGGTAACAGATGAAGAGACAAAAAGAAAATATATCGATATCGCATATCATAAAGCGAAACGATTACAAAATCTTATTGAAGATTTGTTTGTATATACACAAGTTAGCTTTGGAAAGATTACACTTCGAAACACGAACCTTGATATGGTAAAGTTTCTAGAACAAATCGCAGAAGAGTTCTATCCAATATTTCAGGAATCAAATTTAGAATATACATTTAGCACAGAAGTGGTGAGAGCAGATGTATATGGAGATGGAGACTTGCTGGCACGCGTGTTCGCGAATCTATATGGAAATGCAGCGAAATACGGAAAATCAGGAGAAAAGGTTGAGGCGTATCTGGAAGAGAAAGAGGATACCTTTGAGATTCGAATTACAAATTACGGACAGTTGATAGCAAAAGAGGATATTGAATATATATTTGAGCGGTTTTATCGTGTGGATAGCTCTAGGTCAGGGGAAACAGGTGGGGCAGGTTTAGGTCTAGCGATTGCAAGGAATATTGTAGTAATGCATGGAGGACAGATTGCAGTAACGAGTAATGTTGGTGGAACGACATTTACAGTAACATTGAATAAGGCATTGCAGAGTTGAAATAACGAAAGTAAGGAGATTGATAGATGAATTCACGGATGAAGCGATATAGCTTACTGGTGTGTAGTATGATGTTACTGCTACTCACAGGCTGTAACATGTTTGTGCGAACGGAATCGCATACATATGCAGAAAAGAGCGTAGGGATAAGTAGTAATCTAGTGTATAATTATCCAATTGTTTTTCAAAATGATTCAAAGAACATTCAAATCCGTGTATCGTATGGATTGAATGCTTATGCAAAAGTTGGTAAGGATATGTGTGTGAAGATAGGAATCTATACAGGAGGAACTGTTTTCGAAGGAAGCGTTCAAATTGAAGTGCCCTATGACAATACAACGACTAAGTATAATCAAGAAGTTACGATGAACTCGAACTCCTATGCAGAATATACGATGGAGATACCTGTTATTTATGAAAATATGCAGTTTTCTATTCATCTTCTAGATAAAGAGGAAAACATCCAAGCTTCTCAGGAAACAATGGTTCAAGCGAGTAGAATATTCAATGTTCAATACATTGGAATACTAGATAAGCAGATGCAAGCAGAAGCAGTTGTGAGCAGAGGAAAAGTGCAAGTGTTTCAGTTATATTCAGATAAGTTAGAAGATGGCTTTGATAATCTTGATCTGCTTGATTGTATCTTGCTAGATGAAGAAGAGATAGATCAGTTAAAAGATACTGAAGTATTAAAGATGAAAGAATGGCTACAAAATGGAGGAACATTACTGCTTGAAAGCACCTCTAAGGCTAGTGCGGATAGAGAAGATATATATGAAAAGATAGCGATGACGATAGGTAATGATGGGGCATATGGTTTTGGAAGATGTATCCGTGTTTCAAAGATGAGTACAATCAATGAACTAGTAGACTATGTAGATAATCTTGGATTGAACCCTAAACTATTCTTATCAAGGAATGTTGGTAATCAGGTGAAGGAAAGTGTTTATGCAGATATTGTAAAGAAAGTGCCTGACATTACGAAGTATATGATAGTGTTTCTACTATATATAATATTGATTGGCCCTGTGCTATATGGAATACTTAAGATAAAGAAACAAAGAGTATGGTATTTTAGAATTGTTCCAATAATATCGGCTATATTTGTAATAGTAATCTATGGTTTAGGAAGAGATAGTCGTGTGGAAAGTTCCTATCTTAGATATGTGACAATAACACAAATTGCGCAGGATGGATATACGAAGGATACAACCTGTTTGGCTGTGGTAAATCCTACAAAAGGTGAAGTAGTAGTTCAGACAGATGTTGAAGATAATCTTCAACCATTGTATACACAAAGTGATAATTATCAATTTACATCAGAGAAAACACATGTGAATATGGAATTTACTACAAGTGTAGAAAATTCTACAAGTGAAGAAAACATGAAAATCTCAAGTGTGACATGTACTATTCCAGATATTCGAGCATTTCAACCTGTTTATCTAAAGATAGCAAAATCATATCTACCGACAACACAGAGAGAAGAAATGCAATCAATAGGACCGATAATCTGTGATAATTATAGAATAACGGGAAGTGTGACGAATACAATGGGGATGGATTTGAGTAATGTTTGCATTGTTAGTAACCAAACGATTGTAGAGATTGGGGATTGGGTAAGCGGAGAAGAAGTTCAATTAGAAAACTGTCAGTATGGTTATATACCTTCCTATGATTTTCTCTATACAGATACGGTGGATGCTCGTGTGAAGAATTTGACAAAAAGTACAGATAAGGTGGAGGAAAGCAGTACCTATAATTTGATGCAGTATGTATTGAATGAATGGTTAACTCAAAATCCGGATGGAAGCTATTTGCTTGCATTTGCCAAAGATTCGGAGAATGATTCTGTATTGAGTAGCAGTGGGATTTCTCAAGTTGATTCAAGTGCACATATGATTATTATGGAATTGAGTGTGAATTATGGCAATGGAAATGGAGAGGTCTTCCAACCAACAATCAAACCATATATGTCTATAGTAAGTGGAGAGTACTATCAGGAACTTGATATGATTGAATCAGACAGTCTTATTGTTGATTATGACTTTGGTAGGGAAGTTATAAAGCAAATAGAGTATTCGCCATATTATAATACGGAGTTTTATATTGATGATACGAATAAAGAGGCTATATGGTTTGGGTTTTATGGTACGGTATATTTCTATAACCGAAGAACGAGAGAATATGAGAAAGTAATCACAAGTGGAGAAGTAGCAACAATTAATCAATTGAGTGATTACCTAGGTGATTGCAATGTTCTACGAGTTCGCTATGAAGTATCCCAAGATAGCTTGAATAGTAACCTAATAACGATGCCCAAACTAACAGCGATAAAGGAGTAATACTATGCTACAAATTCAAGAGTTATGTAAGGCGTATGATTCGCATACCGTACTTGATAATATTAATCTCCGTATACAAAGGGGGCAGTTGTTTGGGTTGGTAGGTCCAAATGGAGCAGGAAAAACAACAATACTAAAAGTGTTAGCAGGTTTGCTGGAGCATGATTTAGGAACTATAGTGTTAGATGGAGAAGAAACGAGTACAAGGGAAAGAAGAGGATGTACAAAGATTAGCTATATGCCTGATTATTTTGGAGTATATCCGAATCTGAAAGTATATGAATATATGGAATTCTATACGCAGTTGTATGGATACAAAGGTAAAGAAGCAAGGAAGAGAATAGAAGAGAATCTGGAATTAGTGAGCCTATATTCGAAAAAAGACGAATATGTTGAGACTTTATCAAGAGGAGTGAAGCAGAAACTATCTCTTGCAAGATGCTTAATTGCAGAGCCAGAATTATTGTTACTTGATGAACCTAGTTCAGGACTTGATCCAAGAGCATGTAGAGAGATTGAAGAGGTACTGCACACTCTGCAAAAGAAACAGATAACGATAATAATAAGTTCGCATATCTTACATGAGCTTTCAAGGATCTGCACTAATATTGGAATTATTGATCATGGAAAGTTAATAATAGATGGGCGAGTGGAAGATATCCTCAAGATGGAAGAGAAATCAAAACCACTAAGAATTCGATTTACAGAAGTGAATGCAAATGTGTTAAAGTATCTGGATTCTCACGCATTAATTAGTAATCTTATAATTGACGGAACACAAGTAATGATGCAATTTCAAGGGGATTCCTTAGAAGAAGCAAGCTTGTTAAGTGCATTGATACGAGATGGAGCAGGGATTTGCTACTTTGCAAGGGAAGAAAGTAGTTTGGAACAATTATTTCTTGAGATAACGAAAGGGGAATCGTAATATGGATAATCCAATATTGAAGAAAGAACAGAAAGTCCGTACACGTTCACCTAGATTGATGCTATTGGTTGCAGGCTATAATCTTGGACTTACAGTACTACTAATTCTTGCGTTCTTTATGATTTATGGAGCGAAACCAGAGGTAGGAATGGCAAGATACCAAGATACATTGACGTTGTATGCGTTAATGGGAGTATTTCAGTTTGCTTTACTTTTGTTAATTGTACCAACGCTTACAGCGAGTGCAATAACAGGTGAGAAGGAGCGGCAGACGTTTGATATCCTTATGATAGCCAATAAGAAACCAGGAGCAATCATTATTGGGAAATTAAGTGCTTCTGTTAATATGATATTACTTCTGATTGTATCAAGCTTGCCAATACTTGCAATTGTGTTTAGCGTAGGTGGCGTCTCTATAATAGATATTGTAATGTATGTAGTGGTCTGTCTGCTAGAAGCTGTATTTGTTGGAAGTATCGGATTGTTTTTCTCGTCCATTAGTAAAACGACAGTAAGAGCAACGATAGTAAGTTATGCAACGGTGCTGTTATTAGTGACTGGAACAGTGTTAGTATTAGGAATGCCATGTTTAACTAATCCTTTGATAACATTGATAGCATTATTGATGGAACAGACAGGGAATGGAGGTCTGTTTGCTCAGTACATGAACAGAGCAGGAAGATGCAATGCATTTGTACTAGAGCATTGGGTAATAATCAGCGTGGTAGTACAGATGATGATGGGGGGAATTCTGCTTAGATTTAGTACAAGAAACATAGATAGAATAAAGAAATAAAAAATCACCAAGTGTAGGAAGATACACTTGGTGATTCGCATTCACTTCAATGAAAACCTTTAAAATAGCTTCATTGTTGGAACTATGAAAATGGAAGAAGAAAAAATATAAGTTAATTATAACACATAATTTCAAAAAAGATAGTGCTAAATTGAAATTTAACAAATTAATTTATAAAAGTCATTACTGAAATTGGGTTTCGTATGTGGAATTAGTACAGAAGTCCTAGGATAATGAGTTTAAACTATTGATATGTTCCCTAAGATGTCTGCTAATTCGAATACGACTATACATAGAAGCATAAGCAATGGCATCAAGCTCTTCCACATAGTTTGTAGCAAAATTCTTTTCAATACCGTTCTCTTTTAAAAAGTTGACTGCTTTGTTATATGCAACAGCAGCTTCGATCTCCGTAGGATATCTTCCTACAATAAAATCACCTACAAGATGAATCTTTGTTATGTATTGGCTAAGACCACTCTCTGATTCTTTGCGTACACCCATATAACGATTTATAATTTCTATATTACCATAGCGATAATCCGTGTTATCTCCATTCATGAATCGATAGTCTTTGTCTGGAACGGAGAAACTGTGAATACCGTATCGAGAAAGCAGACTAACCTGCATACCGTAATCAGCAACAAAAAGGTGGTTTCCACGTTGCATAATTTTGTGATTAGAGTAATAGAACAAGTCATCAACATCAAACTTGAGAATCACTTTATGATTCAGATAGTAGAGAAAGTATTGATTCTTTAAGTAGATTGGATTTTTAAAGTATAGCCCGTTATCACGAAAGTTTATTAGTACAACCCATTTATCAAATGCGAGGATATGCTTCTTACGATTGTAGGAATCTAATGTAATAGATAAATCCTTTGTTATCGTAATTGCTTCTAGGTAAGCATTGTGAGATTCCTCAGGGGTAGGATAACTTCCTAGACTTATATGTTTGTTCTTATATGTAAATGAAGTACGATAATAAATTGTTCCATCTTTTTTTGTAGCTTGGTAAACACCAGGCAGTAATGGCATAGTAATCACCTCAGTCAGAGTATAACATAAGGAAGATGTGAGTTCAACGCAAGAAGCAAGATTCTTGGTTGTTATGCGTTGTTAGCCCATAGACTTGCAGCGTGCAACATGACTTGGAATCAAATAATAACTTGAAAAAGTGTTATATTATTATGAAGTTGTGAATATAATTATTAACAACTTGTTAAATAGAATTTATTGCAATAAGGAGGAAAAAATATAGAAAAAACTAAAAAAAAGGAGGTTTATTATGAGTGAAATAAAAATAACTACTAAGAAATTGAATAAAAACTAAAATTGTCGCATAAAATAGTTAATAACTAATTAAGGAAATGTTAAATTAGTTGTTGTGAAATGAAACAAAAAACACATAAAATTAACAAGATTAATTGGTAAAATCTGCACTTGAATTTACAAAATGATGGGAAGTGGATATCGTATTCTCCGAAATATAGAAGGAGTTATTGACATCAAATGACTAGATGATATAATGCAAATGTGCTTAGGCGGGGCACAAAAAAAATTAGAAAAGAGGACGTATGTATGCTAAAAATACACTCGTTTCTTCACCGCATAAAGGAAAATATGAAATACTCTGGTGTTGAATGCTATAAATCATGCCTAATGATTACAGCATATGCAATGGCAGCAGTTATATTAGTACTTTGTGCAGACAGCTCGTTTGCGAAAGGCGGTAAAATGCCAGAAGCATACGCGAAAGCCGCATCTGTTGAAGCAGAAGCTTTCGAGTTAGCAAAGGAAGAAACAGCAAAAAAAGCACAAATACAAGCCGAGAATGAAAGCGTCAATATATTAGCACAGAATGTGCTGGGAGGAGAAGTCGCAGAGAGTACAGAATACTACAGCTTACAAATCGTAACTAGTACGATTATTGCAGCAGATAAGTGCACAACATTGTTAGGACAAACCGTAATGAAGGATTTTCCAAGTGATGTTGTAACCGAAGATGTAGTAGATAAGAGTGAGAAAGAATCAGAAGAAAACAAGAAGACAGAAGAACAGGTGGTTGTAGAGGAAAAAACTACAACAAAGAGTCAAGAAAAAACGGAGACAAAAAAGAAAGCAGCTGCAAGCAAAAAGAAAAAAGAAAAAGCAGTTCAGACGATTAGTTTAGGAACTGAGCAAAAAGAAGTATTACTTAGAATAGTAGAAGCCGAAGCGACAGGCGAAGATATTAAAGGAAAAATGCTAGTAGCTAATGTAATACTAAATCGTGTGAAGAGTAGCCAATTCCCAGATACGGTGAAAGAAGTGGTATTCCAAAAGAATGGAAAGACAGTTCAATTCTCACCAATCGCAGATGGAAGGTACTGGTCCGTAAAAGTTTCAAAATCAACAAAAGAGGCAGTGGAACGAGTACTAAAAGGCGAAGATGAATCACAAGGGGCATTATATTTCTCGGCAAGAAGTAAAGCCAAAAAGAGTAGCATGAGTTGGTTTGATAACAATCTGACATGGCTATTCAAATATGGCGGTCACGAATTTTATAAGTAAGAGATTAACGGTAAGGACGAATTCCTTACCGTTTTCTCTTACTTTGCACTTTACTGTAGTAGTGCGATGTGGTATAATGCGTTCAGTAGAAAAATAAGGATTTAAGATTGTTCTATGGCAAGATACGTGGTATAATGCAACTTGAGCATTATGAAACTATATATTTTTATAAATAAATTAAGAAAAGGAATGAGCGAAGATGAATCTCTTATACAAAAGTACAAGAAGTGAAGATGTAACAGTAACAGCATCACAGGCAATATTAAAGGGGCTAGCAGATGATGGAGGCTTATTTGTACCAACTTCTATACCAAAATTAACTATGTCACTTGATGAGTTAGCAAAACTTAATTACCAAGAAACTGCCTATGAAGTTATGCGATTATTCCTGACTGATTTTACAGATGATGAGTTAAAGAATTGCATTAACAAAGCATATGACTCAAAATTTGATACAGAAGAAATTGCTCCATTAGTAAAAGCTGACGGTGCATACTACTTAGAATTATTCCATGGTTCTACAATTGCGTTCAAAGATATGGCATTATCAATCTTACCACATCTTTTAACAACATCAGCAAAGAAGAACGAAGTAAAGAATGATATCGTAATCCTTACAGCTACATCAGGAGATACTGGTAAAGCAGCTTTAGCAGGTTTCGCAGATGTAGAAGGAACAAAGATTATTGTATTCTATCCTAAAGATGGAGTAAGTCCAATTCAAGAAAAACAAATGGTTACACAAAAGGGTGACAACACATATGTTGTTGGAATCAGCGGAAACTTTGATGATGCCCAAACTGGTGTAAAAGATATGTTTAATAATAAAGACCTTGCAAAAGTAATGGAAGATGCCGGATACCAATTCTCTTCAGCAAATTCAATTAATATCGGTCGTTTAGTACCACAAATCGTATACTATGTATATGCATATAGCCGTTTACTTGCAAACGAAGAAATTGCAAATGGCGAAAAGATGAATGTTGTAGTACCTACAGGTAACTTCGGAAATATCTTAGCAGCATACTATGCAAAGAACATGGGATTACCAATTGGAAAGCTAATCTGTGCTTCTAATGATAACAAAGTATTATATGATTTCTTCCAAACAGGAACATATGATAGAAACAGAGATTTCATCTTAACAACATCACCATCAATGGATATCCTAATCTCAAGTAACTTAGAGAGATTAATCTATAAAATAGCAGGAAGTGATGCTGCCAAAACAAAAGATCTTATGACTGCATTATCAAGTGCAGGTGTATATGACATTACAGATGATATGAAAGCAGAACTTGCAGATTTCATTGGTGGATATGCAGACGAAGCAAAAACAGCAGAAACAATTCGTGACTTATACGAAAAGACTGGTTATGTAATTGATACACATACAGCAGTTGCAGCAGCAGTATTCAAAGATTATGTAGCAACTAGCAAAGATGAAACAAAAGCAGTCATCGCATCAACAGCAAGCCCATACAAATTCACAAGAAGCGTAATGGAAGCGATTGATAAGAAATATGCTTCAATGACAGATTTTGAACTTGTGGATGAATTAAGTGAAATTGCAAAAGTAGAAGTACCAGAAGCAATTGAAGATATTAGAAGTGCTAAAGTTCTTCATGACATGGTTTGTGATTCAGATAAGATGCAAGCTACAGTTGAAGCAATCTTAAAGTTGAAATAATAAAATAATAGCAAGATGGTATATGGAATATACTGAAAGATATATCATTTATATAGAAGAAAGTGGCAAGGTGCAGAGTAGAGAATGTATCTTGCCACTTTTTTTATGCTGGATTCGATATGGGAAAATGGAATGTATTATAAAAAATACATAACAAAATGTAAATAGAGTTATTAGTAGCAACGGGGGTGGCATATAGCCGTAATGCTAGAGAAACTCTAGGGTTACGTAGATATATGACTATGTAGAGTGATAGAAATAAGGCAATTAGATATAGAATAGGACTGAAAATAATCTAGTTATGACAAAAGCGTGACATAATATTGACACAAACAAAGTGCATTATATAAGCATGTTAAGGATACAGCAAATCACATCTCGAACAGGAATGTTCACAAAGTGTCCTTGACCAAAATGTAATCTTTACATGAAACGAAGAGTCATGTTTCAAATATGCTTGATTGGCATATGTTGGAACATTGTACGGAATATGACAACTAGTAAATTTAATGGAAAATACTTGACCTTTGAATTGAATATTGTTATAATCATCTTGTTATTGGAAAGATTATATTTCATTCTGTTTTATAGATTGAGGGAACACTTACATATCCAAGTGGATGAATGTTATTTGCACCAATATCTGTGAAACGCGGAAAATATAATGCTTGACCCATGTATATCTAAGGAGGAAGAAATAATATGAAGAAGAATTTTGTTAAGAAAACGCTTGCATCTACACTTGCATTAGCAATGGTAGCTACAGCTATGCCAGCTGCTTTCACTACTGCATCAGCAGCAGCAGCTCCAGCATTAAACAAAACAGCAAAAACAATTTACATCAATGAGGAAAATCCAATTGGAAGTACTTATACTTTCACAGTAAAGAACAAAGTAGCTAAATCTACTTATGCTTGGTCATCATCAAACAAAGCAAAAGCTACTGTAACTTCTAAAGGTGTAGTTAAAGCTGCAAAAACAACTGGTAATGTTACAATCTCTTGTAAAATCACTTTACCAACTAAGAAAACTAAAACTTTAAAAGCTACTGTAACAGTTAAAGAAAATGCTACAGAAATCAAAGTTAAGAATGCTCCAGAAGCAGCAATCGGTATCGGTGCAGATGTTTACGATTTCGACAGTACATTCTCAACTGCTTCAGGTGCTAAAGCAACTGACTACAGAACTTGGGAAATTAAAGAAGGCGAAACAAACACTGCAGGTGCAACAATTAACTCTAAAAACGGTAAAGTAACTACTACTAAAGCTGGTAAATTCGAAGTTAGAGTAAGAGCATTCCAAAACAATGCTAGATTAGCTGCAAATGATACATTAGATACAGATTGGTTAACAGTTAATGTTGTTGCTTCTATAAAAGAAGTTAAACAATCAGCTACTTCTAAAATCAATGTAACATTTGATGATAACATGAAAGATACAGTTAAAGCTGCTGATTTCATCGTTACAAACAAAACAAACAACGTAGTATCAGCAGTTAAAGAACTTTCTTTCTCTGAAGATGGTAAAGTTGTTACTGTAGTATTATACGGAGCACTTAACGATGCTACAACTTATACATTAGCTTATGCTGGTACTGAAATCGAATTTGGTGCAACAATCGGCGAAGTTGATTCAATCGTTGTAGATACTACAACTGTTGAACCAGGAATTGCTACTCCAATCGCATACAGATTATTAAATGCTAACGGTGTAGATATTACAGATGTTAAAAAATCAGATGTAACAATTAAAGAAATTGAAAATAAAGATGGTTGGTTAGATGGTTCTAGCATCACAATCTTTAACAAAGATAGCAAAGCTACAGTTGAATTAACATACCATACATACAAATATGATTCAACTGGAAACGAAGAAGGCGCTAAAACTGTTACAGCAGTAATCGTTTGTGCTGAAAAACCAGTAGCTACAGTTGGTAACTATGATAAATATGTAATCACTAGTGATGCAAAAGTTGCAGACTGGAGTAAAGCTACTACTAACAACGTAATCTGTGTTGGTGAAGATAAAAACTTATTCGTATACGGAGTAGATTCAGCAAAAGTTCAAATTACTGGATTAACATTTGAATCTGGAAACGATGAAGTATTAATGGTAGATACTCAAGGTGAAGGCGCTAGATTAGTAGCTATTAAAGAAGGTTCTACAACTGTTCTTGTTAAAAAAGACGGAAAACTTCTTTGGAACTTACCAGTAGTAATTAAAGCTGCAAGAAAAGCTAATGCTATTTCTCTTGTATCAAATACTATTACAGTATCTAACTCAGCTACACTTGCTAACAAAACAGTAGAAATCAAAGTTAAAGATCAACATGGTGATGACTATGCAGTTAATGCAGATGTAGTTGATGTAAATCCAGCTAAAACAACATATGTTGGTGCACCTGTTGTATCAGTAGATGGTAATAAATTAGATATCAATGCTACAGCTGCAAAAGCAGGAGATTATCAATATATCGTTAACTTAAAAGCTGATTCAACTAAGAAAACAGTATTAACAGTAACAGTTAAAGATGTTCCTACTACAGGAAAATCATCTTACTCTATTCAATTATCTTCGAATACTGTAGATGCAGTTGTTAATGCTGATACAACAGTAGCTGGTAAGGCTGTAACAGTTAATGTTATTGAATCAATCGCTGGTATTCAAGCAAAATATCCAACAGCTAAAGTAACAATTACTGGTCAAGGATATGACAAAACATTTGATGTTGATGCTACAGCTACAAGCGCTTCATTCCAATTTATTACTGTAGATGAAGAAACTGGTATTGCAACTACAGCAACTACAGGTGCTTACAAAGTAACTGTATCTGTAAAAAATGAAGATGGTAAAGATACAGTAGTAGGAACTACTTCATTCAAAGTTGATAACTCACAAGTAGCTCCAACTGCAAAAGTTGAAAAGACTTCTACAGAAGCAACAACAATTGAAGATGCAATCAAAGATTGTGTAGTAATCAAAGATGCAGCTGGTAATGTAATTAGTGCTATCAATAGCGTTGACGTAGTTGAACTTAAAGGTGGAAACCAAGTTTATGTTAACTCAGTAAAAGTTTATGTTACATTTACTAACGCTGATGGTAAAGAAATTAAAGTAGAGCAAAAAGTATTAGTTAACAGAACTCTTACTTACAAACCTGCAAAATAATCTAAGTTTACTTAGGTGAGATATAGAGAAAGACCACTAAGTTAGTGGTCTTTCTTTTTAAGTATTAGGACTAAATTATAATGAATCTAATACAGACTATGCAAAGGAGATACTGCAATGTCATATAATTCGAACAAAACCTCGGATGCTGAACCGAGATATAAGAAGGCAAAAGCGAGTAAGAAGAACAATTTTCTTCTACCGCTTCTCTTTCTTGTGACGATTTTTCCATTGATTATACATCAGCATAATTATCAAAATGATATTACGAATTATCCATGGTATATATGGGAAGAGCTAAGCGCGGATTTCTTCTTGTACTGGAAAAGCGTTATCTTGATGGTAGTAGGTGCAATTATATTATTCATGGCGATATATCAACGAGTAAGTGCAAAGAAAAAAGAAAAAGCACCTATATGGCAATGGCTGTTACTTGCTTTTTGTGGACTTGTTGTGATATCTACATTGATGTCAGGGCATAAGGATATAGCGCTAAATGGAGGCTATGATCATTTTGAGCCAATGTGGGTTTGGTTAGTATATTGTTTACTTACTTATTATGCCTATATAATAATTACAAAAGAGGAAGATATACGTAGATTAGTTAAGTTTTCCTCAATAGGAATCGCTATTATAGTAGTGATTGGTGTGTTGCAAGCATTATCGCTTGATCCAGCCCGTACTACGCTTGGTAAGATGCTTATAACGAATCGTGAAATTTGGGACAACCTAGATAACTTTACGTTTACATTTGAAAAAAATCGTGTATATTCAACTTTGTTTAATCCTAACTATGTTGGTGTATATGTAACACTGTTTTTCCCAATTACATTAGGAGTAACATTATTTGCAAAAGAGAAGAAGCCACGTATTATAGCGGGTGTACTGTCTGTGTTATTGCTAATCTGCTTGTTTGGAGCGCAATCAAAGACAGGTTTACTTGTAGTTATTATTACGGTTGCTGTGCTATTACTATTCTTCAGAAAACGATTTATGAAGCATATGAAGATGTTTGTTGCGATAGGAGTTGTTGCTGTTATTGCCTTCTTTATCATTAATATGGCACAACATAATGCGTACTTGAATGCAATAAAGAATGCTTTTATAACAGAAGAGAGTCAAGCTGCATTGCAAGGTATAGAAACGACAGAGGAATATATTCGTATTGAATATAATAACAAGACAATTTTTCTTCAGTGTGAGTATGATTCGGAATGAAAACTGTTATGTCTTTTGAAAGATTCAGAAGGAAATATATATGGTACTTCTTTTGATGAAAGTTCAATGATTTTTACCATGGTTGATGAAGCATTTAATGGATTATCAGTAAAGCCATTTTTTGTTGATGAGAATGGAACGCTTGGTTGTGAATTAGTTATTGATAATGTGACACGTTATTTTAAAAGTGCAGATGGCGAAGCTGGCTATCTATATATTAATAAGTGGGGACGTTTATCAAATTGTATGATTTCTGAATCGTCTTTGTTTCAAAATCATGCGCGATTATTCACAGGTAGAGGATTTATATGGTCAAAGTCGATTCCTTTACTAAAAGATAATGTATTGATTGGTTGCGGTCCAAATACCTTCGTATATGAGTTCCCACAAGAGGATTACATTGGAAAAGAAAATTCGGGTTTTGAAAATCAAGTTATTACAAAACCACATAACTTATATCTTCAAATAGCGATTCAAACAGGCGTAGTGTCTTGTATCCTATTTATTGCGGTATTTATAATCTATGCAATCGATTGTATCAAATTGTACCGTAAATCGACGTTTGACAGCTATATGGAGCAAATGGGCGTGTTCTTGTTCATAGGAGTACTAGGGTATATGTTATCGGGAATTATCAACGATTCTTCTATTGCGGTGGCTCCCCTGTTTTGGATTGTACTAGGAACAGGATTTGCATGTAATAGAATAGTTAGAGGTATTAAAAAACAATAGGTTAAACTAGAATATCCCCCAAGTAAGAGAAGAAAGAACTCTTTACTTGGGGGATTTCTGTATATCTAATTATATCTAATCTTTAGTGTAGAATCATATTTATTACTTTTTAGGAGTTAAATTATTTAAGTGTAATAGTTCTTCCAACAGTTACAGTATGCTCGAAGCTGTTTTCACCGAAGTTTTCTTTTACAGTTACAGTTTTAACGTATACAGAAGAACCATTCTTTGTATAGCTAACATTAGTGATACCAACACTATCTGAAACTTTTAATTCTTTTCCAGTAGAACTCTTAACAGTAGCGATTTCTTGCATAGCTGCTAATACAGCGGCATCATCAATTTCACCTGTGTGAGAGTAAGTTGTCTTGTTAAGAGCTACAGTTGGAGCAACTTGAGAATCACTAACAACGATAGTTGTTTTAGCAAGAACTTTACCATCTTTTTCAGCGATAATTGTATAAGTTCCTTTTTCTAATTTAGTAATCTTTTTATCAGAAACAGTTACATATTCAAAGTCAAAAGCACCTTTTTTCGTATCAGAATAATTATTAGGTCCAGTAATAGTGAAGTCGGCATTTGTGTTTTCAATTGCAAGACCACTTGCATAACCAACTAATTTAACAGCTACAGATTTAGAAGCATCTGTGTCTCCGTCGATTGCAGTATCAACTGTGTTTTTAGCAACTTCTAATTTGTATGAGCTTACATCTGCTGAAGGTTTTTCTTTAACAACTACTGTTAATACAGCAACTTTAGTAGCATCGTTAGCAAGAGCAACCTTGTATTGGTAAGTACCAGGATCAGCAGCAGTAGCATCTACAGTAACGTTTGTACCTTCTAAATCAACAACTGGTTCTGTTGTCTTGTAAGTTGTAACAGCTACTGGTTTAGCGAAGTTACCTTCTACTTGGAAAGCATCTCCATGTTGGTCTTTGATTGAAACAGCAATGTTATCTTTAGCAATATCAGTACTAGTTACTAATGTAGTTGTATTCTTAGCTAATGAGATAGAATTTGCTTTTCTTTCTGCTTTGATTACTACAGGTAAAGTCCAAAGTACAGCACCTTTTGAATTCTTAACAACTACAACTGTTGAACCTTCTTTTACAGCGTATAGAGAAGCGTGGTCATCCTCAGTAGATACTAATAGAAGATTTTCGTTACCTGATTCAAATGTAAGTCCAGTTACATCTGCTTTAGTTGAGTCAACTGCTTTTAAGAATAAGTTCATGCCACTTTCGTTAACGCAGATTACGTTGCTGTTTGCTGTTGTTTTATCCCAATTAACAGAAGCCTTATCAGTGATTACATAATTCTTATATTCTCCAACTGTTGCAGAAGATTCTTCAACTGCAGTAATAACAGCTTCAGCAGATACCGCACCTTCTTCGTTACCAGCTACGTCATATTTGTAAGTATGGTAAGTGAATTTTAATTTTGCTTGACTACCTTTGTTGAAAATAGTAAGTGTTCCATCAGCTGAATTATACCAGCTATCTTTGCTATCAACTTCTTCAACTGTTACAGAAGATTTCTTAAGATCTGTAATATCTACGCCATTTGCATTCTTTAATACATATTCAACAGCAGTAGCTTTGTTTTCAACTACAGTAGCAGTTTTAACTTCGATAGATGCAACATCACCAATTGTTGTACCGAATTCATAGTCTTTTTCGCCGTATGTTAATACATAAGTAGCGCTATCTGCGTATGAAGCGTAAGTTTCAATAGTAACAACCTTACCATCATCTGAGAACGTGATGCCTTTTACAGAAGAAACAACATTTGTAGTTTTGTTCTTGATTGCAAAGTTTTCAGCTTTAACGATATCTTTCATATTATCATCAAAAGTTACAGCAACCTTAGTTGTAGAAGTTTGTGCAACAGATTGTAATGAAGAAGCAACATTAACTGTTAACCATTCTGATACTCTTGTATTACCAGCTGCTAATTCTGCTTTGTTTTGGTAAGCTACAACTCTAACTTTGAATGAACCAGCTTTTGTAGTAGTTACTTTACCATTTGTTTTGTGAATTGTTGCACCAGCAGTGTTGCTAGCTTCGTCAATTTCCCACATTCTGTAGTCTGTTGCTTTCGCACCTGAAGCTGTTGAGAATGAACTATCAAAATCGTAAGCTTCTGCACCAATACCAATTGTAGTAGTTGGAACATTTTTAATCCAAACTTTATCAGAATTTTCTTTTACTGTTACAGTAGCTTTTAAAGTTTTTGTTTTCTTAGTTGGTAATGTGATTTTACAAGTAATTGTTGCTGTACCAGTTTTTGTAGCTGCTTTTGTAAGACCTTGTGCATTTACAGTAGCAATCGCTTTGTTTGAAGTTGTCCAAGCGTATTTAGAGCCAGACACTTTGTTTTTGATATTAAAGTCGTATGAACTTCCAAGAGCATTTTCATTGATATAGATTGTCTTAGCTGTTTTGTTCAATGCAGGGGCTGCTGCTGCAGATGCAGTAGTGAAAGCTGCTGGCATTGCTGTAGCTACCATAGCTAGTGCAAGTGTAGATGCAAGTGTTGTTTTTACAAAATTCTTTTTCATATTTTTTCTTCCTCCTGAAATTCGATTAAGTAACATTGTGTATTAGTATTATGTTTGTTACTTAAATTCGTTTACATGGTAACTTCAATGTTTGCTACTACGATAACAAGTTGCTTTTTACAAATTGGTGTCAAAACTGGTTGGGCTTTGAATTGCATTGATGTGAATAATCTGAATGAATGCACAATTTAAAGCGTTTGTTGGAGATTGCTTGCTATAATTGGTAGGTAGCGAAACATTATGAAATATAATCTTTCATAATGTCTAGATCAGGAGTTAAGAATCCCTTATAGGATAAGGGATAGCAAGAGTGGTAAATTTGATTAAAACAAGGTGATTACACCAGTTTTACACCACTTGCATAGGAAACACATAGAATTTTAATTATATTACGGTATTATATTATTGAAATAGATGATATAGTTTTTCCATTTCACGTACTTTGATATCTTGCGTGACATGAGTATATAGATTCATAGTTAAATTAATGTTACTGTGTCCTAATAGTTCTTGTACCGTTTTCGGAGCAAGGCCATTCTCAAAGGCTCTTGTAGCGAAAGAGTGTCTAAGAGTATGAGGTGTAATCTTCTCAAAAGGAATAGGGTCTCTATTCTCGTATAAGGCTTGCTGATGTTCAATTCGATTGATTTTCTCTGTAACGGTATTCAGGCATTTTACGATATATACCTCTTGAATTGGCGTACCATTTTTCGTTGTAAAGACTAAGTTATCCATATTCGGTAGCGGTGTCCAGAAAGGACCTCTTGCTGTACGCAGTACATGTTGATATTTCTTATGGTCTTTTAATAAAAGAGCAAGAGAGGGTATCAATGGAACAATGCGTTTACTAGAATGGCTCTTTGGTGTCTGTACTTGAAAACAGTAATGTCCAGTTTGACGGTTTTTCATATACAAAAGTGTGCGAGTAATGGAGATTGTTGAAGTATTGAAATCAATATCTTCCCAAGTAAGACCAAGGAGTTCACCGATACGAAGTCCAGTTCCAAGTGCAACTTTAAGTAATGATTCATAGTAATTACCACATATATTTTCTAAAAAAATCGCTTGTTCCCTAGCGGATAATACACGAGGTTCTTTCTTGTCTTCTCGTGGAATCTCTGCACCAATACACGGGTTTTTGAGTAAAATATCATTCTTAAGTGCAAGCTTGAAGATATTGAATAGAACGGAGTGGACAATCTGAATGGTTCCAACACTTAGACCGTTTTTTTGCAAATCGTTATAGAGTTTTTGAATGTGAATTGTACGGATATCTTTGAGTCTTCGATTGCCAAGAGAATTCGCAATATAGCGTTCATAGCTAGTAGTGTAAAGTAAGATTGTAGAGTTCTTAACAACAACACTTTTGTATTCTTCTAGCCAAGTCTGATACCAGTTCTCAAGCGTGACTTGTCCTCCAGTACAATAATATCCGTGTTCAGCCTCATATTTGGCATCTGCCAGACGTTTCTTTAATGTTCGTAGATTCTTGTCGTAAAGCGTATATCGTTTGCCATTACAAGTAAATCGACCTTGGTAACGACCATCTTTCCTCATTGTAATTCCAGAGGGAAGTTTTGGTTTTAAAGCAGAAGCGAAAAGTTCATCAGACTGTAGCTGTATACATTCTTCAGACATATTTTATTACCTCCAAATTGTTAGATTAATCGTAGATGTAATGTAGTATGCCCAATTCTGTGAAATCTTATAGAAAGTATAGTGTAACCATATCATGAATTGCATGAAAATTCAATGTTTGATGACACCAAAAGTGACACCAAAAAATCCCTCGGTCAGAATTGTCATTGACTGAGGGATTTTTTGTGTTATTAAATAAAATAAGTTACATTACTATTTGATTGTAATTGTTCTTGCAACAGCTACAGAGTGCATTAAAGAGCTTCCGTTAAAGTTTTCTTCTACAGTTACAGACTTAATATATACAGAAGAACCGTTTGGAGTGTATTCAACATCAGTAATTGATAATGTTTTTCCTGTATTGCTCTTAACAGTAGAAATCTCTTTGATAGCTGCTAATACAGCGGCTTTATCAATTGTACCAGTATAAGAGTAAGTTGTTTTATTAAGAATTACAGTTGGTGCAATTTGAGAGTCGGATACAAGGATAACTTTCTTATCGACAACTTTGCCGTCTTTCTCAGCAGTGATTGTATAAGTACCTCTATCTAATTTGGTAATTGTATTACCAGAAATAGTTACATATTCGAAATCAAATGCAGAAGTATAAGTTCTGCTATAACTATTTGGTCCAGTTACGGTGAAAGTAGCAACTGCGTTTTCAACTGCAAGGCCATTTGCATAACCAAGTAATTTAACAGAAATAGATTTTGCAGCAGTAGTATCTTCGTCTACAACAGCATCAACGGTGTTTGCTGCGACATCTAGTTTATAAGCGCTTACAGCAGTAGTAGGTTTTGCCACAACAACTACGCTTAATACAGTGGCTACCGTACTATTTGATAAAGCAATCTTATATTGGTAAGTACCAGGATCAGCATATTTAGCATCTACAATAATGTTGGAACCATCAGAGTAAAGAGTTGGTTCTGTTGTTTTGTAAGTGCCAAGAGCTGTAATATCAACAAAGTTACTTGATGATTTGATTGCGTTGTCATATTGGTCTTGAACGGTAAAGGCAATCGTATCTTGGGAAATATCGGTGTTAGTTACTAATTGAGTTGAAGTTTTCGCTAAGGTAATACGAGTAGCAGTTCTTTGTGATTTAATAACTACAGGTAGAGACCAAAGTGTAGTGCCTTTTGCATTTTTAACAATTACATAAGTGGAACCTTCTTTGATAGCATACAAGGAAGCGTGGTCACCATCAGTAGATGCAAGTAGGATGCTATCATTACCAGATTCGAAAGTAAGACCTGTCAAAGCAGTGTTCGTAGAATCAACAGCTTTAAGGAATAAATTCATGCTTTCGCCAACGCAGATTATGTTGCTAGTTGTGGTTACTTTATCCCAATTTACAGAAGTTTGGTCTGTGATTACATATCTATCATAGTTACCAACTGTTGCAGCAGATTCTTCAACAGCAGTGATAACAGCTGTTACAGATAAAGCACCTATTTCTTGAGCAGATGAGTTATATTGGTAAGTATGGTAAGTGAATTTTAACGTTGCTTGTGTTCCTTTGTTGAAGATAGTAAGTGTTCCATCAGCAGGATTGTACCAACTGTTGTTGCTTTCAACTTCTTCGATTGTTACTGAAGATTTCTTAATATCTGTAATGTCTACGCCGTTTGCATTTTTTAATACATATTCAATTACGGTAGCTTTGTTTTCAATTACTTGAACAGTTTTTACTTCGATAGTCGCAACTTCACCAACAGTTGTAGTGAAATCAGTGTCTTTTCCATCGTAAGATAACACATAAGTATAGCCATCTACATAAGCAGAGTAAGTTTCAACAGTAACAGTTTTTCCGTCATCTGAGAATGCAACTGTATTAACTGGATATACTAGGTTCGTAGTTTTATTTCTAATGCCTATGTTTTCTTTTTTTAGAACATCCTTCATATTAGCATCAAAAGTTAAATCAATTTTAGTAGTACTAGTTTGTCTGATGTTTAATAAAGAAGATACAACATTAACTGTTAACCAGTCAGATACTGTTGTTTGTGAATCGCCTTGCGCTAATTTTGTTTTGTTTTGGAAAGCAACAACACGAACTTTGAAAGAACCAGGTTTTGTAGTAGTTACTTTACCGTTTGAGCTATTGATTGTTGCGCCAGCAGTATTCGTTGCTTCATCGATTTGCCAAGTTCTAGAGTCGGTTGCTTTTGCACCAGAAGCTGTTGAGAATGAGCTATTAAAGTCATAAGAATCTACGCCAATACCAATTGCTGCTGTAGTAGGATTACTAATCCAAACTTTATTCGCATTTTCCTTCACTGTTACAGTTGCTTTTAATGTTTTTGTTTTCTTTGTTGGTAAAGTGATTTTACAAGAGATTGTAACATTACCAGTTGTAGTTGCTGCTGTAACAACACCTTTAGAAGTTACAGTAGCTTTCGCTTTATTAGATGATGACCAAGCATAAGTAGATTTTGCTACTTGGTTGTTTACTTTGAATGTATAAGAATTTCCTAATTCATTGTCCTTGTTGATGTAAATTGTTTTAGCAGTTTTGTTTAATGCAGGTGATGCTGCAGCAGATGCAGTAGTGAATGCTGCAGGCATTGCAGTTGCTACCATCGCTAATGCAAGTGTAGATGCAAGTGTTTTCTTAACAAAATTCTTTTTCATATCTTTTCTTCCTCCTAAAATTCAATTACGTAACGTCATATATCAATAATATCTTGGTTACTTCAATGTTCTACATCATTATAACAAGTTATAATTAGTAATTGGTGTCAAAATTGGTACAGTTTGGATTTATTTTAATCTTAATTTAAAGACTTCATACAAATTTCTGTGTATAATAGAAAAGAATGAATGAGAGATAGAGGAGGAACTTATGTTAACAATTAATCAATTATCAAAGAAATTTGGAAAGTTACTTGCGGTAGATGAAGTTGATTTAACGATACCAGATGGAACGGTAGGGATTTTATTAGGACCAAATGGTGCGGGAAAATCTACCGTTATAAAGAGTATTGCAGGGTTGCTACGATATAGCGGTAAAATTATGATTCAAGATACGCCGGCATTGACAATTGAAGCGAAGAAAATATTTGCCTATGTTCCAGAACTACCAGTATTATATGAAAACTTAACGGTAAGAGAGCATATTACATTCATATGTAAGGCGTATGGAATGAAAGATAACGAGGAGTATATAGAGAGTCTATTGGAACGATTTGAGCTACATGATAAGCAGGATAAGCTAGGGAATGAATTATCAAAAGGAATGATGCAGAAAGTGAGTATCTGTTGTGCATTAGCAATTAGACCGAAAGTAATTCTGCTTGATGAACCAATGGTTGGACTCGATCCGAAAGCGATTAAAGAATTAAAAGAGGTAATACGCGAATTAAAGGAAGATGGTGTTACCGTCCTTATCAGTACACATATGCTAGAAATGGTTAAAGAACTGTGGGATATCATGTTTGTTATGAATAAAGGGAAAATTCTTGCTACATACACGAAGGAACAGGCAGAAAATCAGGATATAGAAGAATTATTCTTCCAAGTGACAGGTGGTGAAGAGTAATGGAGGCGATACGATACCTTTATAAAACAACATTTAAAAATCAAGTTAAGAAATCAGTGAAAAAACCTGTTACAGTCCTATATTGTATTCTTGTAATTGCATATTTTGTATGGATGTTTATTACCTTTCAAAACATGGTTGAAAAAACAGGAATTGGAATGACAGAAGGATTCGTTGCGATTGTGTCGATGTTTACGGTGTTTTTTATGCCGGTAAATCTGATAACATTTGCAAAGAGAAAAGGATTAGTCTTTAAGAAGAGTGATGTGCATCTTATGTTTGTAGCACCGATAGCGCCAAAGTCTGTGCTGGTATATGCTTATATTAGAAATCTTATCATGAGTTTTATCATAGGTTTAATTACAGTTCCGCTTGGAGTTATATGGTTTCATATACCGCTGTATAAGATGATTCTATACTTTTTAGTGAGTCAGGTTCTGGAGAATACATTAGAGATTAGTTTGATGATTATTCTGTATGGAAATGAGCGATTAAGTGAAAGAACGTTAGCGTGTTTGAGAAAAGGCTTATTATTATTTATAGCTGCAATTGTAGTAATTGCGATAGTGTTATTCGTGCAATATGATAAGAGTCTAGCGTTTGTGGAGCCATTTTTCGGTAGTGCTTATCTTCAATTTGTGCCAATTATTGGTTGGAGTATTGCGTGTTACCGCTTACTATTCCTAGGAGCAACGACGGTAAATGTAATCTGCACCTGCTTGTACATACTATCAGCAATTGTACTTTTGATTTGCGCTTACCGTATGAAATGTGTCGGTTTATTCTATGAAGATGCGATGAAATATGCGGACGATTATGAAGTGGCAAGAGAACGCAGTAAAAAGGGTGAAGTTGCGTTCGTTGGTGGTAAAAAGGCAAAATTGAAAGCATCAACGATTACCTATAAAGGAAATTATGGTAAAGCAATCTTTTATAGACAACTTCTTGAATATAAGAAAAAACGTTTCTTTATCTTTGGATTTTATAACTTGTTATGCCTTGGAATTGGTGTGTTGATTGCGTTCCTAGCAAAAGATGCAGAAGTTAGAGAGAAAGCACTGGTAATAACAGCGGGAGCAGGAGCATATTGTACCTTGATTTTCGCTGGCTCTTCTATGAAGTGGTTAAAGGAACTGGAGAATCCATATACCTATCTGATACCAGACTCTTCAATTAGGAAGTTATGGTATGCAACGTTGATGGAACATATTCGTTCGTTGGTGAATGGAGTGCTTATTGTGGCACCTGTTGCGATTGTTAGCCGTATGAATATAGGGGCAGTAGTTTTAAGTATCGTATGCTATGTATGCTTACAAGCGAATAAATTATATCTAAGCGTATTATGTGAAGCGTTGCTAGGCAATACCGTAGGGGCGATAGGAAAACAGTTGTTGCGCATGATAGGTTGGTGTGCATGTGCTGGGGCAGGGATCTGGGTGCTAATTTTCTTTAATCGTTATGTGACTATGGAAGTGGCATTCTTAGGAATGGTTTTGGTTGAGATTGTTATTACAGCGGTAATTGCGATAGGGGCATCGGTGTTGTTTCGGAAGATGGAGATGTAGTTGGACGAAAGATTTGTAAAAACTGGGGTATTTAATTGACGAAGACAGAATAATGTTGTAGAATTAAGAAAGATTGCAAAATGGGAGAAAGTAGGATTAGCTGATATGGATGTCGGTTAATTCTATTTTACCATGTTTGGAATTGTTGAGGATAAGATTCTTATAAGAAAGGGTAGTAAATGCTATGATTTATAGACAGTATCTAAAACGTTTCTTTGCGATTATATTGTCAGCTTTAGCAATACTGGTTTTATCGTGGCTTTTAATGATACTGGCAATTATAATCAAATGTACTTCGAAAGGCCCAGTATTCTTCAAACAAAAACGAGTAGGAAAAGATAAGATACATTTTAATATATTAAAGTTTCGTACAATGAGAACGGATACACCAAAAGATGTGCCGACACATCTACTTACGAACCCAGAGCAGTACATAACACCAATTGGTAGATTCCTGCGAAAAACAAGCTTAGATGAACTACCACAATTGTTTAATATATTTGTAGGGGATATGGCTATTGTCGGGCCAAGACCTGCACTATGGAATCAAGAGGATTTGATTGCTGAGAGAGATTTATATCATGCGAATGCTGTACGTCCAGGCTTGACAGGGCTTGCGCAGGTTAGTGGTAGAGATGAACTGCCGATACTAGTTAAGGCGAGGTATGATGGGGATTATGTGGATAACATTACGCTGTTAGTTGATGCCATGTTGATACTTAGGACGGCTGGGTCGGTACTGAGACACGAAGGTGTGAAAGAGGGCAAAGCTGAGGAAGAGAGTAAACAAGATGGAATGAACATGTCGTCTGATGGGGCAGTTGAAGAGTATGCCAGCACAAGGGATAACTCAGATTGATATAGAAAGAGAAGAAATGCATGAAAAAAGTGTTGATGATAGGTGCGAATAGTTATATCGGTAATGCGTTTGAGCGGTATATAAACGACAAATATATTGATAATAAATATATAAATGATAACACAAACACATCAGAGAGTACTATTACGATTGATAAGGTTCAAGCGTCGAATGGTGATTGGAAACATGTAAATTATGAAGGATATGATGTAGTACTTATATTGGCTGCTATTGTTCATCAAAAAGAAAAAAATAGTATGAAAGAGTTATACCAAAGCATTAACTGTGATATGCCAGTAGAGATTGCGAAGAAGGCAAAGGCAGCAGGTGTGAAACAGTTGATTTTTATGAGTACAGCAGCAGTTTATGGCTCTAGTGTTACTCGTATAACAAGGTATACGAAAGAACTTCCAGATACATTATACGGTAAGTCGAAGCTAGAAGCGGAGATAAAGCTGAAAGTGATGGAGACAGAGGATTTTCATATAGCAATTATTCGTCCACCTATGGTATATGGGGAAGGTTGCAAAGGAAATTATACTAGATTGGTTAAATTGGCAACCTATAATCCGATTTATCCGAAGATTCATAATAAGAGGAGCATGATACAGATTGATATGCTTTGTTCCTTTTTAGAAGAGGTTATTGAGAATACAGGTTGTGGGACTTATTTACCTCAAGATGAGGAGTATGCTGACACAATTATGACAATAAAAAGAATTAGAACTATACAAGGAAAGAAAACGATTATAGTACCTGGGACAGCTTGGTTAGTGAGAATTGCTATGAAGTGTATTGGGGCTGTGAGGAAGATGTTTGGGGATTGGTGGTATGAGTAGTTGATGTACTATAGGATATATAGATGAAAGTAAAGAGGAGATTGAAGCATGAGTTACAGAGAATTATATAGTTTTTGGACAGAAGATGCCTACTTTGATGAAGATACAAAAAAAGAGTTATTAAGTATCAGTGATGAAAAAGAAATTAAAGACCGTTTTTATAAAGATTTAGATTTTGGTACTGGTGGATTACGAGGCGTAATCGGTGCTGGAACAAATCGTATGAATATCTATACGATTAGAAAAGCTACTCAAGGGTTGGCAAATTATATTCTGAAAGAAAATGGACAGGATATGGGTGTGGCTATTGCTTATGACTCAAGAAATATGTCAATAGAATTTAGTGAAGAAGCAGCGTTATGCTTAAATGCAAATGGTATAAAAACATACGTGTTTGATTCTCTTCGTCCTACGCCAGAGTTATCCTTTGCAGTAAGAAAATTAGGTTGTATTGCAGGTATTGTAATAACGGCAAGTCACAATCCACCTGAATATAATGGATATAAAGTATATTGGAAAGATGGGGCACAGATAACAGCACCTAAAGATAAAGAGATTATTAATGAAGTAAAAGCAGTTGACAACTATGCTGATGTAAAAACAATGGATAAAACGAGTGCTTTGAATAAGGGATTATACAATAGTATTGGAAATGAGATTGATGATGCTTATATCTTAGAGCTTAAAAAATTAGTTTTACATCCTGAATCGATTAAGCAAGAAGCAAAAGAGATTAAAATAGTATATACACCTTTGCATGGAACAGGAAACGTACCAGTTAGAAGAATTCTAAAGGAATTAGGATTTGAGAATGTATATGTTGTTCCCAAACAGGAATTGCCAGATGGAAACTTTAGTACAGTAGACTATCCAAATCCAGAAGACCCAAAAGCATTCACATTAGCATTGCAATTGGCAAAAGAAAAAGATGCTGATATCGTACTTGCAACGGATCCTGATGCAGACCGATTAGGAGTTTATGCTAAGGACAGCAATACAGGCGAATATGTATCATTTACAGGTAATATGTCTGGGTTATTAATAGCAGAATATATCTTAGCTTCGAAAAAGGAGCAAGGAACATTATCTTCTAAGGCTGCAATGGTTAAGACAATCGTTTCTTCTAATATGGCAGAACCAATAGCAAAAGGATATGATATTAAACTAATTGAAGTGCTTACTGGTTTTAAATACATAGGAGAACAGATTAAACTGTTTGAAGAAAATAATACATATGAATATATATTTGGATATGAGGAAAGTTATGGCTGTTTACTGGGCACATATGCAAGAGATAAGGATGCGATTGTCGCAGTAATGGCATTGTGTGAGGTGGCTGCTTATTATAAGACAAAGGGTCTGACTCTATGGGATCAGATGTTGAATATCTATGATAAATATGGTTACTACAAAGAAAACCTTGCTTCTATTACATTGAAAGGTGAAGAAGGGAGCAAAAAGATTCAAGAAATCTTAAAGGAAATGAGAACGACACCATTAAAACAAATTGGTGAATTTAAAGTAGAAGCGATTCGTGATTATCAGTCAGATAAGAGACTTGATTTAGCAACAAGTCAAGAAGAATCAACTGGATTGCCAAAATCAAATGTTTTGTATTATGAATTAGAGAATGATGCATGGTGTTGTGTAAGACCTTCTGGAACGGAGCCTAAGGTTAAGTTTTATATGGGTGTTAAGGGAAGTAGTTTGGAAGATGCGAGTGAGAAACTAGAAAGCCTTACAAACAGTATGTTAGGGTTGGTAAGAGAATAGTTCTTGGAATATAGTTGATGTATTTAATTGGCTTGAATGAATTAGTATGGTAGAGTCCAAAAACGATGACAAAGGTAGGGAGTATGGGAAAAAAGAGAATTTTACAAATTAATAAACTTTACTACCCCTATGTTGGAGGGATTGAACGAGTTGTCCAGCAAATAGCAGAGGGTTTGGCTGATAAAACAGATATGAAAGTACTTGTTTCTTCTGAAAAGAAGAAGTTAATTGAAGAAGAAATTAATGGAGTACAAGTTATTAGAGTACCAAGTATTGCTATGGTTGGAAATCTACCAGTACCATTAGGTCTTACAAAAAAACTTCGAAGTCTAAGACATGAAGTTGATGTAATTCATCTACACATGCCGTATCCCTTTGGTGATTTAGCATGTCTGCTATCTAACTATAAAGGAAAAATAGTTGTATGGTGGCATAGTGATGTAGTAAGACAAAAAAAGATGATGTTACTATATAAACCGATTATGAATAGGATGCTTAAGCGAGCAGATGTTATTATTGTTGCGACGAAAGGGCATATTGAAGGATCTGAATACTTAAAGCCTTTTCGAGATAAATGTATTATTGTACCTTTTGGTGTTGATCAGAAGATTGAATATGAAGCAGATAAATATATTGTCGAACCCAAAGAACAGGAATGTGAAACAAGTAAAGTGCAGTTCCTTTTTATTGGAAGGCTAATTTATTATAAAGGTTGTAAAGTATTGCTGGAAGCTTTTAAAGATGTAGAAAATGCAAAATTAACTATGGTAGGCTCAGGAGATATGGAACAAGAGTTAAAGGATCTGGCAAAATCGTATCATATTGAAGATAAAGTTGATTTTTGTGGTGAGGTTGCAGAAGAAGAGTTGTATGAGCATCTGAAATCCTGTGACGTATTCGTACTTCCATCAATAGTAAGAAGCGAAGCATTTGGTTTAGTGCAGATAGAGGCAATGGCATTTGGGAAACCTGTTATTAATACAAACTTACCAAGTGGAGTTCCTTATGTAAGCTTAGATAAAATTACTGGATTAACAGTTCCACCTGAAGATGTGCAGGCATTGGCAAAAGCAATGCAATGGCTGGTTGACCATGAGGAAGAAAGAAATGAAATGGGAAGAATGGCACGAAAACGTATGAAGGAAGAGTATAGGATGGAGACTATGCTGGAGAGGGTATTTGAGGTGTATGAAACCCTGTAGAGTAATGTGGATAAAACAAGTACGTTAGATTGGTCAGTGTGTTAAGGAGGAAATAAATTGAAGGTTTCTATCGATGGGCAACTTTTTTTAAAAGGTGAAAAGACGGGAATAGGTTGGGTTGCTCATAATATTTTAAGTAACCTAAATATGAATTGTAATAAAAAATATCAATTAAACTGTTTTGTTATGGGTTATGATAGGGGACGTCAACAAGAAATAGATAAGTATAAAAAGAGTGGATACTCAATAAAAAAAGTGAAATGGTTTCATGATGTAATTTACCGAATGATATGGAATTTCATACCGATACCATATTGGTTTTTTTTCGAGAGAAATTCGCAAGTTACAATCTTTTTTAATTACATTATTCCACCTGGAGTTCGTGGAAAGAAAATAGCGATGGTACATGATATGTCGTATAAAGCATATCCAGAAACAGTCAGAGCTAAGACTAGAAAGTTTCTTGAACTGTCTTTGGCTAAAACATGTAAACGAGCAGATAAAATTATTACAATATCAGAATTTAGTAAAGCAGAAATTATACGTTATCTTCAAGTTGAATCTGAAAAAATAGAAGTTATCTCTTTAGGTGTTGATACAAAGTATTATAATAGTGATTACAGTGAAAGAGATATTGAGAAAATAAAAGAAAAGTACAACATTAATAGTGAGTATTTTTTGTATTTAGGGACGATAGAGCCTAGAAAAAATATAGAACGTTTAATCAGAGCATATGGGGCATTATACGAGCAGAAAAAAGATATTCCTAAATTGATATTGGCAGGTAAAAAGGGTTGGTTGTATGATGAAATCTTTAATACTGTTGATGAATTGAAATTACATAGCATGATTGAATTTTTAGGGTATGTTGATATAAAAGATGCACCTAAATTAATTAAAGGGGCGATTGCGTTTGTCTTTCCGTCGTTATATGAAGGGTTTGGATTACCACCGTTGGAAGCAATGGCATGTGGAACCCCAGTTATTACTTCTAATGTGGCTTCATTGCCTGAAGTAGTTGGAGAAGCTGGATTATTAGTAAATCCTTTGGATATTAATGAAATTAAAGATGCGATGTTAAGGATAGAAACAGAATCTGGTTTAAGAACACAGTTAGTTGAAGCTGGCTTATTGCAAGCAAAGAAATTCAATTGGGAAAAGACAGCAAAGTGTGTAGAGGAGATACTTGATAGATATGAATAAAGTGATAATATTAGGGGCATCGGGTCATGCAAGAAGTGTACTTGACATAATTCGGCAGAATAATGAATATGAGATTTGTGGTCTGATTGCTGGACAAGAAGAGACAGGCTTTTGGGGGATTCCAGTAATAGGTCAAGATTCTGATTTACAAAGAATATATGAGGAAGGAATTCGGTATGCATTTGTTGCAATCGGAAATAATGTTGTAAGAAAAAAGTTATCGAATAAATTAAAAGATATAGGATATGAACTAATTAATGTTATAAGTAAGTATGCAGTTATTTCTGCTCATGCTAAATTAGAGACTGGAATAGTAGTAATGCCAGGGGCTGTAATTAATGCAGAAGCGCATATAGGCGAAGGGTGTATTATTAATACCAATACTTCTATTGACCACGATGATATAATAGGTCAGTATTCGCATATAGCACCAGGTTCTTCAATCTCAGGTTCAACAAAGATTGGCTGTGGCTGTTTCCTAGGGACTGGTACAAATGTAATTGATTCGATTGTAATTGAAGATGAAGTTACTGTTGGTGCAGGTTCTGTAGTTATAAGAAACATACCCAAAGGGGCAAAAGTTGTTGGGGTGCCTGCACATCAAATAAATTAGCAAAATTATAGAATTACTGATTGTAAAATATAAGAACATAAAAAGTTTTATACTTAGGAGGATTATAGATGAAAAGAATATCAATTGCAAGTCCTGTATTTAATGGAAATGAAAAAAAATATTTAAATGAATGTATTGACACTGGTTGGGTTTCTGCTAATGGAAGATTTGTTAAGGAATTTGAAGAAAAGTTTGCAGAATACTGTGGTTGTAAATATGCTGTATCATGTTCCAATGGAACAGTATCTCTTCACTTAATACTTTTGGCGATGGGAATTGGTTCAGGAGATGAAGTAATTATGCCTACATTAACGTATATTGCTACAGCTAATACAGTACGCTATTGTGGTGCTACACCTGTCTTTGTTGACAGCGAAGAGGATACATTCAATATTGATCCAAAGAAAATAGAAGAAAAAATAACAAGTAGAACGAAAGCAATTATGCCAGTTCATCTTTATGGTTTACCGGCGAATATGGAAGCAATTATGGAGTTATCGAAAAAATATAATATACCAATAATAGAGGATGCGGCCGAAGCTCATGGTGCAGAATTTAAGGGAGAACGAGTCGGGAGTTTTGGGTTGGCTGCTTCTTTTAGTTTTTTTGGAAATAAAGTAATAACTAGTGGTGAAGGTGGAATGGTAGTAACAAATGATGAGGAACTATATAAGAAAATGAAATTGCTTAAAGGACAAGCTGTATCTCTAGATAAAAAATATTGGCATATAGCAGTTGGTTATAACTACCGAATGACAAATATGCAGGCAGCGGTAGGATTAGGTCAGTTGGAAAATATCAACTGGCACATAGCGGAGAGAGAAAGAATTGCAAAATTATATAGGAAGTATTTAAAAGGTACAGAAGCATATATGAAGATGCAGTATGCCCCAAACGATTATAAGCAAACGTATTGGATGAATAATATAATGCTTCAAGACATCGTAGCAAAGGGAAGAGATCAGGTTATGGAGGAGATGGAGGCTTGCAATATTGAAATGCGTCCAGTTTTCTATCCTATGCATATAATGCCTCCTTATTTGGATAATACCATTTCTTGTCCGATAGCTGAGAAACTTGGGGCGAGAGGAATTAGCCTACCTTCTCATGCTATGTTGACAGAGGAAGAAGTGGCATATATCTGTGATTGCTTGAAGAAGATTGTGATGGAAGGATAGTGTGATGGAAGGTTTTAAGGAATATGGTTTTAAAATTTATAAGACAAGATATTTTTGGTTGCATCTGGCTAAAAGTGATTTAAAAGCACGTTTTCGAAGATCCAAATTAGGGTTACTTTGGCAGGTTCTTCAACCATTATTCTTAACAATTATATTATCATTTATATTTAGTACACTGTTCAACCAACCATTGGGTAGTTATGCTCTTTATGTACTTTCTGGTATTGTAGTCTGGGACTTATTACAGGCATGTGTAATTGGTGGTGGGAACTGTTACATTAATAGTGAACAGTACATTCGCCAATATAATCATCCAATCACAATATATTCTTTAAGATACGCAGTACTAAATATGGTGACATTTTTAATGGAACTGATGGCATTAGTTGTATGGGTATTGTTTGTTTCACCAGAAAATCTAATATTTGCAATAATTACGCTACCTTTAACACTCATTATGTATTTCCCGATGATATGGGGACTTACCACAATATCAGGATATATGAGTGTTAAGTATAGAGATTATCCTCAGATTATGGTGCTGGTCATGCAAATGATTTATTATGTTTCTCCTGTGTTTTTTAAACAGGAAATGTTTACAACAAGTGTAGCTCTAACAAATCTATTAAAATATAATCCTGTAACACATATCTTAAATTTGATAAGATGTCCGTTTGTTTACATGACAATGCCGTCACTAATTGATTATATATTTGTTGTCTGTACCAATATAGTTATTGTGTTCTGTGCATTTAGGATTAATAAAAACAATGAAAAGAAAGTGATTTTTTATTTATAAGGTGGTGGAAAAATGGATTGTTATGTAAAAATGAAAAATGTGGATTTA
The DNA here is from genome assembly GCF_031551385.1 of Anaerosporobacter sp. GTDB lineage: Bacteria > Bacillota > Clostridia > Lachnospirales > Lachnospiraceae > Anaerosporobacter. The sequence goes on from NZ_JAVBNS010000146.1 coordinate 44,255, forward strand.
TATTACCCATCGACGATGTATAATGCAAGAACTCTTAAACAAGAAATTTTTTCTAAACTTCGTTTTGAAAAAACAAAAGAAAATCTTGAGGATGTACATGCTTTAAGGAATTTTAATTTGGAGATACATGACGGTGAACGAGTAGGGGTAATTGGATTTAATGGTGCAGGTAAGAGTACGTTGTTAAAAGCTTTAGGTGGTGTATATCCTATTAAAAATGGAACAATAGAAACAAAGGGTGAAATTAGATCAATGTTTGAGCTTACCTTAGGATTTGATATGGAATCAACAGGTAGGGAAAACATAATGTATAGAGGATTAATGTTAGGAGGAACTCCAAAAGAGGTTAAAGAGAAAGAACAGGAAATTATTGACTTTGCAGAATTGGGAGAATTTATAGATTATCCCATAAGAGCCTATTCCTCAGGAATGTTAGTTCGATTAGCTTTTGCTATTTCTACTTCGGTAAGAGGGGACATTCTTTTAGTTGATGAGGTGTTAAGTGCTGGAGATATTAATTTCCAGAAGAAGGCGAGACAGAGAATGCTTAATGTTATGGATAATGCGAAGATATTAGTATTAGTACTACATGATATGGCAGCAATTGAAGAAATTTGTAATAGAACTATATTAATTAAGCAGGGTGAAATAATTGCAGATGGAAAACCAAGTGAGATTATAAAAGAATATTATAAATATATGAAATAGATTATACAAGTGGAGGGAAAAATGGATAAATTTAGAGCGTTATGGTTGATGAATCATAATACACTGAGGGCTTTTGAAGTACCAATGTTACTAGATATGGGATATGAAGTTTATTGTCCTAAAATGTTTCCCTATGATGAAGGAAATTTGTCAGCAAGCGTTGATTTTCAATATGATGATAGCTTGACTATTCCTAGAGAGGTGATAGAGAAACTAAATGCAATAAATTTTTATCAGGCTGTACCTCAGGATATTATAGAACTACTAAACCAATATTTTGACATTGCATTTTTTGGTTTTTTTCCAGAACAGTTGAAAATGTTAGTAGAGGGATTTAAGGGGATCCTAGTAATGCAGCCATTCGGTCTTTCTAATGGAGTCACATATACAGGTGTAATTAGAGATTCTTTAGGAATTGCCTTTCTGGACAAAATGGAAAAGTTAGGAGAACGTTTCTTTTTTGCACAATCATATGAAAATATTGCAGAAATTGAATATCGTTTTTTCAAAAATAGATCAATATACTTACCGCTAGGGTTAAAGGATGCCTATGTAAAAAATGAATGGGCAGGGGGAGAAAATAAGATTCTATTTGTTTGCCCAAGAATTAATACAAGTCCATACTTTAATAATATATATACAACTTTTAAAGAAAATTTCAAGGGATTTGAATACATTATTGGTGGTGCTCAACCTATTGATGTAGCAGATGATAAAAATGTAGCAGGGTTTATACCTAAGGAACAATATGATTATAATATGAAGCATCTTGACGTTATGTTTTATCATTCTAGAGAAAAAAGACATTTGCATTACCATCCATTAGAGGCTGTTAAGAGTGGTATGCCATTAATATATATGTCTGGAGGACTACTTGAAGAAATTGCTGGGAAAAAATTAATTGGTAGTTGTGAAACTATCAAGGAAGCAAGAAAAAAAATTAAACGTATTATGCGTGGAGATAAGAGATTTATTAATCAGATTAAACAAGAACAGGCGATTTTGTTAAAGCCATTTAGTTATGAGTTTTGTAGAAAAATTTGGGATAGAGAACTAAAAAAAATAGAAGAGCTAATAGAAAAGAATAGAAGTGGGCAGATTGCTCAAAAGGGAGTCCATAAAATTGGAGTTTTACTTCCAGAAGCTTATACAGGTGGGGTTTTAGATTATACGCTCAGATTTATGAAATCCATTATTCGCGGATTGAAAGAGGATCATAAAGAAGATGTGGAAATTATCTTTGGGCATTTAGACCATGAAAATTTTAAAGATGGAGACTGTTTTTCTAAGATAAAAGAGGCGAATATACAAATAAGAAGTTTTAAATGGAAACTAGTAGATAATAACTATCTTAATAATATAATGGAACTTAAAGGCTGGTTTAAAGAGTATCAACCTGGTCAATATTGTATTCCTGACGATGGTGCAAATTATTTTGAGGATTGCGATTATTTAGTTTTTATTATTGATAGAGTACCAACCAAGTTGTTTACAACAAAACCTTATGTAGTTGTTGTACATGACTATATTCAGCGATACTTACCTGAGCAATATGGTGCATTTTATGAAGAGTGTGTGATTAATCTACAACGAGAGTCAGAGGGAGTTATCGTTATGACACAACCTACGCTTGAAGATGGAATTCAATATGCTGGGTTAAAAAAAGAAAAGCTTTATTTGACACCACTTATGTTTGATGAAATTAAGTTAGAGGAAAAAATAATAAATAAAAACAAGGATGAGTATTTTGTTTGGAGCCCGAATATAGGAAGACATAAGAATCATTTAAGAGCTTGAGCCGCCTTGGTCGATTACTACGAAGGTGGGGGAAAATTCAAATGTTATATTACTGGTGTTGATACAAAAAACTTTGATATAAAGGAAAAGTATGAAGGACAGAATGGATATATATTAGAAGTAAGAGCATTCATAAAAAAAGAAAAAATACTAAAAGATAATCTTGTGTTTTACGGGAATATGAATAAAAATAAATACTTAAATATCTTAAGTAATGCGAGATTTTTTATGCATCCAGGTTTTACGGATAATGGTAATATGACAGCTATTGATGCAGCTTTTTTAGGGGTTCCTACGATAACTAGTGATTACCCAGCGATGCGTTATTATGAAACATATATGCAACTAAATATGAGATTCTTTAATCCATTTAAACCAAATGAATTAAAACAATTATTGTTTGATA
>NZ_JAVBNS010000269.1:0-9803 GCF_031551385.1 Anaerosporobacter sp.
TCCTTTTGCTTTTATCGAGTCTTCTTTAATTTCTTTAGGTATAACCATATCGTCCATCTATGCATAATTGAAACTTTTATCTGAAATATGAAAGTTCCAGTCATTGACTGTAAAATTAAAAAGGTCTATTATAATGAAAAAAAAATCATAAAGTGGAGGAATGTTTGAAAATGGATTGTGATGAAATGTCATAAGAATAAGTCTTATTTTGGGACAGTGAAAATGCTAGAATAAAAAATGTGTTAGACCTTTGCAGGTCTAAATAGATTACTATAACTAAACGGAGGAATTAAAATGTCAAGCACAGCACAAAGAGCAGAATTACAATCACAAATTTGGAAGATAGCTAACGATGTCCGCGGGTCTGTAGATGGATGGGATTTCAAACAATATGTTTTAGGAACGCTTTTTTATCGTTTTATTAGTGAACACTTTACTAATTATATGGAAGGTGGAGATACAAGTGTCAAGTATGCAGAGATGGACGATATGGTTATACCTAAAGAAATTAAAGAAGACTCGATAAAAGCAAAAGGATATTTTATTTATCCAAGTCAGTTGTTTGTTAACATTGCAAAAGATGCGAATATAAATGAAAACTTAAATACAGACTTAGCAACAATTTTTTCTGCTATTGAGAGTTCTGCAAATGGGTACCCATCAGAACATGATATCAAAGGATTATTTGCTGATTTTGATACAACAAGCAATAGACTTGGAAACACTGTGAAAGATAAAAACAGTCGCTTAGCCGCTGTTATCAAAGGTGTTGCAGGGCTTAACTTGGGAAACTTTGAGGACAATCAAATTGACCTGTTTGGAGATGCATATGAGTATTTAATCTCTAATTATGCTGCCAATGCAGGCAAATCAGGAGGGGAATTCTTCACACCTCAAAGTGTTTCTAAACTGATTGCAAAATTAGCAATACACAATCAAACAATGATAAATAAAATTTATGATCCTGCCGCTGGTTCGGGTTCACTGTTATTACAAGCAAAGAAACAATTTGACGAACATATTATTGAAGATGGATTTTTTGGACAGGAAATTAATCATACAACATACAACCTTGCTCGTATGAATATGTTTTTGCACAATGTAAACTATGATAAGTTTAATATTGCACTGGGCGACACCCTTAAAGACCCATGCTTTGGAGATGATAAACCTTTCGATGCGATTGTATCTAATCCGCCATATTCAATAAATTGGATTGGAAGCGATGATCCAACACTTATTAATGATGAGCGTTTTGCTCCAGCAGGTGTACTTGCTCCAAAATCTAAAGCTGATTTCGCATTTGTGCTTCATAGCCTTAGCTATCTTTCAAGCAAAGGTCGTGCAGCTATCGTTTGCTTCCCGGGTATATTTTATCGTGGTGGTGCAGAGCAAAAGATAAGAGAGTATTTGGTTAAGAATAACTTTGTTGAAACCGTAATATCGTTAGCGCCAAACCTTTTTTATGGTACTTCAATTGCTGTAAATATATTGGTTCTATCAAAGCACAAAAGCGACACTAAAACACAATTTATAGATGCAAGTAGTGAAGATTTTTATAAAAAGGAAACAAACAACAATATTCTAACCCCAGAGCATATTGAAGAAATTATCAAAATATTTGACAGTAAAGAAGATATCCCTTATATTTCAAGGATTGTGGATAATGATAAGCTTACAGAGGAGAATTATAATCTTTCAGTGAGCACTTATGTTGAGGCAAAAGATACAAGAGAATCTATAGATATAAAGATTTTAAATGCAGAGATAAAGGCAACAGTATCCAAAATAGATAAACTCCGTGCTGAAATAGATAAAATTATTGCTGAAATCGAGGTGGAATAAATGAGTAAATTAGAAGCGTTGATAGTGGATTTTTGCCCTCGCGGAGTGGAGTATAAAAAAATAAAGGATTGCTTTAAACGATTAAAAGGAACTCCGATCACTGCTGGGAAAATGAAAGAAATTGAAAACAAAAATGGGGAAATAAGAATATTTGCTGGTGGGAAAACTGTTATAAATGCAAAAGAGGACGACATTCCAAATGCAAACATTACAAGTGTTCCCGCTGTTTTGGTTCAATCGCGTGGAATTATAGATGTAGTATATTTTGAAAGTCCATTTACATTTAAGAACGAGATGTGGGCATATACACACGAAGAAAAAACAACAGTGAAATACTTATACTATGTTTTAAAAAATAATATACAACAATTTAGAGATTCAGCTTCTGTAATGGGGTCATTACCTCAAATAGCATTGCCTGTGACGGAGGAGCTGTTAATCCCATACCCACCGTTAGAAATCCAACGTGAAATTGTCCGTATTTTAGACAATTTCACGGAGCTTACAGCGGAGCTTACAGCGGAGCTTACAGCGGAGCTTACAGCGAGAAAAAAACAGTATGAGTATTATAGAGACAAGCTTCTAAAAGATAATGCTACACAAAATGCTCAGATAATGCATATTGGTGATATCTATGATTTCAAGTATGGTACTGGAAATACGATTCCTACAGATGGGGGTATATATCCTGTATATGGAAGTAATGGTATTGTCGGTGCCCACCATGAATACAATAGCGAAAATGCACCTGTAGTCGGACATATTGGTGCCTATGCAGGTATAGTAAATTGGGCTGATGGCAAGCATTTTGTGACATATAATGGTGTTATATGTAAACATAAAAATTCTGATGTAAACTACAGGTTTGCATATTATCTTTTGTTAATTCAAGATTTTGGCTCAAAAGCAAAAAATAGCTCACAGCCGTTTGTTTCGTATGACGTGCTTAAAGCACCCGAAGTATTAGTTCCGCCACTCCCTGAACAGAAGCGTATTGTCGATATCCTTGACCGCTTTGACGCGGTTTGTAACAACATTTCAATCGGTCTTCCTGCCGAAATAGAGGCAAGGAAAAAGCAATATGAATATTACCGAGATAAGCTTCTTGCTTTTCCACAAGCGGAGTTAGAGGCGTAATATGGGAAAAAATTTGAATGAAATCGCAGAGCAGTTAAAGAATATAGAAAAAAAAATACAGTTAATTTATGCCTTTAACGGTACAGGAAAAACAAGACTTTCAAGAGAGTTTAAAGCCTTAATTGCACCTAAAAGTGACATAGATGCAGAGGAAACAGGTTTAGGTAGTAAGAAAATACTTTATTATAATGCTTTTACAGAGGATTTGTTTTATTGGGATAATGATTTAGAAAATGATGTTGATTTAAAGCTAAAGATACACCCAAACTCTTTTACTGAATGGGTATTTAAGGAGCAAGGGCAAGAATATAATGTGATTAGTAATTTTCAAAATTATACTAATCGAGCGTTAGCACCAAGATTCAGCCATGATTATTCAGAAATAGCATTTTCTTATAAACGTGGGGATGACGAAAGTATCGAAAACATAAAGATTTCTAAAGGCGAAGAAAGCAATTTTGTTTGGAGCGTTTTTTATAGCTTGTTGGAGCAGGTAATAAATGTACTTAATGTACCTGATCCAAATGACAGAGAGACAGATAAACTTAATCAATTGGAGTATGTGTTTATTGATGATCCTGTAACTTCTTTAGATGATAACCATCTGATTCAGATGGCTGTTGATTTGGCTCAAATAATTAAAAAGAGTGAATCTGGTTTGAGATTTATTATTACAACACACAATCCTGTTTTTTATAATGTAATGTATAATGAACTTGGAACTAAAAATGGTTATATGCTTTGTAAAAATGAAGATGGTAGTTATGACATAGATACTAGATATGGAGATTCGAATAAAAATTTCTCTTATCATCAGTATTTAATAAGTGTAATAAAGGAAGCTATAGATGAAAACAAAATCGAGAAATATCATTTCACTCTATTACGTAATTTATACGAGAAAGCAGCCAATTTTCTTGGCTATAAAAAATGGTCTGATCTCTTACCAGATAATAAAGAAATATATGCGAGTCGTATTATGAATTATTATAGCCATCGTACATTATTAAATGAAGAAATCAAAGAGCCAACAGAACCAGAGAAACAAATGGTAAAACTATTGTTTAATCATCTGATTGATAACTCTAAATTTTGGAAGGAGGTATAAAAATGCACGATTACAAATCCATTGCAGAATCAAACAACTTCATAGTTTTAGATAAATACACAAAATACTCAGAGCTACATGAGGCAGGAGCTGTTTATCAAACTGAGTCATCCCTTGAGAGAGAATTTATACAAGACCTAGTTAATCAAGGCTATGAGTATTTGCCCAAATTAACAACGCCTGCAGCAATGCTTGAAAATGTACGAGAGCAGTTAAAGGTTCTTAACAATACGGAATTTTCAGATGCAGAATGGATAAGGTTCTGTGAGGAATACTTAGATAAATCAAGTGATAATCATATAGATAAAACTCGCAAAATCCATAATAACTATATTTATGACTTTGTATTTGATGATGGACATATAAAAAATATCTATCTGATAGATAAAGAAAATATAGCAGAAAATAAAATGCAGGTAATTTCACAGTTTGAGCAAACGGGAACTCAAGCTAATAGATATGATGTAACTATTTTAATAAACGGATTACCTTTGATTCAGGTGGAATTAAAGAAACGTGGCGTTGCTATTCGAGAAGCTTTTAACCAAGTGAATAGATATAGTAAGGAGAGTTTTAATTCAGATAATTCTCTGTATAAGTATTTACAAATTTGCGTAATATCCAATGGCACGGATAGTCGTTACTTTGCGAATACGACTAAGCGAGATAAAAACAGTTTTGATTTTACTATGAACTGGGCAAAATCAGATAACACACTCATTAAGGATCTGAAGGATTTTACTGCAACATTTTTTCAAAAAAATACACTTCTGAAGATATTACTGCATTATTCGGTTTTTGATTCAAGTGATAATTTGCTGATTATGCGTCCGTATCAAATAGCAGCAACAGAGAGAATTTTGTGGAAAATTAAAAGCTCACACGTGACAAAACAATGGAGAACAACTGAAGGTGGTGGATATATTTGGCATACGACGGGTTCGGGTAAAACTCTGACCAGTTTTAAAGTCGCTCGATTGGCGACGGAACTCGATTTTATATATAAAGTATTTTTTGTAGTAGACAGAAAAGACTTAGATTATCAAACAATGAAAGAGTATCAACGATTTTCGCCAGATAGTGTTAATGGTTCTGAAAATACTGCTTGACTTAAACGCAACATTGAAAAAGATGATAATAAAATTATTGTAACTACAATTCAAAAGCTAAACAACCTTATTAAAAGTGAACCAGACTTGCCAATTTATGATAAACAAGTGGTTTTTATTTTTGATGAAGCCCATCGTTCACAGTTTGGCGAAGCACAAAAAAACATTAATAAGAAGTTCAAACAGTATTATCAATTTGGATTTACAGGCACGCCTATATTCCCTGAAAATGCATTAGGAGCCGAAACCACTGCTACAGTATTTGGTCGTGAGTTGCATTCTTATGTTATTACTGATGCAATTAGAGATGAAAAGGTTCTTAAATTCAAAGTTGATTATAATGACGTTCGTCCGAAGTTTAAATCTATAGAGATGGAACAAGATGAAAAGAAACTATCAGCGGCGGAAAACAAGGAAGCTTTATTACATCCTGAAAGAATAAAGGAAGTGTCACAATATATTCTCAATAATTTTAGAGTAAAAACACATCGTTCATATATTGGAGCAAAGGGCTTTAATGCAATGTTTGCTGTGAGCAGCGTTGAGGCAGCAAAACTATATTATGAATCGTTAAATGACTTGCAAAAGAATAGTGATAAACCTATAAAAATAGCAACTATCTTTTCTTTTGCTGCTAATGAAGAGCAAAGCGCCGTTGGTGAAATTCTCGATGAAACTTTTGAACCTACGGCAATGGATAGTAGTGCAAAAGAGTTTTTGACTTTAGCTATAAAAGATTATAATAAAATGTTTTTAACCAACTTTGGTGTGGATAGCAAGGAGTTTCAAAATTATTATCGCGATCTTGCCAATAGAGTTAAAAAGCAGGAAGTTGATCTTTTAATTGTTGTTGGAATGTTTTTAACTGGGTTTGACGCTCCGACATTGAATACGTTGTTTGTCGATAAAAACCTTCGTTATCACGGTTTAATGCAAGCTTTTTCAAGAACTAATCGTATTTATGATTCTACAAAAACATTTGGCAATATTGTTACATTTAGAAATCTAGAGCAAGCGACAATTGATGCGATTACTCTTTTCGGAGATAAAAATACGAAAAATGTAGTGCTTGAAAAAAGCTATAAGGAATATATGGAAGGATTCACGGATATTTCTACCGGTGAGGCACGTTGTGGATATGTAGATGTAGTTCAAGAGTTGAATTCACGATTCCCTAATGTCGATGATATTGTCACTGAGAAGGATAAGAAAGAATTTGCTAAACTATTTGGCGAATATTTGAGAGTCGAGAATGTATTACAAAACTATGATGAGTTTACTAACTTGAAAGCCTTACAATCAATTGATATGAATAATCAGGATGTTATGGAAGAATTCAAAGCGACTCATCACGTGAGCGATGAAGATATAAAGGCGATGCAAGAGATTGACGTGCTTCAAGAAAGAATAATTCAAGATTACCGTTCTTTATATAACGATATTAGAGATTGGCTTCGTCGAGAGAAAGCAGGGAAAGATAAGGAGAGCACTTTAATTGATTGGGATGATGTTGTCTTTGAAGTGGATTTATTAAAGTCACAAGAAATAAACTTAGATTATATCCTTGAACTGATATTTGAAAAAAACAAAAAAGTAAAAGATAAAGAAATTCTGGTTGAAGAAATACGTCGTGTAATTCGATCCAGTACAGGGAATCGTGCAAAAGAAAGCTTAGTGGTAGATTTTATTAACCAAACTGATTTAGACCAGATTCAAGACAAAGCAAGTATTATTGATTCATTCTTCTCATTTGCACAAAAGGAGCAAAAAAGAGAAGCAGAAGAATTGATTGAGGCAGAAGAACTTAATGTAGATGCGGCAAAGAGATACATACTTTCTTCATTGAAAAGAGAGTATGCAAGTGAAAATGGAACAGAAATAAATGAATTTCTTCCTAAGATGAGCCCGCTTAACCCTAAATATTTAATTAAAAAACAGAGTGTTTTTCAAAAGATATCGGCTTTTGTTGAGAAGTTTAAAGGCGTAGGTGGAGCATTATAAAGTAGAAATATCAACCTGTCGAAATTAGGGCATAGGCTGTTCGCGCGTTTTAATTTTACAACAAAAAGAGATATGATTCCTTATATTTATGCTGATTTTTAAAAGTTATTTATAACAAGTACAAGAAATATGAATGATTGTAGATAAAATACGGAAACTCAAGAGTGTATGGGTTGTAATTTTAAAGAAAACGTGATAAATAAATTATCTGATTTGTGAAACAAGTTGTTGAATAAATAGCTGAGAGGGATGAACATGGTAAAAAACATTATATAAGTAGATGTAAAGATAAAATGTATAAAGAATGGTACTACTCAGGCACAACTTGCCGAAGATATTAATTCAACTAAATCATATGTTAATCGCATCATCAAAAAGCTGGACGGGATTATTAATAAGACCTTTGTGCATATGATGGGGACACTTGGGTATGATATAGAACTGACTTATGTGAAGAGAGAGGGTTAAAATGGATTTAGAGAAAGTTCGCTTGTATAGAGCAATTACTGATCGTGAAAACGAGGGGATATACAGTTTATTTAATGGTGTTTTATTAAAAAAATATCCTGATGACCTCTTAATTGCTGATGAAATATACTCGCATGCTCTTAATTCACACAAACTTCGCCAAGGACCCATATATAGTTTTACAGATAGCCTTTCTGTCGCAAAAGAGTTCATATTAAAGCATCCAAGTTATTATAAAGCAATAGGATATGTTGATATATCTATTAAAGATGATTGTTTTCAACTTCCTGAAGATGTTATATATTTGAAACGCATGTGTGAGTTTTCTGATTGGCTAGATTTGGCGGCAACAGCTAATTTGACTGAATTTAATAATTTAAACTATAAATCATACCCTGCAAAAATCACCAACTTATTGATTCCTAGCCAAAAAAGTGTCTATTCATGGTCTTCAAAGGCTCGTGAATATATGGCTATTTGCTCAGGACTTGTGTTAACAACAATCGACGATTACTATATTGAACCCCAATGGTGTAAAGATAAAGAGAGTTTTTCTCCGAAAATTCGTTATTCAAAAACAATAGCAGACTTTATCGAAAATAATATTGATTCACTTAATATACATAAACTAAAGAAAGATTTTGTTAAAACAGAACTGAATGAATACAAAAAAAACATCAATTCAGTGCCCTGAGACTTGACAAAGTTTTGCAGGCTATTTTTATGTGTGCTCCAATATTGATAAAAGATGACTTCGAGCATAGAAGTAATTACCCTATTGCAGAAGTAGAAAGGTCTATTAATACTAGGGAAAATATAGATTTATAAAATAAGAGAAGACATTTTATTCTAAGAAAAATTTAGTGTCTTTTTCGTCATATACAAAAGCAAATGTGATTAGGACTATGATGAAAAAATAGAAGTCGTAGTTAAAAATGAAACCGTTTGGGCAACGCAAAAGGCTATTTAGGAGATTTTTGATGTTGGAGTTCCAGCAATCAGTAAGCATTTAAAAAGTATTTTGAGTCGGGCGAGCTTGACGAAAATGTGGTTGTTTCCATTTTTTTAAGATTGATATAGAATGTATGAAACAAGGGGAGAGCGTTCATTCACGGGTTTTCCGGAGGTGGAGCCACCAATAAAAAACGATAAGAGCTGCCGGAGGTTGCGTTGGTCGTTTGTCTCTTAACCGAAATAATCAGCTTAATATATTCATATAGAACGCACTCCTTTCAAAATGGCATGAAAAAAGCACCTATCGGCTGATAGATGCTTAAAATATTGTAGTGTTATTTATCAGTTCGGGTATAGAAGGTAGCCTTTCCTTTGCCGTGTCGTTCAATAAAATTTTCTTCCACCAGGCTTTTTAATGAATTTTCAATGGATGCCTTGCCGATGGTAGGGACAAGCTCCATTATCTCACTCTTGGTGAATTTTCCGATTTTTTCATTAATAGCATTTCGCACCTGTTCAAGTGCAGGAATTTTATCATCAGTTAAATGAATTCGGCTCTCAAAATCCCGATAGGCAGAAAGAATAATTCCAAGCAGATATTTAATAAAGGGATTTGGATTGTTGTTACCTTCGTGCCAGTTAATCCCACATTGCTCCAACACAGCATAATACTTGGATTTTGTCTTTTCAATTTTACTTTCAATACTGATATATCGGCCAACTACATATCCACACCGATAGAGCAGAAGAGTTGTAAGCAGTCGTGACATCCGTCCATTTCCATCATTGAAAGGGTGGATGCATAAAAAATCATTAATGAAAATCGGGATTAAAACAAGCGGATCAATAACGCAAGTGTCAATTACCTGATTAAAGCTTTCGCAGATAGCGTCAATTGCACCAGGCGTTTCGTATGGGTCTAAGGGCATAAACCGTACAGTTTGTGTACCGTCTGGAGTTGTTTCGGCTATCACATTCTGTGTATTTTTATATCTGCCGCCAATGCTTTTTTCGGAGTATTTGTATAGGTCACGATGCAACTGCAAAATATAGGAAGAGCGAATCGGAATATACTCATAGCTTTCGTGAATGGTGTTCAGCACATCACGATAACCCATAATTTCCTCTTCATCTCTATTCTTTGGAGTGGTTTTATCCATACATAGCTGTTGGATTCTTGT
>NZ_JAVBNS010000029.1:0-3196 GCF_031551385.1 Anaerosporobacter sp.
CAGATGACAGAAACAGAATTAAAATTTGCAGAACTCATATGGAAGGAAGAACCCATAGGAAGTGGGGAATTGGTAAAACAATGTGAGAAGGAGTTTGAATGGAAGAAGTCAACAACATATACATTTTTAAAAAAATTATGCGAGCAAAAGATATTTAAAAATGAAAATGCTGTGGTTACATCACTTTTGAAGAAAGACGAATATTTGCAGCTACAAGGGGAACAGTTTGTGGAAAAGGCTTTTGGTGGTTCATTGCCTAGGATGGTGGCTGCCTTCATGAAGCGTAAAAAATTAGATGATGCGCAAATATCTGAAATTGAGCAGATGATAGAAAATTATAAGGAAAATAAGAATTGAGATTAGTGTAACAACTACTTGTTATACTAGGCGTGTCTGAATAGAGGCTGTGCTTTGGATAAGGAGGTATTCATTATGAGTGGGCTATTTCAAATGGTTCTTACATTAAGTATTGTGGGAACGTTCTGTATTGCGATTGTTTTGTTGACAAGGCTGTTACTTTGCAAAGCTCCAAAGAAGTTTTGCTATATACTATGGGCACTTGTTTTTGTCCGCTTGATTTGTCCGGTATTTCCAGAGAGTCCTCTTAGTTTGATTCCAGAAATGCTTGTATCAAAGCAAGTACAAAGACAAGTGGAGGAGAAGAAAGAGGTATCTGTAGAAGTAGCAGTTGCAGAGGAGAATTTGTCTTCAACTATTCCTAAAACAGATATGAAAGAAAATAGTATAAAAGAAGATGCAAAAGATGAAGATGTAAAAGATTTGGAAACTGGAAATACAAATGCAGATGATATCCGGAATGTAGAGCATAATAAAACAATAAAGATTGCCACCATGTGTTCCTACATTTGGCTTACCGGTGTTATTGCTCTTGCAGCGTATCATATTAGTTCTTACTGGAGATTTAGAAGTAGGATTCAAGGGGCACATGAAATAAGCAAAGGGGTAAAGGAAATAAAGGGAGAACATCTATCCTTTGTATTTGGTATAATAAATCCGACCATTTACATAGCGGAAGGGTTGGAGGCAGAGGCGAGAAATGTTATCCTCTGTCATGAAAATGTACACGTATATCGCAAAGATTATTTGATTAAGCCACTTGCACTTGCAATTTGTTGTATTCATTGGTTCAACCCTTTTGTTTGGATTGCATTTTATCTGATGAATAAAGATTGTGAGATGTCTTGTGATGAAAGAGTAGTGAACGAACTTGGTGAAGAGAGTAAGGCGATATATTCCTATGCATTGTTAAATGAGGCAACAGGAGGAAAGCGTGTGCGAGATAAAAGAACAGCGATTCCTATTATATCCTTTGGGGAAGATGGTGTGAAAGCAAGGATTAAGCATGTTTTGAACTACAAAAAAGCTTCTGTGGGGATTCTGATTAGTGGGGTGGGCATTCTAATTTTACTGGCAGTTTGTTTTTTGAGTAATCCAAAAGGAGAGAAGCAACTAACAGAAGATAGTGCCATACAGGCGGTACAAAAAGCAGGTGGATACAAAGAAGATGTAAAAAGTATATGCTTATTGAACGATTATGAAGGAGATAAGAAAGCAGAAGCATTTGTGATAATACAATGTGGATTGGTGGAAGAATTTACGGGATATATATATGGTGATTTATGGTTTGTATCGGAAGAAGGTGAAACGACACGTTTATTGGAAAATGAGTATATATATGAACAAGAGGATATCTTTGAATGGGAAGATAAAAAATTTCTTTTGATTTCTTATTTAAGCGGTGGTCCAGATGCAACGGCTGTATATGGTGTTACAGATAATAAAGCAGAAAATAAAATCCCTTATGCACGAGAAGCACTTGTAGCAGATGATAATAGCATTGCGTGTGTACAATCGAAATATGAGATTGACTATGATATAGAAGAAGATCAGTTTACTGGCCGTAGTTTTATTGCGTATAAAGTTTATTGTAAAGATGGCGAGTTCATACCATATACAGGTTCGATTTTATCAGAAGAGGAAGTATCTGTTTTTGAAAATGGAAAAGATGTTCTTGAGGAGATAAAACAGAAATATTCTAATGCAAGATTTCAATATATCTTATATGAAAACAATATGTTTTATATCAATATGGCATTGATTTCAGAAACTTCCATTCATTTTTCTTATATGACATATGAGATACAAGAGGGGCATCTTGATTTTATAGCTGGAGAAGATGGTTGTTACAAGCGAGATATAGCAAATGTGGAAGAGTTGTCTTTTTCACAAGAAATAGCTAAGGAGTATCATAGTGATGCACAATCATTCTTTGGCTATATGGATTACACAGGTTGGTTAGACGAATGTACACAGTGGTCATTCTATAATAATTTCGTAGACCAAGATTACGATAAGGATGGAATGCCAGATCGTGTTTATCGGGAGATGGCTGAAAACGGTGAAGATGGTGAGTGTAGCTATCGTATCGCTTTTGGTAATGGTGATGAGCTAATAGTAAATGACGTGAAAAATGGCTTTTTGCATATACAGGGAGTTGACTTGACTGGTGATGGATGCAATGAAATTGTTGTTTCTCTTACTTACGTGTTCAGTACAAATCCAGCAGCGTTCGGAGAAAATAGGATTTTTGAAAAAAAGGCAGAAGGATATGAAAGAATGGAATGGCCAACCGATATAGAAAGTGCCATGAGTAAGGGAAATCCTAATATACCAAAGATTACGTTGCATTATGAACGGAAAGAGTATTCCTACCGTGTTATGTGTTTAGAGCTTGTAAAAGATGCTCCAATTGATGTAGTAGTGGACATTGATGAGGAACGTTGGAAAGGTGGATACAAGTCTTTTGATGGAGAAGACATTGCGTATCCTATGTATGAAATGAACGTGATAGAATCAGAAGGCGAAAAGCCATATGTGGTAGGTTTGTTTGGTACTTTTGATAAATGGTCTGCTGATAGAATTCAGGTGACTTTTGTATATGAAGATGGAGGGCTTAGGATTAAGGAAGCGTTGTATGTGAGGTAATGTATAAAATATTAGCACTCATCTAAAGTGAGTGCTAATATTTTTCTTGACTTTTGATTTAACTCGTATTAATATAATTAACAGTAGATGACATTTAGTCATTTTAAATCATATTCGGAGCAGGGAATCTCCCTATTCCGATTAAAAAATAAAAAATTATATTTAATAAACATGAATCAAAGGAGAGATT
>NZ_JAVBNS010000230.1:0-4551 GCF_031551385.1 Anaerosporobacter sp.
CCAGGCAACACAGCAAATGCCAAGAATGGGAGCAAGTACAAGCAATACGACTCCATTTACAAGAGCAACAACACCAACACCTGTTATGAGTGCTGCTGCAGTGGCAGAGCCACAAGTTAGTACGATTAGACCGACACAAACGTATACAAGACCAGTATCACAAGAGACAGATCATGAAGGTATTAAAATACCAGAATTTTTAAAGAAAAATCGTAAATAATATATCAAAAAACAATGGGACCATTTTATACAAGATGGTCCTATTTTCTTATGCATTTTTTCAAAAAAATAGAGTTTGTGTATTCTCAACCTACATTCTGTAGGATTCTGTATTACTTTGATGAAAAGTAAATGGAAAAGATATCCAATAAATGACAAAAACAATGAAGCGGATGAGTTATAATAAATTTACTGAGTGTACGAGTAGGAGGTGAACATTGAAACTAGAGGTTTACATTGATTTAATCTTTGGAGTAAATCTTATTATGGATTATCTGATTCTGGTATTCATGAAAAAGCTTGTGAAGAAAAATAGTAAAAAGCGGCGAATGTTATTGGCGGCAGTATTAGGCGGTTTGGGAGCTTGCTTAAGCATTATGGTGCCAATGTTTCGCTTAGGAGTCGCTATGATGCTATTTGGAGTTGTATTAGCAGGTTGTATGCTAAGGATTGCGTTCCATTATAAAACAATGAAAGCTCTTATAAAGGACATTTTAGTGTATTATGCAATTACCTTTTTACTTGGTGGTATTATGAATTACTTATATTACTATACAAGTGCGGGGTATTATATTACTGAATTTATAAGAATATTGCCGTCAAAAGCACTTGGCTTTGGCTATTTACTTGCTTTCTTTGCAGTTGCAGGAAGTTTTATCTATCTTATAAAGAAGTTTTATCTACAAATGAAAGGAACAAGGGAGTTGTTCTATAACGTTGAATTAGTGTTTGGTGAAAAAAAGATAATTTGTAGAGGTTTTTTGGATACGGGAAATCATCTTAGAGAGCCGATATCAAGAAAACCAGTTATTGTTGCGGATGTTGAAGGGATAAAAGAAATTCTACCAGAAGAATTAACCCAGTATGCGAAAGAGTTAACGGGGGATATGGAACAAAAAAACATCGAAAACTATGCGGTAAGAATCAAGTGGATTCCTTACCATGCAGTAGGTACTGAGGAAGGAATCTTGCCTGGAATTGTATTTGATGAAGTGAATATTTTCAACGAAGATACAATCGTACATAATCCGAATATAACAGTTGCAATTTATCGAGGCAAATTAACGGTAGATGACAGTTATCATATTATTCTACACGAAGAATTATTGTAACGAATTTTATAACGGGAGGAATGAAGCATGTTGTTAAAGGTATCAATACCAAATAAATTTCAATTTAGAGTAATACCAGATTTTAAAAACGTACTATTTAAACAAAGAGGTGACATTCATTATATAGGTGGAGCAGAAGTGTTACCAGCTCCGCTTGATGCAGAGAGAGAATCTGATGTTATTTCTAGATTGGGAACCGACGAGGATGCAAAAGCGAAATCTGTACTTGTAGAACATAATTTGCGTCTGGTTGTGTACATAGCGAAGAAGTTTGATAATACTGGTGTTGGTGTTGAAGATTTAATATCGATTGGGACGATTGGTTTAATAAAGGCAATCAATACATTTAAACCAGATAAGAATATTAAATTGGCAACCTATGCTTCAAGATGCATTGAGAATGAAATCTTGATGTATCTACGTAGGAACAATAAGACGAAGTTAGAAGTGTCTATTGATGAACCACTTAATGTGGATTGGGATGGGAATGAATTATTATTGTCGGATATTCTAGGAACGGATGAAGACATAATATATAAGAATATAGAAGATGAAGTAGACCGAAAACTCTTGAATAAAGCGCTTGGGAAGCTTACAGAGAGGGAACGTGTCATAGTTCAACTTCGTTTTGGATTAAATTCAAAGGATGGTACAGAAAAGACACAGAAAGAGGTAGCGGATTTGCTTGGAATTTCACAATCCTATATCTCAAGGCTTGAGAAGAAAATTATGAAACGCTTAAAAAAAGAAATTGTAAGGCTGGAGTAGAGGTTTAAATGTAGTAACGATATGAGTAAAAGTGAATATAATATAATGAAATAAATCTCTATGGTAAAAAGTACTAAATAATGAAAAATATAATAAGTATAAAGTTCCAGTAATTAGCACATCATTTATGTATATATATGATGTGGAGGTTAATGAAATGGCTCTTTACAAAGTTGAGATATGTGGTGTTAATACAGCGAAATTACCTTTGCTTAAAAACGAGGAAAAGAAAGAACTCTTTGATCGTATATTGAAAGGGGATAAAGAAGCTAGGGAACTTTATATTAAAGGAAATCTGAGACTTGTTCTTAGTATCATTCAAAGGTTTTCTAACAGCAATGAAAATGTTGATGATTTGTTTCAAATTGGTTGCATTGGTCTTATGAAAGCGATAGATAATTTTGATGTAACCCAAAATGTAAAGTTTAGTACTTACGCAGTTCCGATGATTATTGGGGAAATTCGTAGATATCTTAGGGATAATAATAGTATTCGTGTTAGCAGATCTTTACGTGACACAGCTTACAAAGCGATTTACACGAAGGAAGCTTTGATGAGAAAGAATGATAAAGAGCCAACCGTATGCGAGATTGCTGAAGAGATTGGTATAAGTAAAGAAGATATCGTATTTGCATTAGATGCAATCCAAAGTCCTGTGTCTTTGTATGAACCGGTTTATTCGGAAGGTGGAGACGCCCTCTATATTATGGATCAAATAAGTGACAAAAAAAACAAAGAAGAAAATTGGATTGAAGAAATTGCTTTGAAAGAAGCAATGAGCAAATTATCTGATAGAGAGAATAATATTATTAAACTGCGATTTTTTGAAGGGAAAACGCAGATGGAAGTAGCGAATGAGATATGTATCTCTCAAGCGCAAGTGTCGAGATTAGAGAAATCAGCGTTAAAGAATATGAAGAATTATTTGACAGGTAAATAAATCAAAGGGGCGATTGGCATGCGTTTTTGCGAATTGAAAGAGAAGGAGGTTATTAACTGCAGAAACGGACAGAGATTAGGATATGTATGTGATCTTGATTTTGATATATGTACCGCTAAGATACGATGTTTGATTGTGCCAGGCCCATGTAAGATATGGGGGATACTTGGTAGGGAGAGCGAGTATATTATTGACTGTGCTTGTGTCAAACAAATCGGAGAGGACGTTATTTTGGTTGATATTGATGAACAAAGATGCTTGGTTGGATGCAAATGTTAATCTATTAGGGTTAAAAGCTTTAAACTTCCTAATAGTTATATGAAAGTTCTTGACATAATGTAATCAATTACATTACTATTATTGTAGTAACAGAAATGCGTGATTGAGGGGGAGCTTTATGAAGTGTCCATTTTGCAATGAAGAAAATACAAGAGTTATTGATTCAAGACCAGCCGATGATAATTGTTCTATTCGTAGGAGACGTCAATGTGACAAGTGTAAAAAACGTTTTACAACGTATGAAAAGATAGAAGTAATTCCATTAGTCGTAATAAAGAAAGATATGAATCGCGAACCATACAATCGTTCAAAGATTGAAGCAGGAGTATTTAGTTCTTGTCATAAGAGACCGATTTCGGTAGACAGTATCACGGCAGTTGTTGATGATATTGAAACTACAATCTTTAATATGGATAAGAGTGAGATTAATAGCAATTTAATCGGTGAAATTGTTATGGATAAGTTAAAGGAGTTAGATCCGGTAGCGTATGTAAGATTTGCTTCTATATATAGAGAATTCAAAGATGCGAATACATTTATGGATGAACTCAAGAAGATTCTTGCAAATTAAATATTATGGGAATTGTTTATCTTAAAGAAAGGTTATTGAGTGAGAACGCTTGATAATCTTTCTTTTGTTTGTGAGAAAGTTTGTTTTGCAAACGTGCTATCGGTATGTTATAGTGTAAATATATGGTTCTTAGAGTCTTGAAGAGAGGGAAAGGATCAATAATGTTTAGTAAATCGTATTGTGCTGCAATTCTTGGAATAGAAGGAGTGCCAGTACAAGTTGAGGCAGATGTAAGTGATGGTCTGCCATGTTTTGATATGGTAGGTTTTCTTGCTTCGGAGGTGAAGGAAGCGAAGGAAAGAGTACGAATTGCATTGAAAAACTCAGAATTTCGTCTACCACCGAAACGTATCACAATTAATTTATCACCAGCAGATATCCGTAAGGAAGGAACTGCTTTTGATTTCCCTATCGCAATTGCGATTCTGGCCGCTTCTGGCTATGTTCCACAAGAAAATATTAATGATTGTATGCTGATTGGCGAATTGAGCTTAAATGGGCATCTACAGCGTGTAAACGGAGTGCTTCCTATGACATATGCAGCGGCGAAGCATGGATTTAAGAGATGTTTGGTTCCGATGGATAATGTAAAGGAAGGAGCTGTTGTAACTGGTATTGAAGTAATAGGGATACAGACGTTGCATGAAGCTGTAGAGTATTTG
>NZ_JAVBNS010000208.1:0-12663 GCF_031551385.1 Anaerosporobacter sp.
TAATTGTGTTTTCACTGCATTAAATTGTTTCGCTGTTTGTTTCATAACTACCAATTCCATTCTAGGTGGCAACATTGGTAGATGTTCCATTTTCCATTCTTTATATTCTTGTTTATAGTTCTCTGGATCAGCAAGTGTAACAAGATGTCCAAGTCCCCAAGTTATAATATATTTACTTCCGTCCAGAGCACCATTTATTTTTTGATTGCATTTGAGAACTCTTGCAATATCTCTTGCTACAGATGGTTTTTCTGCAATTACTACTGTTTTCATTTTTTGTGTCCTTTCATTTTGTTAGTATGAATCTAACAAGTATTAACATCAATATTTATATTATACGTTATAGGAAGCACAAATCAAGTAGTATTGCCGTTATTTTCGTTGCTATGAACATCGTTTTGCGAACAGTAATGTATTTTTCAATAGGACATCGCATTTTGAACAAACAAAAAACTGCTACACTTCTTTCTAACATGTATAGCAGTTTTTCTATGGAATTATATATTTTAAATAGTAATCTTTGTTACTTCGTACACTCAGCAACCTGCAACTCTTCTTCCTTTAGCTTCTTGTTAAAATACATTGACTTATAGAAGCTTACTCCACCCGCTAGAACAGAAACATTACTGAAACCATGTTGCATTAAGATTCTAGCTGCATTGTAGGCGCGAACACCAATTGCACAGTAAACAACTACAGGAATGTTCGAATTCAACTCATTCATTCGCTGTCTTAATTGACCAAGAGGGATATGGTAAGAATTTGGTATCTCATAAAGCATACGTTCCATATCTTCAGTAACATCAAGGATTACAGTTTCTTCTTCCAGATTATCTAATTCGTAAACCTCTGTAAGAACAACCAATCCATTTAAGATGTTTTCAGCTACAAACCCTAACATATTCACAGGATCTTTTGCCGAAGTGAATGGAGGTGCATAGGCAAATTCTAATTCTTCTAAATCATAGATTGTTCCACCTAAGCGAATCGTTGTTGCTACCGTATCAATTCGTTTATCAACACCTTCTCTACCAACAATTTGACAACCAAGAATCTTACCTTCTGTATCAAAATGCATCTTCAATGTGATAGGTGTCGCACCTGGATAGTATCCTGCATGGGATTTTTGATTAATAAGTGCGGTATAGTAATCTATGTTTTTAACTTTCCCAAGTTCTTGTAATTGTTTTGAATTCAAACCAACGCTTGCTATGTCATAATCAAATACTTTCACAATAGATGTACCAAGTGTACCATTATATGATTTTTTGCGTTTTTTTTGTTTGTCAGAAACAGCATTGGAATTAACTTTTGCAACAATAATATCTGCAACAATTCTACCTTGTTTATTAGCTGGCCCAGCTAGTGGAATCATGGTTCTTATATTATATATTGGATTTGTAACTTCTATAACATCTCCAACCGCATAGATATCTTCTGCTGAAGTCTGCATATATTCGTCTACAACAATTCCGCCTCGTTGGTTAAGTGCGATACCAGCTTCTTTAGCAAGTTCACTATTGGGTTTTACACCGATAGCTAGAATAACCATATCTGTTTCAAGCTGTCTACCACTCTCAAGCTCAACTGTAACCGTTCCAGAACTATTATTATGAAAGGCAGTTACACCATCTTCTAATTGTAGCGATACTTGGTTGTTTTGAAGATGCTCATGAACAAGCATTGCCATATCATAATCGATACTTGTCATTACTTGATTCATCTTCTCAACTAGGGTAACATGAATACCTACTTCATGTAGATTCTCGACCATCTCAAGACCGATAAATCCTCCACCAATAACAACTGCGTTCTTTGGTTTCTGTGTAGTTACTACATCTTTTACTTTATCGGTATCTGTTATTGTCCAAATGGTAAAGATTCGATCACTATCAATTCCTTGTATGGATGGTTTTATTGGCGTAGAGCCCGTAGAGATAATCAATTGATCATAAGACTCCTCGTATTGTTCGCCTGTTTTAAGATTTTTAACTAAAACGCTTTTTTTCTCTGGTTGAATGGACAAAACCTCATTCTGAACCCTAACGTCAATATTGAATTTCTTATACATTGCCTCAGGTGTCTGTAGTAAAAGATTTGCTCTTTCCTGTATTACATCGCCAACATAATATGGCAGACCACAATTGGCAAACGATATATAATTCCCTCTTTCTAAGAGTACAATTTCCATTGTTTCATCTAGTCTTCTTAGTCTTGCTGCAGCCGTTGCTCCACCAGCAACTCCACCTATAATAACTGTTTTATTAGCCATAGTCATTTCTCCATTCGTCTAAGTATTATTTACGTATTACCTACTATTATGGTAAATAAATTATAATTTATAACGAAACGATTCAAAAGGTATGTAAGACCGAGTCTTGAATGTTTCTCTATAACAATATAATACTAGAAAAATGAGGAAGCGTACCGTGACCAAGTCACACTTACATCTTAGCTAAGCGCAATCTTACGAAGGGCATCTTTATCAAGAATGATAATCTTACCACGTTCTAAGGTTACATAACCTTCTTTTTGAAAATATTTTAACATTCGAGAAACAACTTCTCTTGCACTTCCCAATTCTTTGGCAATCTCGTCATGTGTCGTACTAATGGAATTATTGTTTGTTTTAATCATCTCATCATGTAGATAGCTTGCCAAACGTTTATCAAAACTAAGAAAAAGAATCTGTTGCATAGACCACATAACATTCGAGAATTTTTCTGTAGTCTGTTTATAGATAAAGTTTTGAACATATACATTGTCCTCAGAAAGATAGTTGAGATAACTTGAATTTGTTATAAATAACGTACTATCCTTTGTTGCTTCAATAAAAACATCAAATGTGATTTCCTCCATAATACAGGAGGTTGATAATGTACAGGTATCTCCTTCATCTAAGCGATAGAGTGTAATTTCTTTCCCGTTTTCAGATTGAATATATACACGTAGTTGTCCCTCGTATACGGTAAGCATTCCTAAACACTGTCCAAGTGAATTATGGACGAACTGCCCTTTTGTATATTTAGCGCTATAGGAATTCTGTATATACTCCTCTTTCTGACGCTCACTTATACGATTCCAAAAAGGATATATCTCGTTGTAATATTGGTGAAAATCAATATCCATACTTGTAACCATGCCTCTCTCTTAGTCTGCTAATAACTGTCTTAATTGTTCTTCTGTTATAGAAGTTGTTGGTGTTATGGAGTTTTCTTGATTTGCTATGAAAGCGTCCTCTTCCTCTTCTTGTCTTTGTGAGTGCTTCTCTATAGCATCCTCTGCAATAGCATCATTCAATTCTTTTAAAAGGTCTTTTTTCAACAGCTCTTTTTCTGCTCTCTGCTCTTGAATGATTTTCTTTTTCTCATCACGTTCTTTTAATACTTTAATACGTGCACGTAACTCTTCTTTAAATTGATTAATGGAAGTATCCACTTTAGTAATAAGCGTATCCCACTCTTTTTCTGTCATAGAGGAAGCTCCTATTTGATAGGTGGGTTCTCCATCTTCTAAACGTTTTTCAACAAAATCAGAATATCGCTCTATTGCCTTTTTAAATGATTCTTCGATTGTGCTAATATCTACTTTTGCTGATTCCGTATTCTTTGATGCGAAATCAGTAGCATATGCATTTGTATTAACTTGGTTAACAGCCAAAAAATCTACTCCTCTCCGAGAAGACAATGAGTTATGTGTTCACTGTCTTTTTTATAATATTATTAACTATTCAGGATTATATCCCTTAAGTTACAAATCGTGTTACCTATAATATCGGATTGGCTTTGTAATTTATAAAGGCTTTCCAGCTAATACTTCTGTATAATCCTTATAATTATCTTTTAATAGTTTTGGTGTATTCAAAGCATATGGACATCTAGCCGCACATCGACCACAATTAATACATTTTTCAATGCGTTTCATCTTATCTTGCATCTCTGGTGTTAACTGTAATTCAGATGGGGAACGGCGCAATAATAATGACATTCTTGCACAATTATTGATTTCAATTCCTACTGGACATGGCATACAATACCCGCATCCGCGACAGAAGTTACTTGCTAATTCCTTTTGGTCTTTTTCAATAATTGCTTTTATCTCATCAGTCATAGTCGGTGGATTATTAATATAACTTAGAAACTCATCAAGTTCACTTTCTTTTTGAACTCCCCAGATAGGTAATACATGATCGTATAAGTCTTGATAAGCATACGCTGCTTTTGAATTTGTAATCAATCCACCTGATAGTGCTTTCATAGCAATGAAGCCCATTTCTTTTTCTTTACAACGTTGAACTAATTGAAGTTCTTCCTTTGTTGCAAGATAGTTAAACGGAAACTGTAATGTTTCATATAATCCAGAATCAATTGCTTCATTTGCAACCGACAAACGATGGTTTGTAATACCAATATGACGGATTTTCCCTTTCGCTTTTGCCTCTAACATCGCTTCATATACACCTGTTCCATCTCCTGGTTTCGGGCAAAATGATGGATTATGAAACTGATATAAATCAACATAGTCTGTATTTAATAACGACAAACTTGTCTCCAAGTCTTTCCAAAATGCATCTACATTTGTTGCGGCTGTTTTGGTTGCAATATAGATATTCTCTCTAACATCCGATAAGGATTCCCCTATCTTTGATTCACTATCTGTATAGAATCTTGCTGTATCAAAAAATGTGATACCATGTTCATACGCTTTTCTTAATAACTTGCCAGCATCTTCATTACTAATTCTTTGAATAGGAAGTGCCCCAAAACCGTTTTTGTTTACTGTAATCTGTGTTTTACCAAGTGTAACCATTGTCATTTCATCCACGCTCCTTATCTGTATTACTTAAATATTATCATATTTTATACAAGAAAGCGAATGTAAATGGGTATTATCTATTAGGAATAAAACGATAGAAAAAAGTATTGCCAATACCAAATTCACTAACCCACCATACATCTCCGTGATGTAGATTGGCAATTTCCTTTAAGATACACAATTTGTTCTGATTTTGTTGGCTCTTCTTTTTCGTCTGATTCTCTCCGTCATTACTTACATAACCAACAAGGCATTCTTGGTTCGTCCCTCTATTTTCTTTGAATAACGCAATCTCAATGCATCGTGTATCTTTTCCGTTAGCCAGTGCATTCTTAATAAGTGCATTATAAAAGTATAGCAATAGACTTTCGTCACCTTTTAATGCAATACCTTCTTCAATGACTGCATGTATATTGACTTCACTTTTCGTTGCTTGTTCCCGTGTTACTTCAACGATTGCTTCAAGCAAATCACTAAGATTAATCCATGTTAATTGTATTCTATCATTTTCTAAAATACATTCCGTTAATAGTAATTGTTTATCCTGTATTTTGTCTTGATATCTTTTGTATACAAGTATTGTTTTTATAAAAATATATCCACTAATAAATATAATCACTAAAGATGCTAGTAGTATTAAAACATGATTATTCATAAATTGCCTCGTCTCTAAGCACATATTTTGCTTTATGATTTATGTTATTTAAATTTGAACAGATTTCCTATACATCAATTAAATCGTTCCTCTTAGTTTTAATATTCTTAATATCTTTTGATTTTATACTATGCTGATAATAAATAAAAACGACAACAAAAAACCTTAGAATTCTGTTTGTGAAATCGAATTCTAAGGTTATGATAATATGTGTCACTAATATATTTTTTTTGATTATTTTTCTTTGTTTCTAGCAAGATTTTCTGGCATTATAATAGGGCAAACAACACTTACATTTGGTTGTCTAGGTTGTTTTCTTATCATTACTGCTACGGTTTGATTTTTCTTAACCATCGTTGGTTGTATTCTTTGCTGCATTATTCTTCCCTCTACATCTTTCTGTCAACTTGGACTTGTGACATATCTTGATTTGTTTTTCAGCTCTATACTGTTATTGTATGCAAGTTATGTTAAGTTTTCTAGCCAAGTATAGAAAAGATTTTGTAAAGGTTTGGTTATGTGATTGATATGGGGGCTTTATTTTTATTCTCTATTCGGGTATAATTAAGTAAATTGGAATTTCTAGGAGGATAAGAAAAATTATGATTTGTATTAGTAATAATGTAACATCAAAAAAAATCCTTGCGACAATATGTGCTTTGTGTACATTAGTTAGTATGGTAATACAAGCACTTATTGCGTTTGGTGCACCACTAGGTGAGTTTGTGCTAGGTGGCATCTATATTGTAGCTCCACTATCAAGAAGAATAATACATATATTTTTTGCAGTATTATGGGGAGTTGTCATATATGCTTATTTATCATATGGAAAAATTATTTTTTCTAAAATAGACATGAAAGTCGTAAAAGGACTTGTTGTTTTAAATACGATATTCACGTCATTTGCGATTATATGGAACTTTTTTCTTACAAATAGCATGAAGGAAACCGTATTGATGGGTCCATTGACCATAATTGTATCTATATGCAGTATTCTTCTTATTCTTAACAAACCAATTATTAAGGAAAGGCTGTGATTATAAGCTACAATACACCCTAATCGCATCGCTTATAAGTTTTGCAGTGCCTTCGCCGAACTTGTCGATATTCTTTGTAAATCGCTCGTCTGCAACATACATTTCACCAAGACCAGCTAGAATTTCATTACCACATTGATAATGGAATTTTGATATATGATTTTTCCATTCTTCAACAAATGATTGAATCAATTCTGATTCTGGGGATTCTCCGACATGTTCTGCGAATTTCGTCATAATAGTATTGGATTCTGCAGCCACGTTAGCCCAGTCTTCTTTTGTATAATTTTTTGTTTTCTCTGCGCTTTCTTTATAAGCATCTGAATTGCCCCATCTTTCTTCTGCTTCTTTCGCATATTTATTCTTAGCATCTTCAATTTCGCTCATATCAAATTCATTAAAACTCATAGTGTTGTCTCCTTTCAAATTCGAATCCAAGAGCTCTATCAGTTTATCCAGTCGCTTCCGCTTTAAAGCTAATAATTCTCTTTGATTTCTTAGTGCATCTTCTCTGTTATAAGAAGTGTTATTCATAATCTTTACAATCTCTTTCAACGGAAAATCAAGTTCTCGATAAAAGAGGATTTGCTGCAACCGCTCGATTGACTGCTTACTATAATAACGATAGCCTGTATTAGCAACTACCTCATTTGGGGTAAGCAGACCTATCTCATCATAATAATGAAGTGTTCTAACACTTACCCCAGTCAATTTTGCTGTTTCGCTTACTGTAAATTTCACGATTATCACCTCCTAAAAGAATAATACACTATAACGTTACGTCAGAGTCAACACATATATAATAATAGTATAAATAATAGTAATAGTATAGTAGCATATAGAATTTATATGGTCAACAATGCTAGGTAGCCTCTTCTATTATGCTATACTGTTATTGTTCACACAAAACGTTCACAGCAATGCCTTGCTTACATACGAGATTCCAAAATTTCACCAAGTGCATTCCCACTACTTGAATGACATCGTACAATGTCTGCATTCGTTCTTTCTGCTTCTGCCACAGCACATTTCACCATCTTATGTGATACGGTGTTTGTAAATAACACTACTAAGTCAGGTTTTCCAATCTGCTCTTTTAAATTACTTGTCA
This sequence comes from Anaerosporobacter sp., assembly GCF_031551385.1. GTDB lineage: Bacteria > Bacillota > Clostridia > Lachnospirales > Lachnospiraceae > Anaerosporobacter. The sequence goes on from NZ_JAVBNS010000208.1 coordinate 7,619, forward strand.
TTTGCGTAAATATCTTAGCCTTACAATTATATGCTTTGCATATCTTCTTATACTGACAAACCATACGGTCGTGTCCACCAATTATTACAACGCTCATTTTGATCTCCTTTATACTTATTTTCGTTCACCCTATACCCCATAATTTAAGCACATTATAAGGACGCTAATTTTTTACCAAGATTCTTGCAAGCCTCGATTGCTTCATCATTTGGCATCTCTTGACATATGTAACCTTCCCCATCAACAATTGTTGCGCCAGCACATATCATACGTTCTTCCCACTCACGCATCCATTGTCCATCACCCCAACCATAAGAACCAAACAAAGCAATTTGCTTACCAGTAACAATTTTCTCGATTTCCGAAACAAAAGGTTCCATCTCGCATTCTTCCAACACTTCTGCCCCCATAGCAGGACATCCAAGCGCAAAAGCAGTCGCTTCTTCTAAGTCCTTAATGTCTGCACTAGACACTTCTAACAATTCTACCTCTTTACCTGTACCTTTGATCCCTTCTCCTATTGCATTTGCCATAGCCTCTGTATTACCTGTTTGTGACCAATATACTACTGTTATTTTATTCATTTTCTCTCCTTTTCTATATGCAAAACTTCGTTACCTATCTTTGCATCATAAACTATAATAAAAACTTCCATAGTGCATCGTAAGTATATTCTGAATGCTTACCCCATTTGCTAACATTCTTACAACATTCTCTCTTGCTTGATTAAACAGATAGAATACATTCATCGTCTCTTGTACATTCCCGTATACTTTCCAATAGCCTGTGTACAAGGAGTTCTTACCTTTGTTTTCTATAAATCCAATTACATCTTCGGCAGGATAACCTAACAAAATCCCAAGTTCATGAGGAAATTCAGCGCCCTCTTCTTTGTAGCTAGTATAACGGCTTCGAAGTTCCACTAATACCGAATATAACTTAGGATTTGGATATCCAAAGGAACGCATTAATTTCTGAACTTTTTTATCATGGAGATATTCTTCTACCCTGTTTTTACTATATAGTAAAAATGTTGTTTTCTCCTTTGATCTCCAAATAATTGATATTGAAATCGGAGAGTTCTTGAAAATCTCATAAATGATTCTTATATGCTCATTGGATACAATAAATAAATTAGATATCTTCACTCCAGTCAAGACGGGAGAACATTGTAATGCTAATTGTGTTTTAATATCTTGTTGATTTAAACGATATATCATTTCAAATACTTCTTGACTCATTATTCTACATACTCCTTCCAACGTCTTGATTATAGTTAGTTTTATCTAACTCCTTTATATCATAACGAACCACGCTTATAAAATCAAGGGCCTTACTAATCATAAATTATCAATAAAATCCAAGTTTTTATTTCGCTTTCAGAATATAGCTACCAATAACCACTTCCTACTTTTTATTCACCAAATTACCGTACTTGTGTATCAGCAACGTAAATATGCAAAACTTCATTTCCTATCCCAGCGAATATGCCACGAAAAAGCAAAAAGTTTTGCATCTAAAATTGTACCAATACACAAGTACTTCAATTAAGCAAAAAAAGTTGCAAGCAAACATAGTATTATGTTTTACTTACAACTCTTTTTATATTCGACAATCTACGAACAAATTTGATTACTTGAAGTTTCTAATTTTTTCATAACCTTAAATTCATAAATAACCATTAAAACAGTAATGCCTGCAGCTAAAAGATCAGCAATTGGACCAGAATATAGAATACCATCAATTCCCATAGACATTGGCAATATTACAATCAAAGGTAGCAAGAATAATATCTGTCTTGTTAGTGCTAAGAAGATACCTTTATAAGGTTTCCCGATTGATGTAAAGAATGTTGATGTAATTGGTTGAAGGAAATTAAGACATGTAAATAGGAGGAACACTCTAAAGTAGCTAACTCCAAATTGATAATAACTTTCGTCTCATTTTCCAAACAACGATATAATTTGTCTTGGTGCAGACTGGAATAGAATAAAGAAGACAACCGCTATAGCACCACCAACAATCGTCGCTAAACGATATGCTTCTTTAACACGCTTGAAGTTTCCAGCACCATAATTGTATCCCTCAATTGGCTGCGTCCCTTGTGCAATACCAATGACAATTGAGAAGAATACCATGTTAACCTTCGATATAATACCTACGCAAGCTAATGGAATTGCTTCACCATATGCAGATAAAGAACCATAATGTTTTAATGACTTATTAAGTACAATTTGAACTACCATCATTGCAATTTGATTAAAGAACGAAGCTGTACCTAATGAAATAATACGTGCGGAATATTCCCATTTTAACTTTAATTGCTTTTTGGTAATCTTGACTGTTTTGCAATGTCTCATATAATTAATAACAAGTATTCCTGAGAATATTTGACCAATGATTGTTGCATAGGCAGCTCCAGCCATACCCATATCAAATCCAAAAACAAATACTGCATCAAGAATTGTATTAATTACTGCACCAGAGAGATTACAGATCATTGTCATCTTTGGATTACCATCTGCACGAATTAGATGACCTCCACCAGTTGTTAGAATTAAGAATGGAAAACCAAATGCAGTAATACCAACATATGTCTTTGCATATCCTAATACGTCATCCGGTGAACCAAAAAATCGTAACATTGGTGTTAAGAAAAGTAGCGTAATTATCATTAGAAGTATTCCACTTCCTAGGAGCAATACGATACTATTTCCTATATAGTGTGCTGCTTTATCTGGTTCTTTTCTTCCCATAGCAAGATTGAAACTAGATGCGCCTCCAATACCAAACATCAATGCCAAAGCAACACAAGATGTTGATAAAGGAAATGCGATATTCGTTGCAGCGTTACCTAACGTTCCTACTGCTTGCCCAATAAATAATTGGTCAACAATATTATACAGTGCACTTACTAGCATAGCCACAATACTTGGCACTGCAAATTTCACCATTAGTTTTCCTACTGGTGCGTGGCCTAAGGGATTTTGCGTTTGATTCTTGTCCATAACTCCTCCGTCTACTTCTTCCTCACACGTCTTTTCGTTTCATTGATGTCAAAAATCTATTTAGGACATCAACTTTAGTATATTGGCAAACAAGAAACCTTCCCACTATTATTTGCTAAAGTAAGGAAGGTTATCTGACCAGCGATTATTGCTATTTCATAACCACTAGTTTTAAATCAATATTCTATATTATATTCATCATATCGTATCTTGTCAAATGAATGCTATTCTAAATATACTCTTAATTGACGAATTTCTTTCTTTGTACGCAATTTTCTTATTGCTTTTCCCTCTATTTGGCGAATTCGCTCTCTCGTCACATGATAGATTTGTCCAATTTCTTCAAGTGTCCATATTTCACCATCATATAAACCAAAACGTAACTTTAATACCATTTGCTCACGTTCACTTAATGTCACAAGAATATTCTCCAGTTCCTTTTGAAGCATCTTATGTTCTGTAACTCGGTATTGTTCTGGTGCTGTATCATCTGTTATAAAATCAGCTAAAGTAGAATCTTCCTCTTCGCCGATTGGGTTGTCTAGTGATAATGTGTCACTATATAATTGCAGAATCTCTTCTACCTTTTGGGGCGTATTGCCTGTCAATTCAGCTAACTCGCATACATTAGGGGTACGTCCTCGTTCTGTCGTAAATCTCCGCATTTCCCGACCCATTCGATTCATTGTTTCACGCATATGAACTGGTATACGAATTGTTTTTGATTGATCCGATATCGCTCTTGATATGGATTGTCGAATCCACCACATTGCATACGTACTGAATTTAAAGCCTTTTTTGTACTCGAACTTGTCCACTGCTTTCATTAATCCAAGGTTTCCCTCCTGAATTAAATCAAGTAATGACATTCCACTCCCTCTTGTAAAACGTTTTGCCACACTCACAACTAAACGTAGATTTGAATCGGTTAATTGTTTTTTAGCATCTTCATCGCCTTGCTCTATACGAATAGCTAAGGCGATTTCATCTTCTGAACTTAACAATGGAATCTTTCCGATTTCTCTTAGATAGACTCTCAATAAATCATCTGGCATATTAGATAAGTCTGCATCAATAGGTTGGCTTTCTACATATTCAGAGTCCTCCTCCAATTGTTGTTTTTCTAATAAAACTTCATTTTTAAGTTCTTCTTTTACCATATTTTCAACCTAACTTCCATATATGTTTCACAAAGATAGAAAATGTGCTACATATATTATATTGTTTTATGTTTCTTCCATAGTATATGTTACCATTTATTTATCAATTTATTCTTCAATATCCGTTTTTTCGCTTAGAAATTGTGATATATAGTCAACAACGTCCTTTTTCTCCATATCTAATGCAATTGCAAATTCGCCATATAGACACTCTTCTGCTAATTTAAAATATTTCTCATCTGATGCAGTTGCTTTCTTTCCTTCTGCTAAACGTGCTTTTCGTCTAAGATATAATGCTTTAATCATTCGAATCAAATCGAAACTATTATTTTCTTTAATTGCATTCTTATAAATTTCTTCACGTGCACGATCATCCTGAATCCATAGAGGTTCGCATTCGTTCATATCATTAATAAGTTCCATAACTTCTGACTTCGTAATAATTGGACGCATCTTCACTTTCTTATTATCTACTGGAGTTATAATTCTACTACCAGAAACGTATACGGGTACTAGGGTATAGTACAACCGTTCACTACTAACGGAAGAAGATTCCATCGGTTCTACCTTCTCCACCTTGCATACACCATTTAATCCATAGACAATATAAGCTCCTACTTTAAACATGTTTCCATCTCCTCTTATTTTATAGTACCAAATAGTAAACAAATATATACATAAAAACTATAATTTGTCATATTTATTTAGATAACCATTCTCGCTCGTTATGAATAAAGAATCCGTTTACCCGAAACATAGTTTGGATAAGACGGATTCTTCTGTGCCTTATTTATATTTTAACAGATTTTTTGGTAAAATGTAAGAAAAATTATTTGCAGATTAAAATTTTTGTGAATTTTTCTGACGATACGTTGTT
>NZ_JAVBNS010000293.1:0-4996 GCF_031551385.1 Anaerosporobacter sp.
AAGATCGAGAGAAGTTTCCAAAGAAGCAAAAATTGCTTATGTAGAAGATGGAAACATTTATATTGAATCCATTAGTAAAGATGTTCTTAATGACATTCGTCTATAGAATTAGTCTATAAGCATATGGTCTATTCGTAATATGATGTATCCCTGTTACGAATAGACAACAATAGACATTATGAATTAAAAAGTTTGGAGGAATAATTTCATGGGTGAAGTAATAGTTATAACGTCGGGAAAAGGTGGCGTTGGTAAAACAACTACTACAGCTAACGTAGGTACTGGTTTAGCACAATTAAACAAAAAAGTTGTATTAATCGATACCGATATAGGATTAAGAAATCTTGATGTTGTAATGGGTCTTGAAAATCGTATTGTTTATAATTTAGTTGATGTTGTAGAAGGTAATTGTAGAATTAAGCAAGCTTTAATTAAAGATAAGAGATATCCAAATCTATACTTATTGCCATCTGCTCAAACAAGAGATAAATCCGCAGTTACACCAGAGCAAATGAGCAAATTAGCAGATGAGTTAAAAGAAGAGTTTGATTACATACTAATGGATTGTCCTGCAGGTATTGAGCAAGGATTTAAGAATGCAATTGCTGGAGCAGATCGTGCTTTAGTAGTTACAACTCCTGAAGTTTCCGCTGTTCGTGATGCTGATAGAATCATTGGATTACTTGAGGCAAACGAGATTAAACAAACACATTTAATCGTTAACAGACTTCGTATGGATATGGTAAAACGTGGAGACATGATGTCTAGTGATGATGTTGTTGAAATTCTAGCTGTTGATTTAATCGGTGTTGTACCAGATGATGAAGGCATCGTAATTTCAACAAACCAAGGTGAACCATTAGTAGGTAATGATACATTAGCTGGACAAGCTTTTATGAATGTTTGCAAGAGAATCACTGGCGAGCAAATTCCTTTCTTAGACTTGAATGGAAAAGCATCACTTATGCAACGTTTAGCTAGCATATTCAAAAAACAATAGGACAAAGGGAGGGAATATTAACCAATGGGTATCGCAGAATTATTCAAGAAAAAAGCATCGGGTAGCGTTGCAAAAGATCGTTTAAAACTTGTGCTTGTATCCGATCGCGCGAATTGTTCTCCTGAGATTATGGAACAGATGAAAAATGACATTATTAAAGTTATTTCAAAATATGTGGAAATTGACGAGGAGAAGTTAGATATTGAAATTACACAAACTGACTCCGAGGAAAATAACGGCAAAGTTCCAGCGCTTATTGCCAACATTCCGATTAAAGACTTGAAAACTCCACGAAAATAAGGATGATTATTCATGTTTGATTTTAAACAATATGACTTTAAACGAATGAACTATTCGTTAGTCGTGCTTGTTCTTATACTCGTAAGTATAGGAACATATCTAATTCGATTAGTAGAACCTGCAGATGGTAAGAAGCAGATTATGGGTCTTGTACTTGGTTTTATGGCTATGTGCTTTGTAGCACTTGTTGATTACCATTTTGTATGTCGTTTTATATGGTTAATTTATTTAGCAAATCTTGTTTTACTAGTTCTTGTATTTATACCTGGCATTGCACATCCACAGTTTGGTACAAACCGTTGGATTAATCTTGTTGCGTTTGATTTACAGCCTTCCGAGGTATGTAAAATTATGATGATTGTTGTGCTTGCACAATTCTTTACTGATAGAAAAGAGAAGATGGATCGTATATCCACTGTATTGATTTCGGCTGTTATGATAATGATACCTATAGCAATGGTTATGAAACAACCTGATTTATCATCGAGTATGGTTTTGGTCTTCACCTTTGCTATTATGATTTATGCTGCTGGTCTTAGTTATAAACTTATTGTGCCAATACTAGCGCTTGGAATTCCTTCTGCTATTGCATTGTTTTGGTATATACAGCAACCCTATCAGAAGATACTAGATAACTACCAGCGTGGAAGAATTCTAGCCTTTAAATTCCCTGATCAGTATCCAGCTGAAGTATGGCAACAGAAAATATCAATTGAGTATATGGGATCGGGGCGTTTATACGGTAAATTGTTTTCTGGTCAATCCGTAGAACTAAAGAGCAAAAGCTTACCGGTATCAGAAAGTGATTTTATCTTTTCTGTAGTAGGAGAACAACTAGGATTTATTGGTGCATGCGTTGTTATTGGTCTTTTAGCTATTGTAATATTCAAATGCCTTGCGGTTGCAAGAACAGCAAGAGACCGAACTGGTATGTTGATTGCAACAGGAATATCTGCCATGTTTATGTTTCAGGTGTTTGCCAACATTGGTGTTGCAACACTTATGCTACCAAATACAGGACTACCTTTACCTTTCATAAGTTATGGACTAAGTTCCTTAGTCAGTTATATGATAGGAATAGGATTTATATTAAATGTTAGCTTACAAAGAAAAAATATGAGGGGGTAAATGCATATGAATATCGGAATGATTGCACATGATGCAAAGAAAAAACTAATGCAAAACTTCTGTATTGCCTATCGTGGTATTTTAAGTAAGAATGAATTATATGCGACAGGAACTACAGGAAGATTGATTGAAGAAGTTACAAATCTAAATGTTCATAAATATCTAGCAGGTCATCTAGGCGGCGAACAACAGTTGGGTGCACAAATCGAGCACAACCAAATAGATATTGTTATCTTCTTAAGAGACCCATTAACACCAAAGTCACATGAACCAGATGTTAATAATGTTGTTCAATTATGTGATACACATAATATTCCATTAGCTACGAATCTTGCAACTGCTGAATTACTTATCAAAGCGTTAGATCGAGGTGATTTAGAATGGAGAGAATCCTTAAAATGAGATTGAATAAGAAAATACAGATAATAAGCTCCCTGTTAGTGATGGTAACACTAACAGGGTGTTCGTCGTCTACTGAAGCACTAATGAAGTATTCCGTTTCGGATTCAAGTGCAATTGAGTATACGACAGCAAATAATTCAAGTGATGAATATGCTGATTTGTTTACAGACAATCTTTGTGTAGTCCCTTTAAAATCAGATATTGGTGGTGATGGTAACTTAGCTGCTGAAGCTACACTACTAGTCAATAATACAGATAATAAGTTATTGTATGCTGATAGCATCTACGAGAAATTGTATCCAGCTAGTATAACAAAAGTTATGACAGCATTAGTAACATTAAAGAATGCAAACCTATCAGATACGGTTACGGTTAGTTATAATGCTTCCCATATCGCTGAAGTAGGGGCAAGTTTATGTGGACTTAAAGAAGGAGATCAGATTAATCTGAAAGACCTTCTTAATGTCTTTTTAATTAGTTCTGGTAATGATGCTGGTATTGCCATTGCTGAGCATGTTGCTGGAAGTGAAGAGGCATTTGCTAACATGATGAATGAGCAAGCAAAAGAGTTAGGTGCAACACATTCTCACTTTGCCAACGCTCATGGACTTCATGATGAAAACCATTATACAACTGCTTATGATATTTATCTTATCTTTCAAGAAGCTTTAAAACAACCCATTTTTGTGGAAATTATAGGCACGAAATCGTATGATGCTACCTATAGTAATAGTGCTGGTAGTCAAGTGAAAAAAGAATTTTCAACTACAAACAATTATTTAAAAGGCGTTGAAACGATGCCTGAAGGAATTACTGTAATAGGTGGAAAAACAGGCACTACAAACAAAGCTGGTTCTTGTCTTGTTCTTTATTCAAAAGACCGCTCAGACAAAGAATATATCTCTGTTATTTTGAAATCAGATTCTAAAACAACATTATATTCACAGATGTCTTACCTACTTAAGTTTATTTACAAATAGAGATTGTAAATTCATACTGCCTATACTATAATTAATTCATAGACTTACAGAGCTTTCGCATATACTAGTAACAGCATCAGATATGGCTATGGTTATTGGATTTCTAACTTTCAGAACCCTCAAGAAAAATAAGGAGGAACTTCTATGGTTCAGATTATTGTTGGTGAAAAAGGTAAGGGTAAGACAAAAGTACTTATTAATCAAGCAAATGAAAAAATGCTGCAATCGGAAGGTACTGTTGTATACATAGACAAAAGCAACAAACATATGTATGAACTTAACAACAAACTCCGATTGATAAGCGTAAGCGATTATCTCGTAGAGAATCAGCATGAATTTGTTGGATTTGTATGCGGGATTATATCACAAGACCACGATTTGGAATGTGTGTTCGTTGATAGTTTCCTAAAAGTCGCACAAGTAGCAGGAGATGAAATTGAAACCGTAATCAACAAGTTAAAGAATATTTCCGATCAGTTTCACATCGATTTTGTTTTAAGTATTTCAATCAATAATGACAGTATAGCTGATAGCTTGAAGAGTGATGTTATTGTATCATTATAAAATGTTAAGAAAAGAGCAGATTGACTCCATTAAAAAATGGAATGAATCTGCTCTTTTCTAAATAGCCGCATTAGGCATCGTTACGTAATCTTCCGAAGAAACTAAGAGCATAAAGGCCACAAATACCAATAACGGCATATACGATTCTTGAAACTAGAGTCATATCCCCGAAAACTACTCTTACAAGGTCAAAGCCTAAAAATCCAATTAGTCCCCAGTTTATAGCTCCGATAATTACTAGAATGAGCGCAATATAATCTATGGTTTTCATAATATACCTCCTTTGTCATTCTAGAAGTAGTATGTTACTTTTTCAAAAAAATATACATTCTATACTAATAATAAAACAAAACTAGTTTTTTCATCTACCTATACAATTTAACAAATATATGGTATAATATGCGTTATTAGCGTTGAATGGAAGTAAGGAAGATGAGATATGTATTATAAATATTCAGACTATTTAAAAGATAGATATGGAACCAAAGTTTATAAATTACCTGTAAACTTGCCAATCACTTGCCCTAATCGAATTCACGGGACAGGCTGTACATTTTGTGCAGATGTAGGAACAGGCTTTGAGGCACAGGATGCAAGTTTAACAGTTATTAAACAATTAGAA
>NZ_JAVBNS010000175.1:0-37900 GCF_031551385.1 Anaerosporobacter sp.
TAGATATTTTTCTTACTATTTTTTTTGCTCTTGGTTTTTTCTTGCAATTTCTTCATCAATCTTCTTAAAGCTTCTTTTTCGTGTGTTTCAATCCCCCAAAGATACAAGGAAAGGAAATATGTTGCAGAGAAAATCAATCCACAAAGTAGTAAACTTGAGGCAGTTTTTTCCAATAAAAAGAGCTTTGTCATATATCCTACGAATGTTGGAAGTATCATAACAAGTGCAAAAGAACCAATCTTTTTCCAAAACAAGAACATATTAAGTTTACATTTGCAATGATAATACCAATTCATCGCAATTCCATTCCCCAGAATTAATGATATCGCTGTTCCAATTGCACAACCAACAGCTCCATACAACTTACAAAGCGGAACACTTAAGAAAACATTCAAAATTGCTATTAAAAAATATACAATGGAACGAAACTGATGCATATTTTTTGCTCTTTGAATTTCGATTCCAAGACTTTGAACCAAAGGAATAGTCAATGGAATAACTAAAATCATCATAACGGAATAAGAATCCTTATAGTCCTTTCCTGCCCAAAGCTGAATGAATACTTCCCCATAAAACAAAAGTCCAATACACAACGGAAATAAAATCATACTCTGAACCCGTCCAACCTTTTGCATCAATTTTAGCAGTGCTTGGTTATCATCTGATTCACTGACAAGCTTATTCACACTAGGAATAAACTGATTGGACACCGCGGAAGAAAAGGATCGATAATACCCACTTATCTGAGCACCAATTCCATACACTGCCACCGCAATTGTTCCCTCATATATTCCTAGTATAAACTTATCAACATTCCAGTTAATTTGATCTACAATAATATTAATAAAAATAAACCCTGAAAACGCAGACATCGCTTTTAGTAATTTGAAATCCACGTTACGAAATGACAGCTTCATATTTAATTTCTTAATACAATAAGTAATATTCCAAATCGCTACGGATATATTAATCACTAACGTAACCATTACTAGTGCGGTAGAAGCAAAACCCATTAATAACAGTGGTAACGCTAAAAATGGACTTAACACGTTGTTCAATATCTGTACCAATTTTTGAAACACAAATTTCTCATTTGCTGTTATATAAGATCGGAACAAACTTGCTGGAAACGTAAGGGCAATGTCAATTACCATTACTACCATCAATACTTGTGCCTTATCTATTTCTGCCAATGTAAGTTTACTCTGAAATAATTGTGGCAAAAACGATACTAAAATTCCTCCTGCTACTAAAGATAACAAACTGATTCCTGTGAAAATCAGCAGATACATCCCGTTTAGCCGTGCAACTGCCTCTTCCCCTTTCTTCTTTTCTTGAAAGTAAAACTTCACATATGATACATCAAATCCGAAGCTTAGCATTCCAAGATAACTTGCTGTACTGGCAACAAGTGTATAAAGTCCATATTCACTTTGCCCTAAAATTCTTAGCATAAACGGTGTATATAGAATGGATATCATATAGCCAATGCCCAAAGACATAAACGAAAGCATTGTTCCCATTGCTATTTCACCTTTTTGTGAGAAACGTTTTTGCATACAATCACCGGTTTTTGATTATTCCCTTTCCTATTCTCTTTGCTTTTCTTAATGCTCGAATAACTATATTTTTCTTTTTTATACTACTTAAGCTGTTTTCAATTGTTTTACAATCAGGTTCTAAATAAAACTTTTTAAAAAACATGTCTCTTCCCTCTGGTTTTACCATGGAAGCATAGATTGCTGAATTGCTTTCTTCATGTTTCTTACTAACTACAAGTTTTTTCACCTCATAGCTAGAAGCAATATCTTTGAACATCTGCTCCCCACGCTCATTTTGACATAGTACCAAAGACACCCCATCTTTGCAATACATCTCAGGCAGCAAGTTTTTGATTCCCCAAAAATCAGCAACCGTAATATCACTGCAACGACTCTTTCCTTTAAAACCACAATGATAACAAGAGTTTCTTAATAATATGTTTTTAATAAATGCATTAAAATAAGGGTCTTCTCGTTTCTTTCCTACATACTTTTCCCCATCATCCAATACAATAGTAAACGAAAATTCTTCCCACCCCTTTGTCTTATCACGAAAAGAAATATCCTGAATACTTTGATTCCTTCTCTTTTGCTCTTTATAGTGGCGAAACACCCTTGGTGACGGTACTCCATGACAAACGAAGTCCATTGTATATAGATGATTATATTCTTTGTTCAAAAAGTTCTTTAATCCCGCCACTTGACAAGTTGTTCCAGTGAACAAAACTGGCACTTCTTTTTCAAGTAGTTCTTTTACTTCTGCAAATACAAGATTTACATTACTCTGCACGTATTTAGATCTTTGCAGTTTACTTATATCTTCTATCTTATTGACACCAGCATGTACTACTTCAAATTGTTCATTAAACATAGCACCATAGACTACACCACCTAAGCGAATACATCTTTGTGCTAATCCATGGAACACACCGCCTGATGAACTATTCAATAGTACATCTTGGTCTTTGCTATACACTGCGTAAGCATCAACAATTTCTTTTTCTTTCGATGGTGGATTGATACAAGGACAGACCTTGGTACATAAGCCACATTGTGTACACTGTTCCCTGTCTATGCGCGGATACAAAAATCCCTCTTCGTTTTCTTTCATTTGTATGCAGGATATCGGACAAGCCACTACACAAGCGGAGCAACCTGTACATATCCTTTCATCCACATTCATAATATTACATTCATTTAATTCCTGTTGGTTTAGACACTTCTGCAAAAAGCTTCTAAATCTTTCTCTTTCCGTCAAAAGTATCTTATTGGCAGATGAAAAATCACACTCTCCATATGTCTTGGCACAAAAATATTGTTCCGTTCGATTTTCCAGATTAAACTTCTTTAATATCGTTTCAATTCTCGAAGCCATATGGTTAGAAACATCATTCTTACTAATTCTCTTAAATGCATAAAAAGGTATATTAAAATTAATCGAAAAAGCAACTGCATGGAAAGAATCTGTACAGACTAATTCTGCACCCTCTATCAACGATAGAAACTGTTCTGGACCAAGAGTATAATATACACTCGCTTTATCCGATAAATCAATAATTTCTAATTCTTCTTTCTTCGCAAGCTCTATAATTTCCTTATTACGCTCCTCCGATATTGGATCTAAAAAAAGTTTAAAGATATATTTTTTCCCTACTGTTTTACTTGCATTACCCGCTATCTTCATCCACTTAGCCTTATCAAGCACCATCGTTGGATCAAGTAATACTTGTGCTGACTGACCAATTAGCTGCTCAATAATTTCTTTTCCTGCTTCTTCTCTTATAGAAAGATAGCGAAAACCGTTAAGACCTTTCTTCAAGTCAAATTCATCTTCTCTTGCAACATGCTGTACACCCATGCTTGGTGATAGGCAAATACGTTGCTCTCGCTTTGCAAATCTAAGAAAATAGTTTGCTCTTCCCCTCTTTATCGTCTCTGGATTCCACACTTGGTCACTTCCCGTGACAAAATATGTATAGTCCTTCGCAATTTTTTCTTGAAATAATCCGTTTTTAGAGTAGAAATATCTTGTTGGTGTATGTTTCCTTGTGAATTTATAAAAGCTTCTCCACCTTTGATACTTTTTATCTCCCGTTACCGCCATTATTTTTTTGAATATAATCTTTAGTCTAGGCTTTATAATTTCTTTTTCACAAACAATACTCTCTGTTTGGTATCCATACTCCTGCAGCAACTCATGAACTGCATAGTTTTGCAGCTTATTCCCATGATTATTCATTCCATACAACGTAACAATTCCTATTTTTTTCACTATGCATCTCCCCTTTTATCTTCGCCTCTGTAAACGTTCAACAACTTTTGGGGTTGAATCGCAATATCATACTGTTCAATTGCTTGATTCTCTTCTTCCGACAAAGCCTGTCGCTTTCCTAACAATATAGAATCTGCCCATGTTTCAGGGTTTCCCATTGGAAGATACGAGAGTTGTGAAGTTATCTTGGTTTCCACTGGAACTGCTCCTTGAGGCGCGAATGTTGGCAAGCCATTAATCTGTGCTTCAATAAAACAGATTCCCAGTCCTTCATACTTAGTTGGCAACACAAATGCATCAAATGCATTCAATAGACTGCTAACGTCATTCCTTATCTTTAACAGTAACACATTCTTCTCTATATTATATTGGTTGATATCATTCAAAATCTCATCATAGCAACTTCCGTCACCTACCAAAACCAATGTAGCATTCGGCTCTTTCTTTCGTATTTCTCTGAATATCTCAAGTAAAAACATATGATTCTTGTCAGGAACCAATCTGGAAACACAGCCAATTACAAACTGATTATCAATATTTAGTTCTTTTCTCTTCTGAATACGCATTGTTTCTGAAAAATAAAATTGCTCTACTTGCATGGCATTCGGAATGACCGTATAATTCTTATGCCACATCCATCTTCCAGCCGAATCTCCACATGCTAATAAATCTGTAGCAACCATTTTCGTAAAACAAGTAGTCAACGCTCGATACCATTTTCTTATTCTGCTTTCTTTTTCAAAAGCAGTATGTCCATGTGCAATACGTTTTTTCACACCGCATAACTTAGCAACCCCTAAAGGAAAAAATGAAACATACCCCTGATGACAATGTACAACATCAATCTGGTTCTGTTTCATATAAGTTATTAATTCCTTTGTATATTGAAAAACATTTTTACTCTTTGGTATAATATAGGTTATCTTGCAACCACATTCTTGCAATGCCTTTTCTAACATTCCTTCTGCTTGCTGGTGCTTGATTATATGAAACTGAATTGTCTCATCTTTTATCGCGCATACGTAATTTTGCAACATGCGCTCAACACCACCACCATTTAAACTGGCACAAATATGTAATACATTCTTGCTTTCTTTCATACCCAATCACCTTAAGCCTGTTTCAAAAACTGTTGCTCTTTTTCCTGAATTGTCTCTACAATCTTAGTTGTGGAAATCCCTTGTGTATGCGATAAAAACACAACATCCACTCCAACTGTTTTAAATTGCTCGATATATTTGCTGTAAAGGTCAGACCCCTTCCAGTCATCACCATGAAATAATGCATCAAAATGTAAGCTTTGCCAAGCCTCCATTTTATCCATCGTTAC
Organism: Anaerosporobacter sp.; assembly: GCF_031551385.1. GTDB lineage: Bacteria > Bacillota > Clostridia > Lachnospirales > Lachnospiraceae > Anaerosporobacter. The sequence goes on from NZ_JAVBNS010000175.1 coordinate 5,144, forward strand.
TTGCGGAACTACTTCATCTACATATTTAATAGCTGAAATAATCTCTTTTCTTTCCTCATACGTAATGATAGGCTTTTTATTTTTGTACGCTTCTACAACTTCATCTGTACTAACACCTACGATTAAGTAGTCACATTGCTCCTTTGCACGTTTTAATATTCTCAAATGTCCGACATGAAACAAATCAAAAACCCCTGTTGTATATCCAACTTTATATTTTTTCATTTGCACACCTCCTTAGCTCTTTTCTTAATTCTCTTTTCTTATATAAGCATTTTCTTATATAAGTACTTTCTCATCTTGATAGTTACTATCTTCATTCACATAGTTCGTAAATGATTCCTTCGTACTCCAAATCTTCGCATGTTGATCATAACGTATCTTATCCTTTGAAGGAATCTTCATATAATCTCCAAATCTCTTTGTTAAAAAGGATTCCACTTTACCAGGTACTAGCAGTTCAATTGTTTCAAATGCCACTGGCTTGGCAGGCCATAAATCAGCCTTTTCATAAATCCCACTTTTATAGATTGCCTTTCCAATGAAGTTACAACACAACTTTGTTTCTTTATAATCATATCGGTAAAGCTCTTTATATGCACGATTGATTAAAAAATGTGCTGGAAATAGGCGTAGAAAACGAAGTAATATCTGTATATATCCAGTCCGTTTCTTATAATGTTGATTGCTAAGCGACTTAATCACTATGTATTTGGACCATGCACACTGCCACAACTGTAATACTTTATTATCTGGGCAATTATGTAGTATAAATATATCTACAAAAATCCCATGATGCATCTTAAGATTTTCAATACCATCTTCAATATACGTTGTATCATTCATTCGTAGTTTCGGCTTACGAACCCTTCCCTTTATCACGCCTTGCTCCTGCAAATAGAAACGTTCTTTATCACCTTTTTCCAAAAATGTTGCTCGAAACTTCTCATAACCTTGCGCTGTCATAAAAATATCCAAATCATCATCCCACGGAATAAAACCTCCGTGTCTTTTAGCCCCTAGTGCCGAACCACCCATTAGACAATATTCGATTTCATTCTCAATGCAAAAGTCATGAATGTATTGCGCGATTTGAAGAATTGCATTTTGCAGCTCTTTTATGTTATAGGTATCGTCTGTACTTGTATTCATCAATGCAACATTTTCTTTCATACTCATCCACTTCTCTCTTACGTTCTATTGATTACCCAGCAAATCAGATGAGGGCATACATACATCCCCATCGCACAAACCTTCATCTTGACTGAAGGAATACTGCTTCTCATATATCGATTGCTGACTCCTCTTAATTTACTGTATAAAACTTTGACTTTCTTCTTATCGTAGTTCGCTTTTGAATCATACGCTTTACGAAGTGTCTTTACTATAATTTCGCAGTAGGCTAATTCCGCTTTATTCAATGCATCTGCGTCCCCTTCACATAGTGCAAAAATCGATTCAAATACTGATATGATACTCATCTGCTTTTCCGAAAATGATTGACGAGCCACACTTTCATTATGTATTTTATAAAAATATAATTCTTTATCAAGCAGCAATACATTCCCTTGGCATCGGCTTAAATATTGGCAGTTAAATAGCAAATCTTCCCAAACACCAACTGTTTCATCAAACTGAACAACAAGCTCTCCTACTTCATTTTTCATCCGTTCCATACGATAAAACTTACTCCATAAACCTGCAGGTTTCCTTGGAAACAGGTAATTACCAAGTAAGTTGTCGGAATGCTTCCATAATCCAGCTTCCTGCTTATATTTGCTAATAAACTGTCCATCTACTGTTTCTCGGACAAATCCAAATTGAATCATATCCACATCATCTTTCATATTATGAATCAATATTTTATAAGCATTTTTATGTATTTCATCATCACAATCAATAAAGGAAACATATTCACCAGTCGCTTCACGCAATCCGTGATTTCTAGCAGCTGATACGCCTCTATTTTCCTGATGAAACAGCCGAATTCGTTTATCTTTCTCAGCATATTTCTTGCAAAGTTCAAAACTTTTATCCCTTGATCCGTCATCGATTATAATGATTTCTAAATTGGGATAGGTTGATTCCTGTATACTTTTAATACAATTTTTCAAATATTTCTCGCCATTATAAACAGGTACTATTACAGAAATTTTTGCCTTCATATACGTTCACCTCCCCTTTAGTACATTACTCGCCACCAAAACTCATCCTATACGGTAAAACTCTATGCGATCCGCCTCTGATTGCTATATATGTTGCTAACATATAGAAACCAAGAATCAACACTAATAATACCAACCGCCAACGCTTGTCCTTTTCTAGCGATATAAGAATTGGCAATGATAATATCTGACCAATATTAAACATCCAAACAATTCGATTTGACTCTGGTACTGTAGCAGAAATCAAGCAAAATATAACTGAAATCATCTGCATCCATAGTAATACATTAAATTGTCCTTTCAGCTCACTTTTCTGTCCATTTTCATAATAACAGCACATTACTACTAGTATCGCAGTACTAATAAAAAACCATAGCCATTCAAACCCACCATCCGCAAACGCACTCATATAGTAATGAGCATACTTCGTCTTCATAACTACGTATTTAACTAACTGACCACCAGCCAAACCGACCATTCCAAATATTACTATATAGAATATAATTCTTTTTATATCAATTTTGAAGCCATATAGTATGTATACAATCAAAAAGACCAAGCTACTTTTATGGAAACTACTTGCCAACAAAACAAAAATCAAAAAACGTTTCCAATCCCTTTTAAATACATATCGCAAAGAAAAAAACAAAATCGCCTGCGCTAATCCTTGTCTCATTCCATTCAAAAAAGAAAAATAGATTGAAGTCGCTACGATTAACGCAACACTAAGTGGTGGGTTAATTGACATCTTATAAATTCCAACAAAGTAGAATCCAGCAAAAATGATTGCACATAAGAGAAAGAGCCATATATAGTTACTTGTAAAGAATGCAACGAACTTCTGAATAAAACGATACCCTTTCTCTCCATAATGTCCATCTTTACCATGCGTAACAGATCGAAAACTTCTTAAATAATTTCCCCAGTCAGTACCAACCTTATAGCGAAAACCGGCTACTAATACAAGAGGCAATACGGATGCAACACGAAGCACGTATAATGTAAGTTTCTGCCATACATCTATCCTCGGTTTCAAATACACATATCTGCTTTTTTGAAGAGAATCTTTTAATGTTTTGTCATAAACTACACTTATATAGGTAAACAACACTGCTAGCGCTGTAGCAACAACATACACAAGCATTCTCATCAACTCCTAACCATACATTTATCAAATCGTATATTTGTAAAACAATATCTCATCTTCACATATAAAAATTGCACCTTGCTGATAATAAATCTGGATACTATTTGTATTCTCTAGTTCTTCAATAATACGCGTTGACTCGTTTCTTAAATCCAAATCATCTTGTGAACTAATTGTTCTCGTATCTACAAGTTTGATAACAGATACTTTCTTATTGCGACATACTACTTTTATTTTTTCTTTTCTTGACCAAAAATAATGATTCGCATAGATATAGTAATCACCTAGTACAATTCGATTCGGAATAAATGGAACAAAGGAAGTCCAAGAAACTGGTCTATGTATCATTCTAAATACTATTTTGTCAAATCGATAGGAATGCCAGTCATACTTATATGCTCTCAGCTCTTCCCTTTTAGACTTTAGTCTGCAATATGATACCTTAGATCCAACAACAAATCTTTTCTTAAATATAAAACCAAAAACTAAAATAAACATTAGGATTGGCTGAATATAATTCCATGTCTTCTGAACAATTGTATCATCATTTAATCGAACTGTTACATAGCCAATAATAGGGTCTTGTTGATAAGGTGAATTAATCTTTGCACAAACAATAATTTCATCATCACCCATAAGCCAAGTTGGAATCCAACCAAACAAAGTTTTGTAAACAATTGAATTCGAATCAATTTGAGCTGTAACATCTATCAGTCCATCCATAGTACAATTCTGTTTAAGTGTAATAAAGGAAGCATACTTTTGTGGATAAAAACTTAAATCTAACTCCTTTATTTCCTTTCGATTTAACTGTATTCCATTGCCGATAATTTGAAATTTTGTATTAAGACTCTTACCATATATCGTATCAACACTATATTTATTACTGTCTTGTGTCTCTCCATTGATTTCATATAAAACATGCGGAATTGGTTTTATGATTTCTGATGCAGTAATCGTATTTCCAGTAAAATAAAAAGTCCCTCTAAGATTTACCGTATCCAACTTTAGAATAAGTTCCTCTAATGTTTTCGCATCCACTTCTCCAAGAATATTCCCTTCATTTACTGCCGAAATAGAATAGGCATAGGAATCGCAAAACTCTTCTTCTAACAACGTGCGTCCTGTACTCTTTTCTATTAAACGACAACGAATATCTAATACATCGCTTTGTAGAATACTACTCTCATCCGTAATGAATGTGTCTGTTCCTGTATAATAGCAATCAAGTAGAAGTGCAACGTCTGGCTTTACCAACACTAATATTCGTTCCTGTTCCATTTTCTCAGAAAACCGTACCGTATACGTCCCTCTTGGTATTACGTTTCCTGTATTAATCGTATTTTCACTACCATACAAGGATGTATCTGTCTTAATTCCCTGCCTCTCAGGGTAACGCAGTTTTATTGTCGATACATGAAGTCGCGAATTATCTTCCTTTGATTTTGCTGATGAAACCACTCCTGTTGTCTCCTCAGTGATGACAATCATATCTTCTAAATTCAGCTTTGTTGCGAACTCCATCGTCTTATTATCTGTAAAATGATACTCTGCAAAATTAACATGTTCAATCTCTACAAGTCCAAAGATTAACCTCGCGATGTTAACTAAGGCATCTATAATATCATCTTTATTCGATGCTCGCTCCACATAAATCTGCTTCTCATTATAGCCATTTGGCGTTGCAGCTTCATTACCAATACTAAGATAAATCGTGTGCGCATATGTTCCATTCGTCATCTGAACATCTGCATATTCGTTCAAACAGTTATTGATATCTGCTACACCCGATCTTGTCGTTCCCGAGTTAAACACACCATCACTCATAACTACTAGCCAATACTCATCATGAATATCTGTACTCTCTACTGATAATAATTTATCAAATGCTGTTTCTACACTTTTAATCGGAGTAGATGCCACAACTCCAAACGTACTACGTATTTTATTAACTACCGTCTGCAAGTCCTTATTCTTCTCAAACAAATTACTACTTACAACGGCACTACTCATATAGGTAACATAAAAATCATCTACATCTTCACACAAGGAAGTAAACAATTGGAATGCATAGTTGCAATATGACCAATTATCATTTCGAACCATACTATGAGAATCATCATAGACAACAGAAATAATCTTTTTACCTTCACAATCCTCTAAATGTTCCTCACTGTTACTTGCTGCTTCTATATCAGATGAAACGCCGAATGCTAACAGCATGATAAAAAGCATCCCTGCTAGCCCTAAACACATCCATCTTTTTATAACTGTTCTATTCAAACGCCTCATCCCCTATTTGCTTTTTCTCTAAGCATTGTACGATAAATGAATGTACGGAGTCCTACTGGAAACAAGTAAACAATTGTTCTTGCAGTACAGCTTATCAAGTAATCCTTCCAGCCAAAAAATCCTTGTCTGCGATATTCTGAAAAGAAGTTCATTATCTTCCTCCAATATGCTACGCCACCACGTCTACCATAAAAATTCTTATTCCCACGAACATAAACAAGTGGTTCTTGAATATTGTAACATCTACATCCTTTCATAAACATACGAATCCACAAGTCATAATCCTCTACTGACGGAAAATGTTCTCCATAATTTCCTGCTTCTAGCACTCTACTCTTACGATACATCATACAGCAATGTCCAAACGGATTTCTTCTTCGTGCAAATTTAATAATTTCCTCATGCTTTTCTGGCGAATTTCGTAAAACACAATCTTCTTTATCACCATGAAATTCATAGTAGTTGCTACAAATCATATCTAAATCGGGTTGCTTATCAAGTTCCTGAATTTGTCTTTCACACCGATTTGGTACTGCCACATCATCTGCATCCATTCTTACAATCCATTCATTCCTACAAGCTGAAATTCCAGCTTTTAGAGCTGGTCCTAATCCTTCGTTCTTTTCTAATTTCACAAATTTGAATTGTCCTTTGTAATTTGATTCAAATTCGTCTAAAGTAGTTTCGAGAGCCTTTGTTAGTGGTCCATCCTTCACAACTACGATTTCATCTGCTGGATAGGTTTGAGCTAGCATACTCTCGATACTTTCCTTTAGATATGCCACTTCTTCTCCTTCATACAATGACATTAATACACTGTATTTTACTCCATTTGATTCTCTCATAATAACCGCTACCTTTCTCTCTTGCTATTTTTTATGTATCGTTATTTCCATACATATCCCTTTTTCTATATGCACCATATCTATCATATTTGCTATATCGGTACCTTCTACCATAACCATATCCATTCGATTTAAAATCGACATCATGTAGAAAGAACCCTATAATATTAGCATGCACACTTTCTAACTCTAGTACCATTTCTTTTACTGCATTGATATCAGAAACACCTGCGCGCACTACTAGCAAGTAGCCACTTACCCACTGATAGATTACTGCTGCATCAGTAACCACATTTACAGGTGGTGTATCAATAAATATATAGTCATAATCCTTCTTAAGACTCTCAATCAGCTTTCCCATCTTATCCGACATTAACAATTCAACTGGATTATCTGGTACAGCACCACCTGGAATAACATGTAAAACCCCAAATCGACTTTCATATGCAAGATGCGCTAACGCCCCTGTAGAACCCCGTAAATAATCACTTAAACCTACACCACTCGGCATCTCCAAGTATTTGCATACCTTTGAGGCACGCATATCAGCATCTATAATTAAGACTTTTTTCCCACTTTGCAACATGGTAATGGCAAGATTGATTGTCGATATCGTCTTACCTTCCTCTGGTAGCGAGCTTGTCACTGCCACTACTTTGCATCCTTCCTTCTGTGTCATTGCCAGTAAGGTGGTACGAGCAGATTTATATGCCTCAAAAACAACAAACGATGTATTAGCATTAATGATTATCTGGGATGAATTTAAATTTTCAACATGCACTCTTCTCTTTTTTCTAAATTTCATCTTGATCACCTTATCTTCTTTCCATCTTTTCGATTGTCTCCATTGGTATGATTCCGATAATTGGAATATCAAAATTCTCCTCTAACATAATTTCATCGTTAATTATCGTACCAAAGATAACTCTAAGCAGTACATAGCTAAAGCTTGCTGCAAAGCCTAGAAACGCTCCCGCTAATATGTATTTGAAAATACTCCATATAGCTGTATCTGGTTCTTCTGCCCAGTCAATAATTTCAACTGAACCAGCCTTTACTACTCTGACAATCTCATTTGGTGCTACTTTTAAAATGGTATTACATACCTCTTTCGCCATCTCAGGTGTAGGTGCTGTTATGGATACCTGAAATGCTTCCGTTCCATCAATTGCACTAGCCGAAAGCATGGAACGAATTTGTTTTGCTGTCAAATCATAATTCTCTAATTTATCTGAAACTTGGTTTAGTACATTATTACTTTTTAAAACAACGATATACGTTGTCACTAACTGTTTGGAAGCCGATAATTCGCCTGTCGAGATGTTATAATCCACTCTGCTTTCCGCATTATAAACATACATAGAAGCATTCGCTGTATATAAAGGCTTTACCGTTAAAAAACCAAAACTAGTAAGCATGAGACATCCAATTATCGTTGATACAATCAGTACAATTTTTTTTCTCCAAAGAATCAGTGCAATATCTTTTATTGAGAGTACCATATGCTATCTCCTCCTGATTCTGTTCCTATTCTATCATCACTTTATATTTTTTTCTCTTTCTATCATAATACAACATAGACTGCAACAATTCTGCAACAAATCCAAATTTTGTGTGCATAATTCTACAAGCTTTCCCAAGAACTACCGCAATATCGGTAGCTGTCTGAATTCATTTCTTATTCTTTGGATATTGGTTTCATATTCGATAACATTGCTGTTGTAATCTCTCCCCAACTATAATTGGTCATATACTCACCTATATAAGAGTTCATTGCCACCGCCTTTCCTTCCAGAAAATCATAATAATCACAATCTATTTTTTCATTCTGAAGACTAATACTATTTCGTGTTTTGAGGATAACTTCACCCTCGCCTAACTCACGAAATAGACTACGTAATTCTGCAATTGCTGTTCGTATTAGGCTTTTTTTTGAATTTTCACTAATATTATATTCAAAAAGAATCATTTCCAACTCCTGCATCGTCACGCCTGCCCCTCTTCGATCAACCAGATAAGCAAATATTTCCTTCGATATACTCCGTTTGAATTTCAGTGGTTCCCTTTTGTAATATACCTCAAAGTTTCCAAATGTTTGAACTTTAATGTTTTTTTCTAGCATTTTCTCTACTGGTACATACGTTGCAATATAAGCTAGCTCTTTGTCAACCTCTTCTTCATCAACTGGTTTTAGTAAATATCCTATTGCATGAACCTTATATGCATCTAAAGCATAGTTCGCATATCCTGTCAGAAACACAATTGTGATCCCCTGCTGTACTTCTTTCAATTTTTCAGCAAGTTCAAAACCATTCAAGTGATACATCTCTATATCTAAAAAGGCGACATCAATTTTATTCTCCCTACTCCATTCTAGTGCATCAAGTGGATCCTGGAATCCAACTGCTTTGCTGACTCTTTCATTTTTTCCCAAAATCGATAGTATCTCACTTAACTGTGCCTTCTCGTCATCTACCGCTAACACAATCATTCTTTCGCCCCCTTGGGTAACGTTATAGTAATCCTATTCCCCCATGCTCTCATAAATCAACTTTAGACCTGTCGATAAATCTACCGTTGGTTTCCATCCAATTGTCGAAAGTGCCTTTTTCGCATCTAACACCGAACGCCTAATATCCCCTTGTCTCGGACCAGCGATGGTAATCGGAACATCCTTTTGAAATACTTTCAAAATCTCATAATAGATATCCAAAATCCCCACTTCTTCTCCTGAGCCGATATTTATAACTTCATTTGCTGGATTTTGAACCGCTAACAGATTTGCCTCAGCTACATCTCCTACATATACATAATCTCTTGTACAGCCCCTTGGCATATCTTCATATGTAGTTAAAACAGAACCCTTTCCAGACAAAATATTATTCACAAAGATTGGTATAACCCCGCATTCGCCATCTGCAATCTGTCTTGGACCATATACATTGGCATATCGTAGCACACAATAGTCAAATCCCTTTAACTTTGCATATAATTTTATATATTGTTCACCAGCATACTTGCTAATCGCATATGGTGATTGAAGCTGTGGTATATCGGATTCTTTCGATTTTTCCTGTCCAAGAATTTCCTTTGATAATGCCCCTCCTGATGAAACAAAAACGAATTGCTTAACCTGATATTCTCCCGCTAATTCGATGAGCGTTAATAATCCTGTCAAATTAAGATCTAAATCATGTTTGGGCTTTTCAACAGAATAAGAGACCGACTTTTGTGCTGCATGATGATCAATAATCTGCGGCTTAGTTTCTTCAAATACCTTTTTCATTTGATCATAGTCTCTGATATCTGCTTGATAGAATGTTACATTCTCGTTATCTATAATGCTCTTGATATTGCCAAGATTTCCTGTGGATAAGTCGTCTACAAGAACTACTCGATACCCCTCTTTGGAAAACTTCTCAGCGACGTGGGAACCAATGAAGCCTGCTCCACCTGTAATTAAAATGGTTGTATCGTTAGCTGTGTTTTTCATTCTCTTTCCCTTCCTTATATTGTTTGATTATCTTCTTTTGCAGAAAACAAAGCAGCATTATGACATAACTTATCGCCTTTGATATAAACAATGACTTTTGTATGATAATCCTGCATAGATATTACTGGCACTTTGCCTTTTGATTCACTTTTATATTACGATAGAAAACCATGCATATCATCACCCCATGATTTCCCTCTTTATAACAATTAAATTCACACAATATTATCATACCACAGATAGTCCTTTATTTCATCAACTTTTCGTCATTTTTTCGTTCTTTTGATTCCAAATTCCTTGTTTTTTGGTAAATATTCACACTCTTTGATTAATTGACAAAAGACATACTAGTTGCATATTCATTGACTTATTTAATGCTTTTTGTTAAAATTACATATCGCATCCGTTTAGGACAACCTCCTTCAAATTACCATTATTTGTATAACTTATAACCCGCACCTTAGAATTAACAGGTTGCAAGAAAGGTATGGTTACATTTATGACCGATAAAATCTTAGAACTTATAGAAGACATTTTTGCAGAAATACCATTTTCCAAGGAAAGCGAAGATGCTAAGAAGAAAATACAAGCTGCTTTTATATCAGAATATGAAAAACTCCTTGCAGATGAGAATTCTCCAACACAAGCACTGGGAATGCTTATGTATACATATGGAACATTTGATAACGCAGTTAAATTAATCGGTTTATCCGATGAAGAAATGAAACAAATAAAAAGTAATACAGAATCGACTTCCCAAAAGGAAATTCAATCAAGTTTTAAAAAAATCAAACGCTTTGCTCTAATTGGCGCAATTGGAATTTACTGTTGCATAAATTATGCACTTAATGGACTATTATATAAAGATCCATTATCATTAATTCTTATTGCAATTGCATTGCTTATCATCGGATTTTGTTTTTTAAGATTCAATAAAATAGCAAAAAAACTCAATTATACTACGGTTACTTTATCCAAAGATACACTTGAATTTTTAATGCTCCAAAAAGATAGATACAGAAAACGCTTCCTTAACAATCTTATACTTGGATTTGTTTTGATTTGTGTTTCTACTTATTCTGCATTTCTTATCCTCTCCTCTGGTATGGATATCATGCAATTTTTAGTTGTAACCGTTATGAATAGCATATGGGTAACTGCGGTGATTATTCTCTTTATAAACAATGCGCTTCGGTTAAAATGGATTGAAAACTTCTTTGCTAACAAAGAAACGATACCATATAAGAAATACGTTCAAAAACTCTGCATACTATCTTTCATCTTTATGATTGTTACTTTTATCGTTATGCTTTGTACACATAAGTATATATACTATTTCGGTAATTTTTTCTTTGCGCTACTGGTAATCTATCTAATTGGAATTGCTTTATATAATTTCAAGGCAAGAAAGCACCTTGTTCGCACTAATCTTGTCATAAACAAAAAACGGATCATTGCTCTTTCAACTGCTATTATTCTTTTTGTTACGGCAAATATTATGCGTATGGATTCATGGCTTACCCAACCATATATCTCTACGATTTCATCAATTGATTATGACGAAAGTGATATTCAATACGATGAAGAAACAGGGGTATACACCATTGTTACTGATAAAAAGGACTTCAAGATTTTGCAACTTACTGATGTTCATCTTGGCGGAAGTGCATTGTCTTCATCAAAGGATTTAAAAGCACTTGAGGCAGTTTATGCTTTAATAGAATATACTTCTCCTGATTTTATAGTTGTAACTGGTGATATTGTCTTCCCTCTCGGAGTAATGTCATTTTCCTTTAACAACTACACTCCTGCTATGCAGTTTGTATCCTTTATGCGAAACATCGGAATACCCTGGGCATTCACATTTGGTAATCATGACACGGAAGTAATAGCAAACAATACTACCGAAGATATTACAACGTTATTTGAGTCCCTTTCTTACGACAACACACAAAGTTTACTCTATCCAGACGTTCAACCAGACATAACGGGACGTAGTAATCAAGTGATAAAAATCGAAAACACCAATGGTAACTTAATCCAAGCAATTATTTTACTTGATTCGAATGACTATACAGGGGAAGGAATCAATGACTATGACTATATCCATGATGATCAAGTAGAGTGGTACGAAGAACAGATTAAGAAACTTTCTGCCGAAGAAGGAAAAACAATTAGTTCTCTGCTTTTTTATCATATTCCTGTCGAAGAATATAAAACGGCATATGATCTTTATAAGCAAGGAAGCGATGAAGTAAAGTATTTCTATGGTGTTGTTGGTGAAAAAAATGAAGCTATTTGTTGTTCAAACTACCCTAGCAAACTTTTTGAAAAAGCAGTTGAATTAGGTAGTACAAAAGCTATGTTTGTTGGACATGACCATTATAATAATATTTCGTTAGAATACAAAGGAATTCGATTAACCTACGGAATGAGCATTGATTATCTTGCCATGCCTGGTATCGCTAAAAAGACACAACAAAGAGGGGCTACTTTGATTACATTGCATAGTGACTCTAGTTTTGATCTTGAACCAGTTCGGTTGATTGATATAAAACATTAACACAAGGCTATTATCCAATCACCACCCCAAACAGGCTATTGCAAATGAAACTTCCTTTTGCAATAGCCTGTTATTTAAACTCATATTCAAAACTTGCATTCTCACTCGTAAAATCCAATAGTATTTTATCTTCACAAATAAACAGATACCTTGCCTTACACGACGCACTTTCATGTATTATTCTTGTCATTTTACCACATACAGGTGCATTCAATTTCTGATGTTTTGATTCAATCAATTTTGCATAAAGTGTATATTTGCCTTGCTTAATTACAACCGTATCATCACTAATTAAACTAACTCTAGCACCAAGATATGTTGCAATTCGATACTCCTTACCTGCAATCATGACAATCCCAATAATTCCTCTAAAATGAAATCCAAGCATTGGAATATCTGCAACAGATAGCATAATTGAACCATTGGGAAAATGACATTGTGTCCAGATATATTCCTTTGGGAAAGAGCAACCACAATCTCCTTCAATATATCCGATGCCTTCATTGAAACAGTAGACTTTATCATTTATCTTTATCGTTCCTGTAACCACATGTCGCATACTGATGACGTTATGCTTACATTGCATAAATGGAATATATCTGAAAGGCCCCATAATGCTATACTTGATTTTATGAAATATTCCAAACCTCAGCTTCCCATGTATACTATAATTATTAGTTTCAATGTTTAAACAAATTCCTTTTTTTGAGAAGTAATTTTGCCCAATTTTTATTCGAAACTTATCCTCATTGAATCTGATTTTGGGATAAGAAATTGAAAATGCTTTATCATTTGTTATTATTTGCAGTGATGCACTGCTTTCCTTCCCATCACTGTGTAACGCAGGTATTAATGCAAGTGTCTCATCTTCTGCCATACATTTGAAATAATAGCCTTTAAAATATCGCCTCATAGATATCAACTCCAATTCGGTAACTCTTTGTTTGATAGTATTGGCATTATTTTAAGTATATATTCCTTGTAAGTACTATTTCCCTTCTTTACACCATGCTTTGCACTGCTCAATTCTTAAACCATCATCTCCATCTTGCTTATCATAAGAAAATCTGTTTAGTAACTCACATGGGAATTCCAAGCAAAAACCACAGTTTTCCAGTCCCTTACCTTCACAACATACCTTAACAGGACATTCTCCCCAAAACGGCTGCTTGATACTGACACAGCCTGCACACTCTACTCCAAAATTTTCTTTACTATTGCATTTTGAACATTCAATTCCACATCTTGATTCAATCATAATGATTCCTGCCTTTCTTATAGTGTGTATAAAATTTATCGTTTAGGTTCATAAATTAGGGTACAGGACGGTACAGTGATTTTTCAGACACGCCCTGGTTACTTATCAGCCCTGTGGCTGGGGAGGTAGAGGGATATCAGGCTTTGGATATCCCAAAGCGGCGATGTTCTCCTCTGTTAGCATCTGGCGAGAAATCGTGATTTCTTTCGCCCCTTCCATGTAGGCGTTTCGCCAACTTTCGTAGTCCGCGCCATCCACCAAGGACATATCATACTGTCCGTTCCAATTGGCAGGGAGGATATAGTAGACTAGTCCATCTCCGTCAGCATCAATGTATGTTGGGAAATGGTCGCCTTTTTCATTTTCCTCACGCACATTCTTATCCCAAGCATCCACGCCACCAAGAGATTGGTAGACATCGGTTTTTGCATCGTAGCGGTAGGCTTTATATGGCCAAAACCGCCCTGCTAAGTTTTGATTGTGAGACCACGCTGCCTCGACAATTCCGTTATCATAAAAAGTCAGTATAGGAAATTCCGTCAACTCCACATGAACCATTCCATCGTTATAGCCGAATACGTATGCTACCGTTCCAGCCATTGAAGCATTTTCCCAGAAGAGCACTAACTCCTCTTTTCCATCGCCATCTACGTCAACAATGGAAAAGTTGTTGTTTGCAGCGAATTCCATACCACCATACTCCAACAAACTGCCATCAGGGAGGATACCACGCTGATATACGTCCCACAGTACCTTGCCGAAAGCTAGTTGCTGGGTCTTTTCCTCTTCATTGGCAGATAAAAAACCGTCTTTACCTGTGGCAGAGGTTGCAAACACAATTGTAATACCCGTCACGAGAGCCACCGCAACGCATATCGCAATCAATGATGTTTTCTTGATTTTCATAATGGCCGTTACTCTTTCCTCAATAGCATTTTTGCTAAAACTATTGTACAGCGGGGGTAAATCGCTTCTGTTTTCTTCCATGCTGATAAGTGTCCGTGCGTAGGTTGACTTGTTTTCCTCTCCGAAAAATCGAACAACAGACTCATCACAGGAAAGTTCGATATCACGGTTAGCGAGGATATACATAACCCATACCAAAGGATTAAACCAATGTACACAAAGTCCAGCAGTCAAAATCAGTTTCGTCAAAGCATCCAATCGCCGAATATGTACATATTCATGTGCCAAAACATATTGAAGTGATTTTGTATTATTCCATTCTGTGCTTTTGGGCATTAGAATTACTGGACGAAAGACGCCATAGGTGAGAGGTGTGGAAATCCGACTTGATTGTCGAATGGTAATCTGACGTTTGATTCGGTGTTCGCCAAGCCATTTTTTCACAAAATCATTTTCAACGGGCAAGGAGGTTTGAAACTCTCGATAGCACTTGATATAAGAGACTGCGAAATACAGGAAACAGACAAATACACCAACGCCCCAAACAATCGCCCAAATAGAGGTTTCGTTTCCAACTACACCAGCCGTACTTGGTATTGTTGTCATTCCTCGGTTTAAAGCAGTAGGGAAAAAGTTCTCAGCAGGGGTGTTCTGTATCACTTGCATGGTAGATGTATTCTGTTCAATAACCGAATATGCACTGAACATAGATGGCAGTGAAAATGGGAGTAGCAAGCGCAACAACACAATTCCCCAAAGAGCAAGGAATGTTTTTTTCGGTAACTTGTTGATTGTCAACGCACGAATAACAACAATCACCAAAATCATAACTGCCCCAGTGAAACTCATTTTTAACAAACTCATATCTTCCACCTCATTCCAAATCTCCAACAATCTGTTTTAGCTTGTCAATTTGCTCTTCAGAAAGTTTCTTCCTACCGAGAAGCGCTGCAAACAGTTTGTTGGCAGATCCATCATATACTTTATCAATGAGTTCATTTGTCTCTGCCTCCTGCACATCCTCCTTCGGAATAAGTGCATGACACATAAAATTAGGCTCGGAACGTTCAATCGCTCCTTTTTTGATACATCGCTTGATAAGGGTATAGGTTGTATTCACATTCCAACCGCATGTCTCCTTCAAGACTTCGGCAATGTGCTTTGCGGTATTGTCCCCCTCTTTCCAAAGTACATCCATTACTTTTAATTCAGAGTCAAAAAGTTTTATATCCATATGCAGTATCTCCTTTCATAAGACTGTAGTAGTTTTATAAATTATATACTACCACCGTCTTATTAGAATGTCAATACTACCGCAGTCTTATTCTTTGATAGAACGATACCACATTTACTTTTATCCTTTTATAAACTTATCAATTTTCTTCATCGTTGCCTCGGAATTCAATCTCAATATCTGCTCTTTGATTTTCGTATATGCTTCGTTAGCATCTATATCCTGCAATGTAACATTACGTGTATTCCAAAAATCTTCAACCGTAGTAAACACGGTACTACTCCAACCGTATCCCTCTCCCTGCTTATTCCTCTTCTGCATTCGTCCACTCATCGTAACAAACATTCGCATCTGTAACTCTATCATCGCACGTTCAAAAGCAGAATTATCTTCCTTCTTAAATCCACCCATTTGCTTTATCTCATGAAGTGCAGTTGCACCATTTTCTGAAATAATCTCATAAACTTGCTTTGCAGTATGGCTGATTGTACCATTTTCATATGTTTCTTCAAAAGTTTCACCTTGTCTTCGTATCGCATAAAAATATGGATACCAATCTTTTGTAATGTATCCGCTTGTACGAAAGAATACCTTAGAATAGGCAATGTCATCACGCTCCTCTAACACACGCATACGCCACTCCCATGGGTCAGTTTCCGCATCGCCAGTGTGCCATTTTATTGGTGAATCAATCAACTCCTGTTCATTCCAACCATACGAAATTAACGCAAATATATCCTTCGCATTACCACCACCCATAGAAAAACCGCAATCTAGCATTGCATTGCAAAAATCAGAAAAATTGTTAATCATTTTGTTGTCACATCCCCCTTATATATTTTATTTATTTAGGTATTTTCTAAACTCAATTAAATATATATCTAAGTTTCACTCATTATACCAAACAGAACACGACAACTATATGTCATGTTTTTAATTATTTTCTTCTACCTATACATTACTTATTTCCATAACCTGTGATTCAAATTCCTCATATGACATCTTTCCTAACGCAAAATCCATGCTCTTCATATATATCTTTTCTGTCTTTGTATATATTCTTTCATGAATATGATTTAACAATTCTTCTTCATTTTCCAACGGACATAATACATGCTGTTTCTTTGAAAATGCTTCAAAATATCGCAAACCAAATTTTCTTTGAGATATCGCATTGATGTGAATGCCATCAGGGTTTGCCGTTAATTCAGAAGCTGTAACAAAGTAGCAATTATCCTGCTCCGAAGCAAATCTATATAATTCTTTATTAATAAGGCTATATTCTATACAGTTCTTCCCGAATCCTACTTTACCTAGATAATCTCCCAATCCACCTATAATCAAAGGAATTTCTGGAACATTCAACTCCTTTCTAAGTGTTTCAATAATCTGTAGTAACTTTTCATAATAAACTTTATGATTACCATTGTAACTGTCACTTTCCCCTTGATGCCACAAGATACCTGTCAATTCACTACTCTGCATTGCCATTTTTGCTTCATTTATTGCATGTTTAAAAAGGATTCCGTCTACAGCCCAATCATCTAATGAGCTTCCACCTTCTGCACATGGAATTAGTCCAATACTATCCTCTTTATTTTCCCTACTCCATGCCTCAGCAAATATTCCAGCAAGGCTTATTCCAGCCACAGGTCGGTCATAATTAATTGGCTCCGTCATCATTTGCCATCTTCCATTACGCAACATCTGTATTCTCTCATTATAGATTGGTGGTACTTCGTGAATAAATCCTCTTCCAGCCATGTTTGACTGGCCTAACATTAAAAATGATTTTACCATTATATCAACCTCGTTTCGTCTTGTTTTCTAATTTTAGACACGCTCTAGAGCGTGTCTAAAATTAAAAAGCTATCCATACTTTTTATCTTTGAATCCTCATAACTAACAACTTCATAATAATTCAATTAATCCTTTTATGTTTGTAATTATGTTATAGATAAACAACCATGTCAACTATAATGTTACCGTTCACAGTAACCACATTTCAATATTTTTGCAAATCGTCAACTGGAATCAATTGACATTTCATTATTCCTATGCTATGATTTTAAAATACTCGTGAGGGAGTAGTTAGCGTAGTACTTGTACTGCGTGTCAAGTCAACATACTGACCACTTATCTGGTCTGGCTTGTCTTAAATAACGAGACTCATGTATAGCTTTATTAGCCATACATAGGTCTTTTTTGTTGTCATTTATTTGATTCTGGACTTTTGTATAGCTTTTATGGCTATATAGAAGTTTTTTTAATTCATAGGATTCTCTTACCACTGAGTACACAGGTACTTCAATGCATCCAAATGAATTAATATCAGTTATTAAAATGAATGGAGGAATCACGAAATGTATGAATTTTTGAAACCGAAGGAAGCCATCGTGAAAGAGTTAAACACGAACAAAGACATAGGGCTGACTTCAAAACAAGTACTTGAAAGTGCCGCCAAACATGGAGAAAACACATTAACACGCTCCAAACCAGAATCACTTTTTAAGCGCATTTGGCACTCCGCAACAGAGCCTATGATTTTGATGCTTATTGCGGCTGGTGTTATCGCATTGGTTGTCAACATTATTCGTGCTGCTACTGGTAGTGAAGCAGACTTTTGGGAATGTGTTGGTATCTTCGTTGCTATTTCTTTGTCAGTTATAATAACTGTAGTGATGGAAGGAAAAAGTGCCAAAGCCTTTGAAGAACTCAATAAAATCAATGAAGATGTTTCAGTCAAAGTACTGCGAAATGGTAATCCCATTATGCTGAACCAAAAGGACATTGTTGTTGGCGACATCTTAATATTAGCTACTGGAGATAAAATTCCTGCTGATGGTAGATTACTTGAAAGTACGGAATTGTCAGTCGATGAGTCTACTTTAACTGGCGAAAGTCTTCCTGCCAAAAAAGACAGTGAATATATCATCTCTGATGAGAAAACTTCCGTTGCAGAACGATTTAATATGCTCTACTCAGGCACTTATATCACGAGTGGTTTCTGTAAAATGGTTGTAACTTCTGTTGGTGACCATACGGAATTTGGTAAGATTGCAAAAGAACTTTCGGCAACCGATAAAACCTCAACACCTCTACAAGAGCGACTTTCACGACTTGGCAAGACAATCACTATCTTTGGTATCATTGCTGCTACTATTGTTTTTATCTCTCAGCTTATCTCCTTTGCTTTGCACGATGGGCTTAGATTTGAAGAAGTAATGGAAGCCTTTGTTACAAGTATCGTATTGATTGTTGCCGCCGTACCAGAAGGACTTCCTACAATTGTCGCAGTATCATTATCAATTAACATCATCAAACTTTCAAAGCAAAATGCCTTAGTTAAAAAGATGATTGCTTCTGAAACAGTTGGTTGTATTAATGTAATCTGCTCTGACAAAACAGGTACTCTGACAGAAAACAAAATGACTGTCATAGGCAACATTTCTGATACTATGATACTTAATAACATCTGCATAAACAGTACAGCTGATATTGGTGAGAATGCTATGTTTATTGGTAACCCTACGGAATGTGCACTTTTAATGGCGGCTGGAAAGGCTAATATTGACTACCGTATGTGCCGTCAAAACACAGAAATCACTCACGTATTTCCATTTTCTTCAGAAGAAAAGGATATGACCACGATTGTTAAAGAAGATGAAACATATATTGCCTATACAAAGGGTAGCCCTGAGAAGATTTTCCGTTCTTGCAATATATCAGAAAAGAAACGCACAGAAATTGAGAAGCATATTACGGAGTATCAGAAAAAAGCCTGTCGTATCATCGCATTTGCCCATAGGATTTATTATGAATGTCCAGAATTTGATGAGGAAGCAATCGAAAGTGAAATGGAGTTTGATGGTTTTGTTGCCATCTCTGATCCATTACGTGCGGATGTCTATGATGCCGTAAATACTTGTCGATTAGCTGGTGTTAGTCTTAAAATCCTCACTGGCGATAATATTGTTACAGCAACTGCTATTGCCAATGAGCTTCATATCTTAGATGATAATCAAATTGCTATAGAAGCCAAAGAGATAGAAGATCTCTCTGACAAGGAACTAACAGAATTATTGCCAAGAATCAGTGTAATTGCCAGAAGTACACCTACCATTAAAATGCGTGTAGTTAATCTGCTGAAAGCAATGGGGAATGTCGTTGCCGTTACAGGTGATGGTATCAATGATGCTCCAGCACTAAAAAAAGCAGATGTCGGAATTGCAATGGGTATCTCAGGAACAGAAGTTTCCAAAGAAGCCAGTGATATCGTATTACTCAATGATTCCTTTTCCACAATTGTAAATGCTGTCCGTTGGGGACGTGGCATATATGAAAATTTCAAGCGTTTTATCAGCTTTCAGTTGACAGTTAATGTTTCTTCCGTAATCGTTGTATTTGTTTCTATTTTACTAGGTCTTAAAGCACCTTTTACTGCATTGCAACTTTTATGGATTAATATTATCATGGATGGGCCACCTGCTCTGACACTCGGACTTGAACCGATTCATGATGACTTGATGAATCAAAAACCGGTTAACCGTAGTGATAATATTTTATCCAAGACAATGCTCACTCGAATTGGAATTACTGGATTATATATTTCCGTTGTCTTTCTATTGCAATATGTCTTTAACTTTTTGGATGCAACAGATGCTCAGATGCCGACTGTACTATTCACATTGTTTGCTCTGTTTCAGTTATTCAACTCATTTAACTGTCGTGAACTACATACAGAAAGCATTTTTAAAAATATATTAAAAAACAAACTGATGCTACTAGTCATCTCAATTACTTTTATATTGCAGATTTTAATTATACAGTTTGCTGGTGCATTCTTTGGTACAATTCCATTGCCTCTTGCTATGTGGATGAAGCTATTTTGGATATCTGTTAGTGTAATAATCTTGTCTGAACTTATAAAATTACTGAAAAGATACTAAAAAAGGAAAGCATAAGTCAGTAGAATAGACATTAACAATGCATTGCCCATATTTTACTCATTTAACGATAAGCATTAAATAATTATTGACTTATGTGAACTATCATGCTACCCTTGACTTGAGGTGATGAACATGAAAAAAATACATAAACTTATTAATGAGCCCTTTGCAAGGTCTGCTGCACTATTTATGAAGTGTATCTGTTATCTTGCGATGTTGTTTTTTGTTGTAGGTTTGATCTTGAGCTTTATGGGGCGTCAAACTTTTATCCTACGTACAAGTACAGGATTCTATGAGAATGCTATTTACTCTGAAGAGGATCACAATTGGACTTCTCGTGGTCCTACGATAAGCATGAAAGATGAAATTCGAGTTTTTGCCTATGATGGCGAAAAAATCGACTTACTAACACAGATTGGACTTTCCACCATGTATGCTGTCAATATGATACCTTTGATTCTTTGTTTTTGGTTTTTAAGTCGTGTGTTCAATAATATAAGTAACGGCCAGATATTCACGGAGCAAAACGCTTCCTATCTGCTATATTATGGACTACTTCAAATGGCTGTGGCTGTATTCGTTCCATTTATAAAAGTATTTATCTGCTATCTTACGAATCAGTTTACCAACAGTACAATTTCTATTTCCACAGGACAAAATTTATTAAATGACTTAATCCCCAATATTGTCTTTCTTGTTGCCGCTTATATTATACACTATGGAGTTCATTTACAAGACGAGGTGGACCATACCTTATGATTATTATTCGATTGGATCGAGTCTTAGCGGATAGAAAAATGCGATTGAACGATTTGGCGGCAGAGGTCGGAATATCCAATGTGAATCTATCCTATCTAAAAACAGGAAAAGTAAAAGCTATTCGCTTTTCCACATTAGACGCTATTTGTAAAGCTTTAAAATGTCAACCTGGCGATATTCTTGAGTATGTCGAAGGGGAAGATGAGAACGATGAGTAGGTTACCATATAAAACAGATAGAAAAATAGCTGTTTGCTTTCTCTTCTTTTCCTTCTCCCAGTGTTTTCGCAACCAAAGCACTACCACCAGTAACAATCATTATTGTGTTATTTTCCAATTATAGTTGAAAGAATCCGTGGGCACATGGTCTCCTTTATATTTATTTTCTTTCAACTTTTCTCTTTTAATAATTTCTCAAACGACGCTCTTAGTAACGATATGTTTTTTTGATAAAGAAAAAGACACTGCTCTCTTTCTTCATTACTAAATCCAACAAAAGATTGACGCTCTGCATGGATAATAAGATTAACAGACTTATCGCAAAACTTCTTCCCCTCCTCAGTAAGTTCAATTATTTTACGATTACGCGAATTTGGTACAGGAACAAGAACCACATATCCAGATTTTACGAGATTTGCAATGGCTGAATTAATGGTCTGTTTTGAGTAAAACCACTCATTGCATAAATCGTTTTGTGAATATGATTTTTCTGATTCACAAATTCGTATATAATATCCAAAACGCCGCATCTGAAAGTCCAAAATGTGTTCTCCTTTACTAAAGACAAGAATCCGATTTCAGACTATTTTTTAGTATAGTCCGAAATCGGATTCTTGTTAAGTTTATTATTTTTCTCGCTCCTTACTTTTTACATAAGCAATGTAATACAACTCCATCTTCTGGCTTATATATTTCGCCTTCTTCGCAAAGTATAACTGAAAACCCAGCATTTTTAGCATAGTCAGAAAGTTCCTCTGGCAAAAATGTTTCCCAATAAATCTCTGCGTTCGCATATGGATAAAATTTTCTTCCATTAATGTATTGCATATAGTGTTCTTGTAAATACCTAGCATCATGCCCTGAAAAACTTAATATACCATCTTTTTTAAGTACGCGTTTACATTCTTTTAGAAATTCCTGTTTATAATTATCACCCTGCAGTAATCCAAATGTCTGTGACCAAATAATAATAACTTGAAAGGATTCATCATCAAATGGCAGCGAATGTCCATCATATACTTGAAATGAAATGCTATAACCATTTTGAGCGGATGACTTTGTAACTTGATTAATAACTTCTTCCGAAATATCAATTCCAACAACAGAAAAATTCATATCTGAAAGTGCAAATGCTTCTCTTCCCTTTCCACACCCAATATCAAGAATGCTTGCTTTTTCAGGAAATACTTTTATAACTTCCTGCTCCCAAATTTTAATTTTATTATTTGCCTTATTCCAATCAAACATTT
Organism: Anaerosporobacter sp.; assembly: GCF_031551385.1. Lineage (GTDB taxonomy): Bacteria > Bacillota > Clostridia > Lachnospirales > Lachnospiraceae > Anaerosporobacter. The sequence continues at coordinate 28,223 of NZ_JAVBNS010000175.1, forward strand.
CATCTACATTTTTCTTATCTTCATACCACTCTTGTATGACTTTCTCCATAAATCCACCTCTCAATCTAAGGTTTTTTCTTTCTAATAATATGATAATACAAAGTTCAAATGCTCATGCGTTTTAGGATTGCTACACATTGCTCTCTACATCCATAATAGCTACTGCCAATTCCATAGCAAGTGTAGCAATCTTATCCTTCTCCAACGGATTCGTTTCATTTGATAGACTTCTTGCATCCCACTCTTCTGCATCCAAATTATCAGCAGCATAGAAAAAGTGAAAGATCTCTTTCTCCCTAAACTGTGCAAGCGCCGCAACTGCCGAACATTCCATATCCACACAGATACATCCCTGTTCTTTTCTCATGTTAACCTTATCACGTGTCTCTCTATAAACGGCATCTGTTGTCCATACTTTTCCTGTATGATATTTGCACCCATGTTTGTCTAAAATATCTGTAAATAAATCTATGTACTTTGGATTTACAGCTATTTCATCTGAAGAAGGTGCATAATGAAAACTTGTTCCCTCGTCTCTCATTGCTCTATCTGGGATTATTACAGAGCATTCACTTATTGATGCATCTAGTACACCGCAAGTACCAAAAAGAATTAATTTTTCAGTACCCATTGCAAAAAGCTCCTCAATTGCTCCAACACAAGCAGGCGCACCAACACTTGACATAAACAATGCAACTTCAATTCCACGATAATTTGCTTTATAGACAGGATTTTCCATATTAGCAGTATAAATCGAAGTGATTTGAACTGCGCCTAATTCGTTTAACAGCCTATCAAATGTAAATCTAGCAAAACAAGATACTGCAATCTTAGGAAATCCCTCGACTGGCTTAATTATGTCAAATGCATTTAATACCGCTGATTGATTCTTATCAAATTCTTCAAGTATCATAAAAAGTCCCTCCATTAAATCGTTCTATTTACTTCCATAAAATAACTATTCTCATTATATCATAGTAACAATACTATTTCTATTCCATTTGCAACAATCTCCCAACTAAAGTAATGATGCCATATTTATATAAACCGCAATTTTATACAATCGCATTAATAATACATTTTGTAAACTAAATCTAAGCTCAACAGCTAATATATAACATTAGGAGATATTATCATGGAATTCAAAAATCTTTTTGAGAAATTTAACAATGATGGCAAACTACTTTTACCAAACAATAGCATTCATTTTTCAGACATACCGTGGTCCAAACACGCTACCTTTGACGGAGTTGAACTAAAGCATCTTATAACTGCCAAACAATCAGGTGGGCAATTCAGTTATCACCTTGTAAGAATTGCTCCGAATATGAAAATCGGAAATCACACACATATGGAACAACTTGAGACACATGAAGTTATTGCCGGAAGTGGTATCTGTATCAATGATAATACTGAATTAAACTATGAAGCAGGAGTTATTTCCATACTCCCCAAAGCTATTCCACACGAAGTTAAAGCAGGTATGGAAGGCTTATACTTATTCGCCAAATTCATACCTGCTTTGCTTTAATTCTATTTGTATTCAGTTATGCAACAAGACATCTTATACTTAGATGGTGTTAGTCTCACTATTTTTTCAAATTGCTTAATGAAGTGGCTTTGATCACAGAATCCTGTGTCCAACGCCACTTCTGTTATTTTTTCTGTTTGCTGAAGTAATTTTTGCGCTTTACGGATACGGTTTTGTATTTGAAATTGATGAGGGGTTAAACCTATTTCCTGTTTAAAATTACGGATAAAATGATATTTACTTACAAATGCTACTTGTGCCATTTCGTCAATACTAATCTTTTTCTCTGGGAATCGTTCTAGTTGTTCTCGTACATCATTAACAGAAGTAGCCCTAGATTTCAATCCTTTATCTTTAATTTTGTCTTTCATTGCTTGTATTTCATTTAATTTATCTACTATCTTCTCTTGATACACTTTATCAAGATTTTCAATAAGAGTCAGCATTTTCATAATATTTGTTTTCAGATATTGAAATTCTACACTTTCTATTGTTTGCTTACGGATACAGATACATAGCATGGAGTATTCCTTGACTGCCTGTATACTATGCGGAACATAGGGATGAATGACAAATGTATCACCTTCTTGATATTGCATTGTGTTATCATTCATTGCAATATCGATAGCTCCCTCTATTAGCAAACCTATCGTATATACAGAAACATGGTTATGCATTGGATATGATAGTGTAGAATGATTACAGATAACCAGCTCTATACCTTTTGTTTCATTCAAGAGATAGTTTATGCTTTTAGAAATTTTCATAACAGTGACCATGCCTTTCTGAATATTATAATTTTACTGACTTATTTCTTTTTCAATTAAGAGGTCTATTCTTAGACAGACCTCTTAATTATAACATATCTAAACCATCGACTGTCAATACTCCCCATAAGAATTTTATTCTAATTCCACTTGGTGTCGAGTAATTCCCAATGCCTTTGCTTTTTCTACATCAGATGAATTGTCAAAGAGTGCGTATTCATCTGTACACATAATTTGTACAATTCGTTCCTTTGAACAACTATATAGTAAAAAGTAACCACTCCCGTCCTTCATCTCAAATGAATATTTTACAGTTCCATGTGATAAATATTCATTTGATTCTGTTTTATACTCTAAATAAACGTTTTTTATATTTTCAGTGTTTGAAATCTTTTCACCAAAAAATTCCTTTATTTCAGGATATTGATTTATATAAAATTCTTCGTTTACTGATATACCGTCCGCATGATAATCCGAACCACACGAAATTAAAAATAGTTTACCATCTTCGGCATCAAATTCTACCGAATATTGCATTTCGTCGGAAGAAAAAGAAACACCATAATACGTTTTTGTTCGATCAAAATTCTCACTGATTTCTATTCCATAAGAAATGTTTGATACATCTTCTCCAAAGATATCATTTACATACTTTGTTGCAATAGAAACAGCTTCCTTCTGCGTTATTGCAGCTTTTTCTAATAACGTACTTGATATATTTTTTGTTTCTTCCTCCAACTTGCTTTTTTCAGTTTGATTACTTATTTGAACACTATAATCTCTCTTATAATAAAAATCAATTAATTCTAATATCTCTTCATCTGTCAAATCACGATTTGGTAAATAAAAGGTACTGGTTGAAGAATGAAAACATAACGTATTCTCATCTATTTCCTCTAAATCGGAAATTTCCATTACACTTGAATTCGGAAACCTTCCTTCAGAATTATACTCGTTAGCCAAGATATTTTTTCGTTCTTGCTCTTGTTCCGATAACTCTCGATTAAAATTATCTGCGTTTACTTCTGCACTTTGTACATCTTCATTATATTTCTTAATTTCTTCATTATCCATATCCTGCATTCTTTGGCTAACATAATTAGATGCCGCATATACACCACCTGCACTTAGAATCAGGCAAAAAGCGCTTGCTACAATCACTCGTCTTAAAATAAAATGTTTTTTATCTGTTCTTTCACCAAGATGATTTACTATATTATTTATTTTTTGCTCATACCCGATTGGCAAATCAGGCTGAGATTCATGAAGCATTTTCTTTATTTTTTCATCGTTAAGATTGCTCATATAATTTTCCTCCTTTATATCATTGCTTTTAGTTTCGTTCTTGCTCTCATTAAGCGTGTTCTTACAGTGGCCTCAGGGATAGTCAGTATTTTGGCAATCTCCTTCGTAGAAAAATCTTCAAAGTAATATAAAATAATGATTACTCTTAATTTTTTATCTAGTTGCATGACCTGTTCCCAAAAGGCACTCTTTTCTTTTATACTGTACTGCTATTTTATTGGTATATTCCCCTCGGTTAATACTTCCTTGTTTCTTTGCCTTAGCATAGAATTCGATGTATTTACCACGATTTTCATAATCCAAGACTTAAATTTACTTTCATCTCTAAGACTCGCCTTATGTTCAAATGCCTTTAAAATAGAACTACCTACGGCATCTTGTGCATCTGCTTGATTTCTTAAAATAGAAAGCGCCAGATAGTACATATCGGATTGATACATTTTTACCAACTCAGCAAACTCCTCATTTTCAAGTTCTCTCATATGTTTTCATTTTTTCCTCCATTTCGTTCTATCATTGTCATATAAATTTGTTACATAAATAAGACTACTTTATGAGCTATTATGTTCCCGTAAAAAATATTTTTTTCACTTTTTTTATACTTCCTATTCCACACGAAGTTAAAGCAGGTATGAAAGGCTTATACTTATTCGCCAAATTCATACCTGCTTTAACTTCAATTTTATTGATTTATAAATTTGTTACTAAAAACTTTCCATTGTGCCTTATAATTCTTCTGTTTTATAAACAGTATATCCTTCATAATAGTAACTATGATCGATACCTTTCATATAAATTTTTCTATCATCAACCTTGTCTGTCAATGCCTTTTTTAAAAGGTATTTAATCTCAATATCCTTTATCGGACTCCGCTCCATAGCTAACAGATAATCTTCCTTATCAACTTTGCTCCAATCAATTATCTGATTTAATTCTTTTCTTAATATAAGGTCTAGCCAGATTCTTGTACTTCGTCCATTTCCTTCTCTAAACGGATGAACAACATTTATCTCCACGTATTTTTCAATAATTTCATCGTATGTAGACTGTGGCATTTTCTCAACATTTTCTATTGCTGCCTGTAAATACATAACTGGTGCAAATCTAAAATTTCCTTTTGACATATTAACGACTCTAACTTTTCCAGCAAATTCATAGATATCAGCAAAAAGATAGCTATGAATCTCTGCAAGAGCCTCAAAGGTTCCAGCCTTTAATTTATATAAATATCCACTCTCAAATAACTCAACTGCTTTCTTTTTACTAATTCTTTCTTCCGCTCTAGCCAATTCAACTGAATCTGTAATACCTAGTTTGTTCTCAAGTGCCATATTTATGTTCCTTCCTAGATTAGATTATTAAAATATACACATCAATCACGACTGCCATACTTTATCATATCTTAATTTCAACTGCATTTCAATAACATTTATTCTTCCATCACTTTACCTACACCTTATTCAAACTCCATCAAAAACTCAAACAAATACGTCTGTGCCTTCACCTTACAATCCTCTGCCACATAAGAACTCCAGCCCATATCACTTCCGATACCACTGTGAGCCACATCAATATGAAGATAACTTTCCTCTTTTCGAATCAATTCATGCTCATGCTTTGCTTTCTTATAATCAGAAATACTATTGTGGTGGATATCAAAATGAAATGTACTCTTAGAAGAGATCTTAATTATTTTCCCACTCTCATTCCCAAGCGTAATCCAACGAGTATCCTCATGCCCTCCATTTTCAGAAGGAGGCATAAATGCGAAATGCTCGTTCTCAACATTGTTTTGATAAACGCCCAATGCTGCGGCATGTTTTCTATCGCAATAGTTTTCAATTGGCCCACGTCCATAGTATTCCAGATTCTCATAGCCACTTGGAATAATAATTTCCACACCAGCCCTTGGTAAATCTGGTAAGGAGGAATCCATGTCAAAACTTGTAATCACTCGTATGCCGCCATTTGCTTTTATCATATATAATATTCGAACCGTAATACCATAACAACTTTCTGCAAAAACAACTGAGCGTACTGTCTCGACAACGACTTCTTTTCCCATTGGATTTACTGCTATGCTCTCCAGTTTACTTTTCGTTCCCTCTGTATCAAATATATTCCAAAGCGGATACCTTCCCCCCCCTTCACAAGAATCAATTCCTGTAAATGGTCTGGTAAAGCATTCTTTTGGGCCTTCCTTAATATATTCTTCTCCATCTTTACATACCGATTTAATAATACCACTTGATTTGTCAAAACATATGGAAACAGTATTATTTTTAATAACAATAGCATCACTCTGGTCAATAATATTCATGCCTTTTTCATTTTCACTATTTCCATTCTTATCCCTGTTATTACATTCCGCCAGATAAACTCCACCACTTAACTTAAATTGAAAACATGCCAATTCAAAATCTGCCTCTGCAAAAGATGTTTCATCAAGATAGCGAATAGAAAAATCAACATAATATTCTGCATTCGGTTTTTTCGTTATATCAGGCTCAAAACATACCCTAGTTTCTTCTCCTGCTTTTAGATAAGGTAGTTCATAGATTCCTGTGTCTATCACAACCCCATTTTCTTTAATAGCATAAACTACTTTATAATTACTTGTATCTAAAAACATATTTCTGTTTTTAATAACAAAATGTCCATAACTAGGGTCTATTATCCAAGCATTATCGAATTTCTCTTCTTCAAAAACAATTGGGCAATAAAAATGTTTTACCTCATATGCGGCTGGTTTCCATGTTAAATCAGGCAGCAAGATTCCATTGTTCGTCATAAAACCAGGGAAGAATTCATCAACAAAACTGTCTTCAAAGTCTCCGCCATAGGCAAAGTATTCTTCTCCTGTCTCCGTTTTATTTATCAAAGCTTTATCTGTCCAATCCCATATATAACCGCCTTGAAATTGCTTATAATTTTCAACCAGTTCATAGAATTTATCCATACCACCACCAGCATTGCAAATCTGGTACAGATACTCTACTAATACGACAGGGCGATTATCACTTGCATCTGTCAGCATATTTAGTATCTTTTTCTGCGTTGCATACATATTTCCTCTGACATCGGAGATGTTCTTTGCTGGTTCTCCTGCTTCATATTGGCACAAACGTTTCGGGTCATATTCTCTCACCCAGCCTGCCATTGCCGCATGATTTGCACCAACACCACTCTCATTTCCTAACGACCAAGAATAAATGGATGGGTAATTCTTATACGTCAGCACCATGCGAATTGCTCTTTCCAAGAAGTTCGTGCCCCAGATTGGATTGTGTGTTAATCCTCCAGCTAAACCATGCGTTTCTATATTGCATTCACATACAAGCAGGATTCCCCATTCATCACAAAGCTCGTACCAACTTGGGTCATCTGGGTAATGACACGTTCTTACGGAATTGATATTTAGCTTTTTCATTGCCTTAATTTCTTCTATCATGTGGGAAATTGTTACCGCTCTTCCGTGATGCGCCTCATGTTCATGTCGGTTCACGCCTCTTACGATTAATCTTTGACCATTTAACAGGATAATTCCTTGTTCAATCTTTATCTCTCGAAAGCCTACTTTACAACTTTCAAAATCCACTTCTTCTCCTGTTGGTGAAAGCAATGTTATTACTACAATATAAAGATTCGGTTCTTCTGAGCTCCAAAACTTTATATTCTCAACATCGAAAACAATTCTTGCCGTATTTGCAGTTGGTTTTTCATAACTTCTATACTCTGCATAAGGATTTATCTGTGAAGTCTGGCTTTTCAGTAACATTCCTTCCTTATCATACAAATCTAATTTTACGCTATAATTGGCATAGCCATCGAATCGATTACAGCTTACATCAGCATGAATTGTACCTGATGAATGAACAAGGTCAGGGGTTGCATCTATCTTCCAATCCATAATTCGTTGTTTTGGTTTTGCATAAAGATATACCGAACGAAATATCCCTGAAAGATACCAATAATCTTGGTCTTCAAGATAAGTACCTTGTGAAAATCTCATTACCTTTAATGAAACCGTATTCACTCCTTCCTTCACATATGGAGTTATATTGAATTCACTTGGTAGCTTACTATCCTCAGAATAGCCCACTTCTATTCCATTTATCCAAAGATAATAGACACTTTCTACTCCTTTAAAATGTATATATATCTCTCTGCCAAGTTGCTCACTTTCTATAGTAAATTCTCTATAGTAGCAACCTGTTGGATTTTCATTTGGTATATACGGAGCGTTTGGTGCTGTTCTTTCATCATTAAATGGACGAATACTATGCTTTTCTTTGCTGTCTAAACTCCATGGATAGCACATATTTGTGTAAATCGGAACCCCATATCCTTGTAACTCCCAGTTCCCAGGAACAGTAATCTCATTCCAATCAGAATGATTATACTCCTCTTTCCAAAATTGTTCTGCTGCCTCACTTGATGGATACAATTTAAACTTCCATTTTCCATCTAAACACTGAACCCATTTTGAGCTTTCTTTATCACAAGTTTTCGCCTGCTCTGCACTCTCATAAGCTCCCCACGGCGAATGGGAAGTTTCACGGTTAATTGATGTTATATTTATCATGTTTGCGTTTGTTACATTTTTGAAAAATCGACTGTTTTCCATAGAACCTCCTTAAATTAAACTCACACCAAATAGCATTTCGGTTGAATTACTTCGCTATCGTCTTTCCGATTTTAAACTCCAACATCATTATACCTCTCACTATCATCAATTAACATTTGCATTATTGCTTAAAATAATATAAGATATTGCTATTCAAGAAATAGGAGAGATTACTATATGAATCACATATCCAATGACATAAATCCTTGCAATTTTAAACAAAGTTCCTTCTACACTCCATCAGAAATCATTGATAAATCCATGCAAAACAGCATACTAAGCAAACTTCTGCTTGTATGGTCAGGTGTATACATAAAAGCGCATGGTCATTTTGTAAACAACAGAATTACAGAGGACTATATTTTGATATATTGCGTTTCAGGTAAAGGTTGGTTAACATTAGATTCTAGGACTTGGCAGATAAAAGCTGGTGATATTTTTGTCTGTCCACCTAATATGCCTCATAGCTATGGAGCTGACAGTGAAGAACCTTGGACAAAATATTGGGCACATTTTCGTGGTGAAACAGCGGAAGATTATATCCAGTTACTTAAATTCACAACAGCCTCTCCTGTTCAAAATATCGGAAATAATATTAAACTAATCTCTTGGTTTGAAGATATTTTTGAGATACTAAAAACAGGTTACTCACAAAGTAATCTACTACTTTCCTCTTCTTATTTATCAAATATATTGGCGTATCTTAATACAATTTCTATCAATAATACATTTATTAATAAGAATGATATTATTGACGTTGAAAATGTTATTACCTATATGCTTGATAATCTTGATAAGTCCTTAACACTTGATGATTTATCTGATTTTGCTAACATTACAAAGTATCATTTCACTAGAATATTCAAAGAAAAAACAGGCTATCCACCCGTAGAGTACTACACTAGGTTGAAAATACAAAAAGCGTGTGAACTCCTTGAATTGTCAGATTTGAAGATATCTCAAATCAGTTTTTCATTAGGGTTTCAAACGCCTTACTACTTCTCTACCGTTTTTAAAAAGATTATTGGAAAATCGCCGAAACAGTATCGTGCTGGTGCATCTGGGTATCAATAATGCAAACTCAACTAAAAAGGTGCAAAGTCTAAATAATTCAATAGACTTTACACCTTCATTTATGATTATTTGCTATGCCGTATGCACTTGTTTATCTTCCTTGTGCTTATCTAAGATGCCATGCACTCTTTCAACTTCATCGAGAATTGCATTACTATCACGATGAATTTGTCTTAACTGTGATTTCATGTCCGTATTGTCTAATTTCAAATCTTCGGTATCTTGTTTTACACCTGTGACATCTTGCTTTAACACTGTGACGTCTTCTTTTAATTCTGTGACATCTTGCTTTAACACTGTCACGTCTTCTTTTAATTCTGTGACATCTTGCTTTAACACTGTGACGTCTTCTTTTAATTCTGCGACATCTTGCT
>NZ_JAVBNS010000053.1:0-15470 GCF_031551385.1 Anaerosporobacter sp.
TCTATATAATTTCTTCGATAAAATTCCATTGTTAAAGAACACACTTCTTCCGGTGTAAATGTTGTTCTCCTTACATCATTAGAAGAACGGTTAATGCAATACTTACAGTCAAATATACACTCATTCGTGAATAGTATCTTCAATAAGGAGATGCATCTGCCATCCGCAGAAAAGGTATGACAAATACCACTTGCCACAGAATTTCCCATACTACTTCCATCACCTTTACGATTCACTCCACTAGAAGTACATGCAACATCATATTTAGCCGCATCTGATAATATCTCTAATTTTTGTTGTATGGTCAAATTCTCTTGTATATGCATATCCTTGCGCCGCCTCTCCGAACAAATGTTTTGTTTTTATTTCATTCTAGCACATATGTTCGTGCTTTGCAAGTAAAAAATAGCTCTTTACTCTGCACTTGAATAATTTCTACAAATCATTCAAACACAAAGCAAAGAGCTGTTTACTCAAACATCTACTTATATCTTTATTTGACAAAAATTCTAATCAGTACTGTCAAATTACTTTACAAATCCAAATTGATTCAACGGCCAAACACGAAGGAATGCTTTTCCTTCTATATAATCACGATGTACAGCTCCTACTTCTTGATAACGACTATCGTAACTAATTTCACGGTTATCTCCTAATAGGAAATATTCATCATCTGCCAATGTAATTGGTTCTTTCGCAATACCTGCATAATGAATCGGATCTTTACCATAGTTTTCTTCAAGAATCTCTCCATTAATATAGATATCCGAATCAATAATCTGTACTGTTTCACCAGGTAAACCAATTACTCTTTTCACATAATACTCTTCTACATCCTTACCATATGGATAGAATACTACAATATCAAATCGTTTTGGGTCACCTATAACATAACTAATCTTGTCAATTAATAAACTTTCTTCACTGTGTAAGGTATTCAGCATCGAATCACCATCAACAACTGTTCTTTGTAACACATAGTTAGGAATAATATATAATCCAATAAAGAATATCGCAGCATATATAAGTAATTCTTTTATAATACTTGTACGTTTTCCTTTTTTGGAATCTTCGTCTTCATGTGTGTCAATCTCTACAGTATTTGGTGTATTTTCGAAGTCATCATTTGAGCTTTTTTCTTCTTGACTCATCCTGTTCCCCTCTTTCCCTGTAACTCTTAGATTTTCAAAGACTGAAGCTTTGACCCCTTTATTTAAATCTCATATATATGAAGAATCTTCCCATTGCGCAAATGTGCAACCTTAGCGAAATATTTCTTACATATCTAATGTATCTTCATCACCAACAATTTTTACTTTTGATTTATATAATTCTTCTACAGCAATAGAAAGTGGTTTTGGACAATTACTAGAAACAAATGGCTTACTTCCACTTATGATTTGTCTTGCTCTTTTTGAAGTTGCTAAAACGATAGAATATCTACTGTTTACTACTGGATCTTCTCCTGGTTCAACCTCACTGTTTACTACGTTCATTAAATCTGTATAGGATGGATGCAACATATTATAAATCTCCTTTCTTAAATGCCTTTAATTCGTTACTCATTTTTTCTATATAAGAATTATTTCTTAATGTTCTACTATGCTCATTAATAATAATTTCATTCAATTGTTCCACACATGCATCTAATTCATCATTTACAACAATATAATCGTATTGTTGCATGCAATCCGCTTCTTCAAAAGCACGACTTAATCGTTCTTCAATCTTATCCATGCTCTCTGTACCACGATTTACAAGACGATTCTTTAATTCCTCTGCACTTGGTGGTGTTATGAACAATAACAGGGCATCTGGAAACAATTCTCTTACATGTAATGCTCCTTGCACTTCTATCTCTAGAATTACATCTTTACCTGCTGCTAATTGATCTTCAACATATTTTTTCGGTGTTCCATAGTAATTGCCAACGTATTCAGCCCATTCTATCAGCTCACCTTGCTCTATCATACTCTCAAAATGCTCTCTTGTCAAAAAGAAATATTCCCGACCATCTTCTTCACCAGTACGTGGTGTCCTTGTCGTAGCTGATATGGATAAACCATAGTCATATTTCTCTAACAGTGCTTTCATTAATGTACCTTTTCCTGCACCCGAAAAACCTGAAACAACAGTCAGTATTCCTTGTCTATTCATCATCATCACCCTTTTGATCCATTTCTTCTTTACTATTTACACGGTTTGCAATAGTCTCTGGTAGTAAAGCTGAGAGTACAATATAGTTGCTATCTGTTACAATAACTGCTCTTGTCTTTCTTCCACACGTTGCATCAACCGCAGTACCATTATCTTTCGCTGTCTGAACCATTCTCTTTACTGGTGCTGCATCTGGACTGATAATTGCAACTATTTTCTTACTACTAATAATATTGCCAAAACCGATATTAACTAATCCATTCAAACAGATTCCTCATTTCTATTCTATATTCTGTATCTGTTCTCTTACTTTCTCGATTTCCGTCTTTAAATCTATTGCAATGTTTGTTATCTCTAAATCATTTGCCTTAGAAAGAATTGTATTTGCTTCACGATTCATCTCTTGTGCAATGAAATCTAATTTTCTACCGATTCCATTCTCTTCCTCTAAGGACTGTTTCATATTCGTAATATGACTCTTTAGTCTTACTGTCTCTTCGTCCACGCAAATCTTATCTGCAAATACTGTAATTTCTGTCGCTAATATGCTTTCATCAATCTTTGTATCGCCTAGTAGTTCTTGCACCTTAGCTGTTATCTTTTCTCTATGTTCTGTAACAATCTGTGGTGAACGACTCTCAACTGCATCAACAAATGTTATCATGCTATCTAATTTACTGTTTAAGTCATTCTTTAAATGCTCGCCTTCTCTTGTACGAGATTCAACAAATTGTTCGCAAGCATGTCTGATTGCTTCTTCTAGTATATTCCATAGCTCTGTTTCATCTATTGTTTGCTCTTCTAGCGTTAATACCTCTGGATACCTAGACAAATTAGAAACATTAACATCATTAATAATGTTAAACTCTTCTTGCATCTGTTTTAATCGTTCCATGTATTCTTTCGCTATATCTGAATTGTATTTTACACACACTTTATTCTCTGTGTAGTCTTCATATGATATAAATACATCCACTTTTCCACGTTGTATGTATTTCTTTAATAAACTTCGAATTGTTGCTTCATAAAAACCTAATTTTTTAGGCATCTTAATGGAAATATCACAGTAACGATGATTTACTGACTTCATCTCTACTACAATTTTTCGTTCTTCATTTGATAGCTCATATCTACCAAACCCTGTCATACTTCTTAACATTAGACTCACGTCCTTCATTATTAAATGGAGTTGTATCCACTTTCTATTCTTTGTCTAGTTTCTGTGTATCTTGTCTTAGAATGATTTGATAATTTTACATTGACTAAAGGGATAGATATTGCTCTATCCCTCAAGACACACTTTATTAATTATAGATTACTGTGTTATAGAAGTCAAGTTATTGTTGTTATTTTTGTAACAATTTGTTACTATTCAGCCATGCGGATATGCAACGGCATATTCCGTAGAAAGCTTGCTTGCGGAGGAATATGTTGTTGCATATCCATACGGCGCTTAGCCGCAGCGAGATGAAGCTCAGTAAACTGAGCTCGCGTAGCGAAATCGAGCTGGCATGGCGTTTAAACTGAACTGTAACAACAATTTAGGTATTACTATCCTACTGCATTAAATGTCCCCGCTTCATAGGCACGCTTAATAATATAAGATGGTGCATAATAACCTGCCGCCTCATAATCATCCAGTACTTCTGTAATTGGAGAATTATAGACTCTTATTAATCCTTGAATATAATCTTCTCCCTCCGTAAGCGTCTGCACTATCAAACGCTTATACATTTTTCCTATCGCTGTAGCTGTTGGAATTTCTGTTACCAAATGAGGATCTACATTTGTGACATCAAATTCTCCCTTTTCTAATCCAAATTCCTCAATCCATTCCGCTTCTATTTTCAACGGATTCTCGCAGTGTAATATACTTGCGCTAGATATAAGTCTTACCAACGAATCGTATCCTATTTTATTCACCGTATAACAATTCCTCTGATGAGTTGCTCTCGAAACACGCTCAATCATATAACACATGAAATATAAGTCATCTTCTGTTATTTCTTCATCTTCAAACAATTTATTCTCCATAGTTCGACCTCTTTCTCTTTATTATCTTGAAAAAGTTATACAAAATCTTACCATTTCCAATAGTACTTTTTTCCATCTACTTTTGCAACTAATTTACGCTTGTGCTATCTCTAAATACATTACTCACACTTCATCGTAAAACACACAATCCGATTCTGCTCTTGAAACCCAAGCTGTTTATGAAATAATATGCTTGTCTCATTATCTAACTCGCAATCAGAAGCTAATTCTGTACACTCTTGCTCTTTCGCCCATTTTTTTGCATAATCAACAAGCGCTTTCGCAATACCCTGTTTTCTATAATTCGGTTTTACATAGATTCCTTCCAGATATCCAACTGGAGATGAATCCGTTCCCTCAACATAGTCACTTCTTATTGAAAGGCTCATAAATCCAACTGCTTCATCATCAATATAATATATAAACTCATGAGAAAACAGACCATCTCTTCTCTCTTGAAGCATCTCTTCGATAGTATGTGTTGGCCATAAAGACACACATAGTTCTGCCCATAATGTTTCATTTTTCTCATTCACTTGAACTATCATACTGTTTTCTCCAATCCAATTAATTAATGCATATTTCTATATAATGTCATCCATTTAACTGCTATAATCAGTATACCATAATCTAAATCAAGACAAACCAACCTTAGTGATATATTATTTGATTAGGAGGTGAAATTACTATGGATTCTATAAATAACATTTTTCAGGTAATTGAATATATGAATGAGCATATTGAAGAAGATTTATCTCTTGATGATTTGTGTAACGTTTCTTGCTATACAAAATCTCATTTATGCTATCTGTTTAAATTTTATATTGGTGAAACACCTAATAAATATTTCTTTCAACAGAAACTAAAATATGCCACAAGTCTTCTATCAGAATCAAATCATGTAATTGATATCGCGCTTAAAATAGGATATAACAGTCATGAGTCTTTTTCTCGTGCATTTAAAAAAGAATTCGGGATGACGCCAATTGAATATCGTGAATTATATAATAAGGGATTATCTAAAATAAGTGACTTAAATGATATTGAACTTACAATTGCCTTTTCAATGTCACCATCTTATCGATTATTTCAAGGCTTAGACCAATACGGCAAACACTACGATGTCTATCAGTCCTTAATAGAAAAGGGGTATCTTGATAAGCAAAACCTAGAACCAACACTGGAAGGAAAACAATTAAGTGACAAATACTATTGGGATTGTAGCAAGATAATTATAGAGTTGTCGAAAACACATAATACATTGGCAGAATTATATGAAAGTACTACGAAATTAATATATATACCAAAACTGTTATTCTTTAATTTTGTCTATGATTTAATTGATATCGGACAGATAAGAAATTTCTTCATCGGCTGCTGTGGATCAAATTGTTTTACATGTGACACACTAAAAGCTACACTTACCGATGATGATGAACTTCGCAAAAAAGAATCAGAAAAATTAAAGAACAACTTTAATATTGATGTTGACTACATGCAGATAAATTGTTTTGGCTGTACATCGAATAACCGCTATGCAAGCTGTATTTCAAATTGTCCTTGGCATCCTTGCTGTGAAAAACATAATGCTACTAGATGTAATAAATGCAAACAATACCCTTGCAATAAAATAAATGATTTGTTTCAGCATTTACCTGAATTTAGGGAGAACTTTGCGGAGTTTTATGATGTTTAAGCAATATATGTGCTATGCGTTCAAAAATAGCAGGCACATTTTACAAAAAAAATATTATCTTTTAATTACCTCAAAAAAGGCTATCCACCATGTAGATAACCTTTTTTTGATTGGCTTATTCAATCTAATCCCCGTGCATTTCACAAGTATCACCTGTTAATCTGCTTAGATAAAAGTTGCCCAATTTACATTTCACTCTACTTCCCCAACATCAATGCAACAAATCGTTCATGTATCTTCGTGCATTCACATAGCTCTGGATGAAACGCCATTGCTAACTGATTTTTATATTGCACCATCACGATATGGTTCGAATCCCCTTCTGTTGCTAAAACTTCCACATCGTCCTTTACAGATTCAATATACGGAGCACGAATAAATTCCATTGGCACTACACCAATTCCTTTCACTTCGCCTTCGATATGAAAACTGCCTAATTGTCTGCCATACGCATTACGTTTCACTACGACTGGTAATGTCTGTAGATACGTTCTATCATCATTACTAATCCCTTCAGCTAGTAAAATTAGTCCTGCACAAGTTGCGAGAACAGGCATACCATTTGCAATCTGTTCCTTTAGCAAATCAAACATTCCTAAATCCTTTAATAGCTTTCCCTGAACAGTACTTTCCCCACCTGGTAAGATAATTCCATCATATTCTTTCTCTAAATCTGCTGCCTGACGAAGTTCAATACATTCAATACCAAGTCTCTCCAACTGTTTTTCATGTTCAATAAATGCTCCTTGTACTGCTAAAACTGCTACTTTCACGACTTATATCCCTCTCTCTGCCATAAGAAGCTTGATTTCCTGTTCATTGATTCCAACCATAGCTTCCCCAAGATTCTCTGACAATTTAGCAATCATATCAGCATCTTTGTAATTCGTAACCGATTTTACAATTGCTTCTGCTCTCTTCTGTGGATTGCCTGATTTGAATATACCTGAACCAACGAAAACGCCTTCTGCACCTAACTGCATCATTAACGCTGCATCTGCTGGTGTCGCTACTCCACCTGCTGCAAAATTTACAACTGGAATTCTTCCGTTTTTCTTTACATACTCCACTAACTCAAATGGTACTTGTAATTCTTTTGCTTCTTGATATAACTCTTCCTCACGCATAGAAGTGATTCTTGCAATTTCACGATTCATCATACGCATATGACGTACCGCTTGAATAATATCACCTGTTCCTGGCTCTCCCTTTGTACGAATCATGGCTGCACCTTCTTGAACTCTACGAAGTGCTTCTCCAAGGTCTTTCGCACCACAAACAAATGGAACTTTGAATTTTGTCTTATCAATATGATATACATCATCTGCTGGGGATAATACTTCACTTTCATCTATGTAATCAATCTCAATTGCTTCTAATATCTGTGCTTCTACAAAATGTCCAATTCTACATTTCGCCATAACTGGAATAGAGACTGCCTCTTGTATGCCTCGAATCATCGTAGGGTCACTCATTCTGGAAACTCCACCTGCTGCACGAATATCCGCTGGAATTCTTTCAAGTGCCATAACTGCGCACGCACCTGCTGCTTCTGCAATTCTCGCTTGCTCTGGAGTTGTTACATCCATAATAACTCCACCCTTTAACATTTGTGCTAACTCTTTATTTAACTCATATCTTTTCTCTGACATATTTTTTCTCCTTTTCAATTTTTTGTTCAACCTTTATGCTTCCGCAAATCCTAACTTGCTTTTACTTATGAATCCCATTATAATAATATCTGACCATAATTAAATACCCATTTTAAATATATCCAGAATGGTCAGATTGGAGTAATACTATTATTATGTTGACGTATTCCTTTGCAAATATAGGGTCAGATTCCTTATATGAGCATCTATATAAATGTATTAAAAACGATATATTGCAAGGCATTCTTCGCCCTGACGACAAGCTTCCCTCTAAACGTACTTTCGCAAAGAATCTGAACATAAGTACCATTACAATTGAAAATGCGTATGCACAATTACTTGCAGAAGGATATATCTATTCCATACCTAAAAGAGGATATTTTATTGCAAATCTGGATCATTCTATTCAGATATCGCAATCCACTCACCTTGCTGAGCCTGAGATAGAAACAAGCTTTAGCAAACGAACTACAGATGATAATTCTGCGACTCCCTTTGCTGATTTTATTAGCAATCAAACAAATCCAGACAACTTTCCTTTCTCAATATGGACTAAGTTGATGCGAGAAATCATACTTGATAAAAGTCGTGAATTAATGACCAATTCCCCTTGTGGCGGAATTTTGGAATTACGAACTGCAATTGCTACTCATCTCAAGGAGTTTCGCAACATGGATGTTTCTCCTGAACAAATTATTGTCGGTGCTGGAACAGAATATCTATATGGCTTGTTAATTCAGCTTTTAGGGCATGACCGTATCTATGGAGTTGAAGACCCTGGATATCAGAAGGTGGCACAGATTTATAGAAGCAATCAAGTTTCCTGTCATTACATACCACTTGACGAACATGGCATTATGATTGATGGTTTAGATTCAAACAACATTGATATTATACATACTTGTGTATCACATCACTTTCCTACTGGAATTATAACTCCAATCAGTCGGCGTTATGAACTGCTTGGCTGGGCATCCAAATCGGATACTCGCTATATTATTGAAGATGATTATGACAGTGAATTTCGACTAATGGGGAAACCGATTCCTTCTTTGCAGAGCATCGATGTAATGGAAAAGGTAATTTATATGAATACATTTACAAAAAGCTTGGCATCAACAATTCGAATCAGTTATATGATTTTGCCAAATCATCTTGTGAAAAAGTTCTACGAAACATTGAGCTTTTATTCTTGTACCGTATCGAATTTTGAACAATATACGCTTGCTAGGTTTATACAAGGAGGTTACTTTGAGAAACATATTAATCGAATGAGAAATTATTATCGTGGACAACGTGACTTCATTATGGAATGCATTCAAAATAATCCGAATGTTTCTCGTATTACGATAAAAGAGGAGGACTCCGGACTACATTTTCTAATGCAAGTGTCTACGGATAAGACTGATGAAGTAATTGTTGAGGAGGCATTAAAACAAGGGATTCGAATTTCATGCCTGTCGAATTACTATCATTCAAATTATTATCATAATGAAAATAATGATACTTTACACACATTAATTATCAATTATTCAAACTTACCACCTGTAATTATGCAAGAAGCTATTGATAGACTTTGTAATGCGATATTTGAATAGAACTTCCCAAAGAACAAGTCTAGCTATTTTATTATGGATATAGCAAAATCAATAAGAGCACCTACCATTTTGATGTGATAGATGCTCTTATTGATTTTCATTATATTGTTTCTTTCAATTGTCTTCTAATATCTCTTCCACCATACATAATGCGAACAACGCTCACCATATTTTCAGATTCATTTGGCAAATAAAATACTAGATAATTATCAACTAGGAAATATCGTATTCCCTGACTGCGCCATGGTTCATCTTCAAATAACTGATGATGCATTGGCATTTGTTCAAGGGTGCGAATGTTTTTCATAATCCGCTGTACCTGTTTTGTTGCAGTTTCTGGAACAAGCAGTTCAATGCAATGTATTCGTAAATTTCCCTTAAATCCTGTCTTGCCTTTAATGAATAAGCAACATTCCAACTCATACACCATAATCTCTTTTCATTTCTGCTTCAATATCATCTGCTGAATATACTCTGCCCTCTTTTACATCAGCCATGCCTTTTTCAATTTCCGTATCAAATTGCTCTTTGGCCAATGAGCCATATGCAAGCGGTGTGTTTTTCGGTAACTTCAATTCAAATGGAATCCCCTGTTGTAGCACAACCTGACGCAGAAACATTCCCACTGCATTTGACATTGGAATACCTACACTATCAAGCACCTGTTCCGCCTGTTCTTTAATTTCAGGCTCTACACGTGCAAATATATTTGATGTTCTTGCCATTTTTCATCGCCTCCTTGTATATAGCGTATCACTTTTGCTTGCATTTCGCAATCGAAATGCAAGTTCTGAAAAATCAACTAATAATTAAGAAGAGAAACAACTCATATTGGTTTTTTCCATTGTTTGTGGTACACTATGCTTGAGCTTTCAATATCAGTGAATACTACAATTTCAGGTTCAAAAGGTTGTATATAGTATTCATTTACAAAGATAAAATTAACCTTTTCACACTATAATTATAATTTAATTAACCCAAAAAGGAGTTTTCAAAATGGCATTAGACGGACTCGTAATTGCAAATGTAATAAAAGAATTAAACGACACCTTACTTGGTGGTCGTATCAATAAAATATCGCAACCCGAAAACGATGCACTTGTATTATTGATTAAGAATAATCGTAGCCAATACAAATTATTCTTATCTGCTAATGCAAGTCTTCCATTAATCTATATCACACAAGAAAGTAAACCAAATCCTATTACTGCACCGAATTTTTGTATGTTACTTCGTAAGCATCTTAACAGTGCAAGAATTCTCAGCATTACACAACCTGGCTTAGAACGTATTATCGATATCGAGATTGAACATCTCAACGAGCTTGGTGACGTATGTACGAAGCATTTAATAACAGAAATCATGGGTAAGCACAGTAATATCATCTTCTGTGATGATAAGAACATGATTATTGACAGTATAAAACATATCTCTGGACTTGTATCTTCTGTGCGTGAAGTTCTTCCCGGAAGAGATTATTTCATACCAGAGACACAGGATAAATGGAATCCTCTTACGGTAGATTGTGAGCATTTCATTGAGAAGGTTATGGCGAAACCGTTACCTATTGCAAAGGCACTATATACTTCTCTTACTGGTATCAGCCCACTAATTGCGAATGAAATCTGTCACCGTGCTTCCATTGATGGCGAGGCATCAACAAGCTCATTAAATGAGATGGAACAGCTTCATCTATACAAAAACTTTGAACGCTTCACAGATGAAATTAAATCAAACAACTTTTGTCCAAATATTATCTATAAGAATGGTGAGCCAACTGAATTTTCAAGTACAATTCTTACAACATATGAAACATCTGAACATAAGGAGTTTTCTTCTATAAGTGAATTACTTGAACAATACTATGCGCAAAAAAATACAATAACAAGAATTCGTCAGAAATCTGTTGACTTGCGAAAAATTGTATCCAATGCCATAGAACGTACTCGTAAGAAATACGATTTGCAGATGAAACAATTAAAAGATACGGACAAGCGTGACAAATACAAAGTATATGGAGAACTTATCACTGCTTACGGTTATAACATTGAGGAAGGTGCAAAGCAAATGACCGCTCTCAACTATTATACGAATGAAGACGTTACAATTCCTCTTGATCCAACGATTACACCAATTGAAAATGCGAAGAAATATTTTGACAAATACGGCAAATTAAAACGTACCTTTGAAGCATTGACAAAATTCACAGAAGAAACCAAAGAAGAACTTGAACATCTCGAATCCATTAGTGCTTCTCTTGATATTGCCTTACAGGAAGAAGATTTAATTCAATTAAAAGAAGAATTAATGGAATACGGCTATATGAAGAGAAAATTTGTATCTAAGAAAGATGCGAAAAAACAGAAAAATACAAGTAAACCGTTCCACTATATTTCCTCTGACGGTTTTCATATGTATGTTGGTAAGAACAACTTCCAAAATGATGAATTAACATTCAAGTTCGCCATCGGTAACGACTGGTGGTTTCATGCCAAAGGAATGGCTGGTTCTCATGTTATTGTTAAAACGAATGGAGAAGAACTTCCAGACAGAACATTTGAAGAAGCAGGAAAATTAGCTGCTTACTACTCAAAAGCAAGGGAACTTACGAAAGCCGAGATTGATTATACCGAAAAGAAAAATGTTAAGAAACCAAATGGCGGAAAACCAGGATTTGTTGTATATTATACAAACTATTCTTTGATCATTGAACCAGATATCACGGGAATTGAAGAAATAAAATAATATAGATAAATATATTCTTCCTACAGACCTGATACTTAGGGCGATTAAACCAATTAGTTTTCGCCCTATCCCCCACTAAATGAAGTGCACAGACAGAACATACAATTTAAAACATACTCTAGTAATAAATTAACACTTCCATTCTTAATTAATACACTACGAAAGGACAAATACCTATGATTTTATCAGATTACCACATGCACACTAGTTTTTCAGACGATTCCGAAGCAACCATGGCAAGTATGATTAAGCGTTCGATTGAACTTGGATTTCATACGATTTGTTTTACTGACCATATGGATTTAGATTTTCCTATTGAATTTGGTGGTGGTTTTATCTTCAATACTGATATTTATTCCCGACATGTTGAGAGACTTCGTGAAAAATATGCAGACCAAATTACAGTTCTATGTGGTGTTGAATACGGTCTAAGACCTTATCTCAAAGAACAATTTCATACACTTACTAAGAAGAATAACTTTGATTTCATCATTGGTTCTTCCCATCTTGTTGGTAACATTGACCCTTATCAAAAAGAATACTGGGAAGGTATTACTGAGGAAGATGGCATCACAAAATATCTCGAAGCGATTTATGCTAATGTACAAGCATATGACGATTTTGATGTGTATGGACATATTGATTATGCTGTTCGCTATGCTCCTAATCAGAACAAGAACTATAGTTATGCTAAATATGCTGATATCATTGATGCTATCTTCACTACTTTAATTCAAAAAGGGAAAGGAATTGAAGTCAATACGGCTGGTTACAAATATGGTCTTGGTCACCCACATCCTCAAACAGATATCCTAAAACGATATAAAGAACTTGGCGGTGAAATTATTACGATTGGTTCTGATGCTCATAAACCTGAACATATTGGGTATGAATTTGCTAAAGTAGAAGAACTTTTGAGAAGTATTGGGTTTGAGTATTATACGATATTTGAGAAGAGGAAGGCAGAGTTTATAGCGTTATAAGAAGAATACTTCTTCCTAGACATTCATTTACTTATCTGGTACCCAACTCCAAGGCAAAGCCTCACAACACCAGCAATTATGCAGTCTGTGAGGCTTTCGTATTATATTCAATCTCTATCTGATACACAAATTACACCCTACAATCAAATAAACAATCTTCTTTCATAAAGTTATTGTTCCCAGACTTTCATAAATACCTGCCTTACTTCTTCCTTGACAACTTTATCTTCAAATGTAAGTATAGGCATTTCTCTCAATGTTGGTTCAATTGGCCTAGTAGGTGAGTTTTCTCGAACTGGTTCTGCAGGAATAATGAGTCTCATCATTTTATTTTTTACCATATATATTTCTTCATCTAACTTCTTAATCTTTTTTTTGAATCCATCTACTAATCTTTTTTGATCTTCTAACTCTCTAATCTCAGCCTCGATCTCTCTCTTATCCTCTGCATACTTAGTTTTGTCTTTATCCCATTTTTCCATCACATCCCTATGCAAATTTTTCCAGTTATCCAGGGCTATTTCATACTCTTCCATTTCCTTTTGCCATGCAAGGTGTCGACTTTTCAATGAATCTCTCTCCGCCATCCATTTAGACAAAACTACTTGATAATCTGCTTCATTTTTTTCTGCATTTCTCATTGCGACAATATTTGTTTCGTGCAATGCACAATCAAGTTTTTCAAAATATGTATTAACCTCAGCTAAAGCAACTCCCATTGAAGCCTGCTCTGCCTCCTTGGCATCCACTAATAATTTCTGCAAATACTCTTCTACTATTTGAATCATCTTTGCAATTTCTGCTCTTAAATTTCCATCTGCATATTGAAGTGCTCTCTGATATAATTTGTTATTTGCCAAAATAAACTGTTCTCTATTTGCGGAAATAATATCTTCAATACTTGAAACAGTTGATTTATATATGAACTTTTTATAAAATATATCTTGTATTTCTTGTCGAGAGAATATTGGCAAGAAGAAATACTTTCTTCCAAACTCAGTATATCTATTTTTAACTTCAACTTCTAAAGAGACTTCTGTAACTCTCTCCGCAAGCATGTTATAAAGTTTTTTACATAAACTTGGTACATCAATGCATTTTTGCTCAGCTAACAGTTCCCCAAAATATGCTTGTCCATCTTCAGCATTGATATTTAACACCTGTTCAAAAAACTCTGTTGCCTTACTCCATTCATTATCTTCAAGTGCCATAAACCCTCTTTTTAGAAAAGCGTTACCATTTGCCCCTGTAGAATTAAACATAATGCTTTCTGGGGTAACCGTTTTATCTTTATTCATTTCTGGTGCAAGTAATTTATCAATACCACGCATTAAATCTTGAATTGCACCTATTTTCCCCATATCCTGCGCTTGCAGTTTTGCAAATTCTTTTGGTATGTCATAAGCATCTAAATTCTTAAAACAAGGAATCAGATGTTTACTTTTATCCTTTGTCATCAATTTTAAGTAACGGCTCCACTCATTTTTTACCCAAACTGCATTATAGAAATCATAAGATGTACCGAATGCCAACATAATTTTTGCTGAATTCAATGCTGCAAAAATATATGGTTCATATTCAATACCTAGTTTATCCTCTAGAGTAATTCTTGAAAAAAAAGTTCTATATCCCTTACATGTTAATTCATCATATACATCCTGTGCCAAAACACTATCCAATGTTCTCTCAGCATTTTCATCTGTTTCTTTATAACAAATAAAAATATCATATGGCTCTTCTTTTCCAGACACCTCAATAATACCTTTACGAATATCTTCTATATATTTTGCTTCTTCACGGTAAATAGCTCTTGATACAACATCAGAATTTTCCATAACGAGTTCAAAATCTTCATCATCCATAATACTATCAAAAGAAGATCTATGACATGTTGGAATCTTTTTACCAGACATAGGGTCATCTACATACTCAATACCATATCTGCAGAGAATAAGTCCCCAGTATCCTTCTGCTTCCTCCGAATAATCTGTA
This sequence comes from Anaerosporobacter sp., assembly GCF_031551385.1. GTDB lineage: Bacteria > Bacillota > Clostridia > Lachnospirales > Lachnospiraceae > Anaerosporobacter. The sequence goes on from NZ_JAVBNS010000053.1 coordinate 14,858, forward strand.
ACAATATTTTCATAGACACTTGCTGCTTTATCAAATTCACAATTTGAACGTAATTTATTTGCTCGTTCAAATAGTTTAATTTTCTTTTCATCATCAACAATGGGAACTGTCTGTTTTGTTCCACAATATTCGCACTCAGCAACAGTCATGCTCTCTGAAACCTCAAGATCTCCTCCACACATTTTACATTTTAAAATCGCCATTGCTTCTCTCCTTAGTTTTTCTTATTTATTCATGGCACAAATACTATTGCGTTTAGCCAAACTAATCAAAATTTCACCACATAAACTCTTCACTGAAGCGAAATCTCCATTAATTATTGCCTGCTGAATTTCATTCATCTGATTCTGTAGTTCCATTTCAATGTCTCTCGTTTGATCTGATGACACTGGATCACTAAATCTGAATTCATCAGCCACACGTTCAACAATTTTCTTAATCTCTGCATCTGAGCATTGACCAACCAAGGTTGCAGACATAGATTGCAATGCTCTCATATTTGACACATCTTTTTTTAACTTATCATCTTGCCTTTCAATCTCATCTCGCATGGCGTCTACTGCAATACAACCAATCACTGCAAACGCTGCCAAAATTACATTTATAATAACTA
>NZ_JAVBNS010000168.1:0-3534 GCF_031551385.1 Anaerosporobacter sp.
ATAAAGTGAATGGCGGATTAAAGCGTCTGGAGGAAGGAAATCTTACGACAACAGTAACACTTAGAAGAAAAGATGAATTCCAGTTACTTTCTAGAGGAATCAAGAACATGGCGACAGGAATGAAGAATCTGATTGTAGAGATGACGCAGACAAGTGAACATGTTTTAAAGAATGCAACGACGGTAACAACTGATACAGAGAATCTATTAGAGAAATCCGAACATATCGCTAAGAATGTAACTGAGATAGAACGTGCAGTAGGGCAACAGGCAGAAGATGCATGGAATTGCGTGAATCAGATGACAATTCTTTCGGAACAGATTGAAAAGGTTGCAGATAATGCGAATGAAATCAGTCAAGTTGTGAATGGAACGAAAGAGCAAGTAGATGAAGGTATCGTAATTGTAGATGAATTATCAAAGTGTGCAAGTGATACAGCAACGATAACAAAGAAGGTTATTAAGAATGTGCAGGCTTTGAATACAAAAACAGCAGACATCAATGACATCTTACAAAAAATCAATGAGTTGTCGGATCTTACGAATCTGTTATCTCTAAATGCTTCGATTGAAGCAGCAAGAGCAGGAGACGCAGGAAGAGGATTTAAAGTTGTAGCAGAAGAAATCGGTAAATTAGCAGGACAATCTAAGAATGCTGCGACTGAAATTGAAGTAATTATAGAGGAGATTGCCGGACAGACGCAAGACACAGTAGACACTGTTATGCAAGCAGATGTTATTGTTGAGAAACAAGGAGAAACATTAGGTAGAACAGTAGCTGTGTTCCAAGGAATTGGAAAACATGTTGGGCGGCTTACATCAAATCTGGATGTAATAACAAGTGGAATTGATACGATTCAAAAGAGCAAAGAGGATACATTAACAGCTGTTGAAAGTATCTCTTCAACAACAGAAGAAACCTCAGTGGCGACAGAAGAACTGAGCCATGTTATAGAAAGTCAGGTGACTTCGGTTAAGAATCTGAGTCATGTAGCAGAAGCGCTCAATGATGCAGCACATAATCTTGAGAATACAGTGTCTGTTTTTGTAATTAAATAGTCAAAAAGAATTGGATACTTGTATTTGGTATGATAGAATGTAGGTAGTAAAATAAAACAAAAAGAGAAGAGTGATAAACTATGAGTAGAATTAAAAATTGTTGGACGAACAAGTTAAAGATAACGCAGAAAATTTCATTGACCGTTTTTTGTTTTGCGTTTATACCAATATTAATTCTATTCATAGTTATCGTTATGAATCTGGAAGAAAAAGAAAAGAATGATAAGATATATTTGGTGAAAGCCTCGGCGAATCAAATTCATGCAAATGTGCAAAAAACAGTGGAATTATGTAATATGTCAACGCAGGCGTTTCTGAATAATGGTGCATTGCTAACTTTTTTGCAGCAAATTCACTCAGGAGAAGAGATTTTTATTAATGATATGATTCGATTTAGAAGAGATGAAATTGTTAATCTAGAGCGTCTAGTTAATAGTAATCCCTATCTATATCAGATTCGTGTATATGTAGATGATGATGATATGTTAGAGATGATTCCTATATTATTTAAAACAGATAGAATGAAGAATACACAGATAATGGTAGATAATAGTATACAATCATCTTGGTTATTCAATTATACAGATGATTTATTCCAATTGTCAGCGAATCCAACAAAGCATATTATGGCACTTACAACAAGAATTCCGAATTATACATATGGAAATCTAGGTTATATTGAAGTTGCTGTAAAGATGGAAGATGTTTTTCCAGAGTTGTTTGATAGTAGAGATGCGATATGGTCCTGCTTTGTTGAACAAGATGGGAAACGCTACTACAATGATAGTGAAGAAAGCAGGTGGAATCCCTTAGTGGAAGACATCATGTCAGAAGCGATGAGTACAGATAAGGAGTTTAGTGATAAAGTGAAGATTCATGGGGAAAACATGATTATTACAACGAAACATATTCCTGAATTAGATGGTACTTATATTGAAGTGATTTCCTTGGATAAGTTGAATGGTGGTCTTGTTAAACTAAATTGGCTGTATGCCGTGATTATGGTAGTTATTATGCTTATATTAATTAGCGTAATTCAACTCGTTGTAAAAACAATGGTAAGACGTTTCTATCTACTGTTTGGCACGTTGCAAGAAGTGCAGGAAGGAAACCTTGATGTAGTAGTGCCAGATTGTGGCGCAGATGAATTAGGGGAATTAGCGGATCAGATAGGAATCATGTTAGAACGAATTAAAGTACTGATGAAGGATAATTTAGACCGAGAGATTTTGGTGAAGAACTCCGAGATTCGAGCGTTACAGAATCAAATTAATGCACATTTTATCTACAATGTATTGGAGTCCGTTAAGATGATGGCGGAGATAGAAGAGAAGTACGATATTGCAGATGCAGTAACGGCTCTTGGAATTATGCTACGCTATAGTATGAAAGGACTTGCAAGAAATGTAACGGTGAGGCAAGAGGTTGAATATATACAAAAATATGTTGCATTAATGAATCTAAGATTTGATTACGAAATCTATCTATCGCTTAATATACCTGAGATGCTATGGGATCAAGAGATTCCTAAGATGTCATTGCAACCGATTGTGGAGAATGCGATTTGCCATGGCATTGAGGATATTGCGGAAGATACGAATATTTATATAAAAGGTATTGTTTTAGCGGATAACTTTATTATTGAGATAACGGATCAAGGGCGTGGCATGACAGTACAACAAGTAGAAAGTCTAAGGGAAAAGATTGAAGATGGTATTGAAGTAAATGGAGGCTCTGGTAGTGGAATTGGACTTAAAAATGTACAAGATCGTATCCAAATTCATTTTGGAAAAGAATACGGAATTCAAGTATCATCGAGGTTTGGTTGCTATACAAAAGTTTCAATGAAGATACCACTGAATCAGATTGTGTCTTTGGAACAAGAGCGTTAAAATTATCAAATAGGGAGAGGGTAACGTTATATGAATACTTTATTAATTGTTGAAGACGAGAAAATAATAAGGCAAGGAATAAAATCTATGGCATTGCGCTCTGGAGTACCAATTTCTATGATTATGGAGTGTAAGAATGGTTTAGAAGCGCTAGAAATTATTCGTAGTCAAGAAATTAATGTGGTAATTACAGATATTAGAATGCCTAAGATGGATGGAATTACGTTAGTAAAGGAGATGCAAACGTGTGAGCATATACCACTTACTATAGTAATAAGTGGATTTGATGATTTCTCTTATGCAGTTGAGCTTCTTCGAAGTGGTATAAAAGATTATCTTCTTAAGCCGGTTGAGCGTGCACAGCTAGCGGAAGTGCTTGTTAAACTAGAGAATGAATTAGTTAGGACACAGAAAGAAAAGAGCACGATGCAAAATATGGGTTATCAACAGCTAAAACAAATGTTGGTGAATGACGACATGGATGCAAATGAATGTGAACTTATCTTAAAACAGTTCTCATCCACTTTCTTTAATGGTGAATATGTTATATATTGTACGAATTATACGGAAGAGTTTCAAGAGGT
>NZ_JAVBNS010000044.1:0-14763 GCF_031551385.1 Anaerosporobacter sp.
TCTTCATATTGGTCAAATAATATATGATAAGGCATAAGAATTTGAGCACGATCAGAAACTAAAATCTTTGGCTGCGGTACTCCTCTTTCAACAATGCCTTGAATTTCTTTGAATAGATATGGAATATTTAATGCTACACCATTACCAATAACACTTGTAGTATGGTTGTAGAATACTCCTGAAGGTAATAAATGAAGTGCAAATTTCCCATAATTATTGATAATTGTATGACCTGCATTACTACCACCTTGAAAACGTACAATTATGTCAGACTCTTGTCCTAACATATCTGTAATCTTACCTTTTCCTTCATCTCCCCAGTTAGCTCCGACGATTGCTTTAACCATATCTGAATCCTCCTAAAATCTTCTTTATTGTAAATGTAACTGTTCAGGATTATCTCCTTCAAGTTACGAGTATGCACACAAATCACAGAAAGCATGCACTTTGGTCTTTTTTAACATTTTTCAAATAACACTTAATTATTATACCACACGTCAGCCATAAGTAAAGTCAATATTCCTTATATGATACATAATTTTCACTTATGTCGTTACTGTTCACACAAAATGTTCACAGTAACCTTATGCCCTCAACAATTTTATACTAGTATGCAAAACAAAGATGCCAATTTGAACATAACATTCAAATTGGCATCTTTGCCTTAGCATTCTTCTAACATTTCTAATAGTTTTCTGGACGCTCCTGATATAGAATTTTTCTTACTTGATATAATACAAATATTACGCTTTGGTACTGGTTTATCAAAATGTAATTGAAACAGCTCCCCTGTTTCTAGATATTTCTTTGCAAAATCACTCACAACACATCCGATACCCAAATTACGAATTGCAAACTGTACAATAATATCGCTTGTCGCTAATTCAAATTCCGGATTAAGTACTACACGGTTTCTAGACAAAAACTCGTCCATATATTTTCTCGTGCTTGTATTATGTTCAAGACAAATAATTGGTAGGTCTTCTAACTCTTGATAATGCATCATTCGATTCTTATACATCCAAAATTTATTCCCTGCTACGAAGATATCTTCAATCTGTTGAATCTGTGTAACTTTGAAATCTGCTTTAGAGACAAATGGCGAACTTACACATCCAAAGTCAATTCTACCTTCTTTCAGATACGAAATTGTCTCTGGAGTTGGCGCATTTGTAACAGTAACTTTAATATTCGGGTACATTTCATGAAAGCGCTCCAGATAAGGCAGTAAACAGAACTGTAACGTCATATCACTCGCCCCTATACGAATCTCTCCCGTTTCCAAATCCATCATCTTTTTAAATTGCTCTTCACCAGTTAATATCGTTTCATATCCCTTTTGAACATAAGAAAAGAGAGACTCCCCTTCAATCGTCAATTTCGCACCTTTTGCAGTACGAACAAACAAATCACTCCCAAGACTTCTCTCTAACTGTTTAATTGCTTGGCTAACCGCTGGCTGAGATATACATAATTGCTCTGCTGCTGCTGTTATTCCTCCGCATTTTGCAATATGATAAAAGATTTTATAATACTCCAAATTTACACTCATTCCTATATACCCATCTTTCTTAAAACAACCACCACAACATTACCGTAAAAATAAGGGCAGAAACCCAATCTTTATCGACTAGTTCCTGCCCCTTTCTATATAGTTACATCTTAGTTATCAATTAATTTGCTTTCGCTTGTCCAACTCATTAATCTACGAAGTTCTGCACCAACTTTTTCTACTGGATGTTCTGCTTCCATTCTTCTTGTTGCATTGAAATTTGTACATCCGATTTGGTTTTCTAATAACCAGTTACGTGCAAATACACCTGTTTGGATATCTTTTAATACTTGTCTCATTGCATTCTTAGTATCTTCTGTAATGATTTTTGGTCCAGTGATGTAATCACCATATTCTGCTGTGTTAGAGATTGAATATCTCATTCCAGCGAAACCACTTTGGTTGATTAAGTCAACGATTAATTTCATTTCATGGATACATTCGAAGTAAGCACTTTCTGGTTCATAACCAGCTTCTACTAATACTTCATAACCACATTTCATAAGTGCTGAAACACCACCGCAAAGAACTGCTTGTTCACCGAATAAGTCAGTTTCTGTTTCTTGACGGAATGTAGTTTCAAGAACACCAGCTCTAGCTCCACCGATAGCAAGTGCATATGCAAGACCTAAATCATGTGCGCTACCTGTTGCATCTTGATGTACAGCGATAAGACAAGGAACGCCTTTACCTTCTTGGTATTGTCCTCTTACTGTATGTCCAGGTCCTTTAGGAGCGATCATGATAACGTTAACATCTTTAGGTGCAACGATTTGTCCAAAATGAATTGCAAAACCGTGAGCGAACATTAAAGTGTTACCAGCTTCAAGGTTTGGAGCGATTGATTCGTTGTACATTTGAGCTTGTTTCTCATCGTTGATAAGAATCATAATCATATCTGCTTTTTTTGCTGCTTCTGCTGCTGTATATACTTCAAAATCTGCTGCTTCTGCTTTAGCCCATGATTTACTTCCTTCATAAAGACCGATAATTACGTTTGCACCTGATTCTTTAGCATTTAATGCATGTGCATGGCCTTGGCTACCATAACCGATAACAGCTATTGTTTTTCCTTCTAATAATGATAAGTTACAATCTTGTTGATAATAAATCTTTGCCATTTCTTTTTCCTCCTGAAAAAAATATTGTATAACATACATGAAGCAATAATTGCTTCAAATGTTCATTAATAAACCTACGCTTTGCTACCCGCAAAAGCTTTTCCTAATCCAGGTAATCTGAGATATCACCAGAACCTCTTTCCAATCCAGTAAGCCCAGTTCGTACTAATTCTTTAATTGTATATCCTTCTAACAAGCTAATAAATGCATCTAATTTAGCTTGGTTACCTGTTAATTCAATCATTAATGATTCTTTTGAAACATCAACGATTTTAGCTCTAAAGATATCAGCTACAGCAATAACAGCTTGTCGCTCCATCTCACTTGCTTGAACTTTCACTAAGATTAGTTCACGACATACAGATTCGCCATCTTTTAATTCTCTAACTTCTTTTACATCTTCCAATTTATTCAATTGTTTCTCAATCTGTTCGAGAATTTGATTATCACCTGACACAGCTACTGTCATTCGCGAATATGCAGGGTCTTGTGTTTCACCAACCGATAAACTATCTATGTTATATCCTCTTCTACTGAATAAACCAGCTACACGGCTAAGTACACCTGCTGTATTGTCTACTAAGATAGATAATACCATTCTTCTCATGGATAATACTCCTCCCTACTACTGTTGTCCTTATTGAAACAAATTGTAACAATTCCCATTGTTTTTGTCAAGCTCAGTTGCATTATAACTTTTTGCATTTAACCAGTCCGAATGCGCCTTTTTCTTGCATTTTTCAATTATAACCACTTCTTAATTCTTACCTCTTTTTCAATAAGAAAACCTCGCTAAACTTAGGAAATACAACATTTTTCACGATTTTAGCGAGGTAAATTAATGAAGTCCTATTTCTAGTACTTTCCTGCTTCCATAACTTCTTTGATTACCTTATATAATTAATTCGTATGGGAAGATTCTACGCTGTCTTTTTCTTACCTAGCTTTGTTTTCATAACATACCATAATGTACCTGTAACACAAATTGATGAATATGCTCCACAAACAATACCAGCCATTAATGGTAATGTAAATTCACGAACAGAATCAACACCTAGAACAAACAATACAAATACCATAATAAATGTTGTCAATGAAGTATTGATACTTCTGCTTATTGTTTGACTAATACTTTGATTAACGATATCTTCAATATCGTCTGCTTTCTTCATAGAAGCCTTGTTCTCACGAATACGGTCAAATATAACAATGGTTGCATTGATTGAATAACCAACGATTGTAAGCATACATGCAATAAATGTATTACCAACTGAAATTCTTGAAACCGCATACACCATTAATACAACAAGAACATCATGAATTAACGCTATAATCGCACTTGATGCAAACTTGATATCCTTGAAACGGAACCAAATATAAATCAACATACAAATTGTTGCAATAATTACAGACACAACGGCGTCTGTTTTCATCTCACCACTTACTGTTGCAGAGATACTCTCCATTGTAATTGTAGATTCATCTGCTTTGTATGTTTCTACAAATGCTGCTGTTACACTCTTTCTTTCATCAAGAGTTAATTCTCTTGTTTTAATAACTACTGCATTCTCTCCTACTACTGGTGAAACGCCAACTTCTGCTTCGCCAATTAAATTACCAACGAATTCTTCAAGTTCCGTATTCGCTGGAACTGACTCTGGGAATGTAACTTGCGTAGAAGTTCCTCCCTTGAAATCAAGTCCATAATTAAGGATGTTTCCAATAGAAGCTTTATTAACACCTAACATAGCAAAACCGAATACAATTAATACGCCTGAGATTGCAACGAATTTTTTAATGTTTTTCGTAAATGCAAACACTTTAACTTCTTTTTGAACACCATAGTATTTTTCTTTATCAAATCCTAAGTTATATAATGCTGTTAATACAAATCTTGTAACGGTTAGTGCAGTAAACATAGAAATTACGATACCAATTGCTAATGTTTGTGCGAAACCTTTTACTGTACCAGAACCTTTGAACCATAATACTGCTGCTGCAATTAATGTTGTAACATTACCATCAATAATTGCGGATAACGCTTTGTGGAATCCAATATTAATTGCTGAACGAACTGTCTTACCAGTTGCAAGTTCCTCTTTAATTCTTGTGAATATGATTACATTCGCATCAACTGCCATACCAATTGACAAGATAATACCTGCAATACCTGGCAATGTTAATGTTACATTTGCGCCATTCAAAACTACAAGAACAGCTACAACATATAGACATAATGCAATACTTGCTGCAACACCTGGTATACGGTACATAATAATCATGAATAAAATTACGATAATAAAACCAATAATAGCTGCAATTAAGCTTGTATCAAATGCTTCTGCACCTAGATTAGCGCCAACTACGTTAGAACGAACCTCTTTTAATTCAAGTGGAAGTGCACCGATACGGATTGTAGAAGCAAGGTTTCTAGCTTCCTCATATGTGCTTTGTGAAATTTGTGCTTCCCCATTCGTAATTGCTACTTGTACAGTTGGTGCAGAGATAACTTTTCCATCATATACAATCGAAATTGATTGTCCAATGTATTTTGCTGTTGCTTCTCCAAAAAGTTTCGCACCTTTTGTATTCAAAGTAAGGTTAACAACATATTTTGTTATTCCATTTTCTTGTGTTGTTCCCTCTTGTGCTGTCTTAATATGTGTTCCATTGATTACTTCATTTCCTTCTGGATCTACAAATGAAATTGCACCTGCTTTACCTAACTCTTCAAGTACTTTGTTTGCATCCTGCACACCAGGAATATCAATGTTTACACGGTTACTACCTTCTTGATATACCATTGCTTCTGTGCTGTAGTTCTCAACACGTTTTTGCATCTTATATCTTGTGTCTTCCATTTCTGTCTTTGTTGGGTTCTCTTTCACAGTTTCGTAAGTAATACTTACACCACCTGCTAAATCAAGACCCAAACGAATGTTTTTTGCACTACCTTTGTGTTCTTTGCCAAGCCCTACTAATGTAACAACCGATAACGCTGCAATTGCCAACAATATGATTAGTAGGTGCAAGACACCTTTCTTCTTGTCCTTCATAATAATTCTACATACTCCTTTCCTACATCTATTGTTATTGCCTGTTTTTTATTCCGCTTCAGCCGCTTTTATCATAATTGCACATTCCACACGTTTTCTTTGTAACTCACATCCGATATCGTAAGCATCATCGATTTTACCATGGAATTTATATGAATTTGCCGCACAACCGCCACTGCAGTAGAATCTAGCAAAACAATCTCTACATTTATCCTTTGCATATACATTACAAAGTTTGAACTCATCACAACATGCTGTATTCTTAATCCCTTCGAATACATTGCCAAGTAAGAATTCATCTTCACCAACAAATTGATGACACGGATACAAATCTCCCCATGGTGTTACTGCAAGATACTCTGTTCCTGAACCACAACCAGACAAACGCTTTGCAACACATGGACCACCAGTTAAATCTATCATAAAATGGAAGAAGTTAAATCCTTTGCCTTCCTTCTTACGTCTTATCATTTCTTTTGCTAACGCATCATACTCTTCACAGATTTTTGGTATATCTTCCTCGCGAAGTGAATAAGGTTCTTCTGGAAGTGATACAACTGGCTCTACCGAAATCTGTTTAAATCCTAAATCTGCTAGATGAAGTACATCCTTTGAAAAATCAAGATTATTTCTTGTAAATGTTCCTCTAACATAATAGTCCGTTTGATTACGTGTCTCGGCAACTTTCTCAAACTTTGGCACAATTAAGTCATAACTTCCCTTGTTATTTCTTGATGGTCTCATATAATCATGTATTTCTTTACGTCCATCAATACTTAATACAACATTAGCCATCTCTTTGTTCGCAAATTCTATAATATCATCATTCAATAATACGCCATTTGTTGTTAATGTAAATCGAAAATTCTTATTATAAATCTTCTCTTGTTCACGTCCATATGCTACTAAATCTTTTACTACTTGCCAGTTCATAAGTGGCTCACCACCGAAGAAATCCACTTCTAGGTTTCTTCTGCTTCCAGATTTCTCGATTAAGAAATCAAGTGCCTTCTTACCAACTTCATAGCTCATAAGCTCTCTATGACCTTTGTATTCTCCCTCTTCTGCAAAACAATACTTACATGCAAGGTTACAGTCATGTGCAATATGAAGACATAATGCTTTCACTACTGTTTGGCGTTTCTTGAAATCTGTGATGTATTCTTCGTAAATATCTTCTGAGAAAAGAGCTCCTTGTTTCTTTAACTCTTCAATTTCCTCGATTGCTTCCACTACATCATTAATATCGATTGGAGCTTCTAATTTTGAAGCATGTTCTGGTTTTGAATACTTTTCCATCATTGTTGAAATAATTGTATCAGTATCAGTATTCTCAAATAATTCAATAATATCATAAACCAACTCGTCTACGACATGAATCATTCCGCTATTCACATCTAATACGATGTTATAGCCATTATTTTTATATTGATGAATCACTTTGGTACCCCTTTCAGTTTTCGCACAAAACTTTGGCGAAAAATTAACTTCTTTACATTTAATAAGCAGCGACTAACGCCGCTGCTTATTTACCTCCAACTGATACACGGATTGCTACGCATTTTTATGCTTAGCAATCCTAAAACATTCGAAATCCGCTCTATTCGAGCTACTTTCTCATGTTTTGCGGGTCTTAATTTTACCCTTGTATCATCAGATTAATTATTATTCTCACAACTTTGGTTTCCTACAGTACATGAAGTCTTACAAGCTGATTGACATGAAGTTTGACATTCACCACAACCGCCTTTTTTCATAGAATCTTTTAAGTTTCTAGTGTTTAAAGTCTTGATACGTTTCATTCCGTAACCTCCTTTGCATCTTTTAACATTGGTATATTATATCATAACTTATAATGCTTGTCAAAAATAGAATTGCCAACTTCCTAACTTATCATTCCTCCTAACATCCCACCTAACAAGCACATTCCAAGAACTGTTACGATACTGCCTGCTGAACCAAAGGCAGCTTTATTCATAATGATTGAGATAATAATTACAATCAAAAAATAAATTGCCCCAACAGCAATCCCCCAAAGGAATTTTCTTGCTTCCACCTTTTTCCCAATAAAAAATCCACCTACAAACGTAGAAAGTATGTATGCCAGTATCACGCCAACGCTAACTACTCCACTTGGAATCTGCGCTTTATATAGAATAAATGACAGCAGAAGCAAAATAATAGCTGTAACAATGTACGCAAAAATCAACGCCTTTGCAATATGGATTGGGAGTGTCTTTTTTTCTGCGACCTTATTCATGCCGTTGTCCTCCAATTACTATGTATACCCCATATATATTGCTTCTAGGCTTGTATTATTCCAATTATTCTTGTATGCTATAGTTTGTGGAATGCAAAACTTTGGGACTTTTTCGAGGCGTATTCGCTGGTGCTCTCTAACACAAAACACGCTACACCACTAAGTACTTCTAAGTGTGTATGGAGGGATGTTGGAGTAATGCGGAAACGCCCTCGATTCGGCATCCTGCCTCAGCTCAGGCTGGCTCGGCGTCCTTGCCGAGCCTTCCTAGGGTGTTGGTATACACACTAAGAAGTACTATATTGGTTTCGCTATCGTTTTTTAGTTAGAGACCACCAGCGAATACGCAAGGGAAGGTAATGAAGTTTTGCATGGTTAGGTTGTTGATACACAAGTACTTGTGAGGTATTGAATAAAAATCAACTTAACGTTTATTTATAATTGTTATTTTTTACATTTTAATACCCAATTTCTAAATTGAAATACCCAAACAAAAGGAGCACTTTTATGAAATATATTGACTTACACGTACACTCTAATATCTCTGACGGAACGTTTACACCAACCGAGGTTGTTGATGAAGCGGTTCGCAGTGGACTTGCTGCGTTCGCTTTAACTGATCACGATACAGTACTTGGTTTACCAGAGGCTAGAGAAGCAGCTAAGAAACATGCTGACAATGGTTATGAAATCGAGATTGTTCCAGGGGTTGAGATTTCTTCTGCTTACAATGGGAAAGACCTTCATATCCTTGGACTCTATATTGATGATACGAATGAGACTTTAGTTAAGACGCTGGAACAGGCTGTTAATGAGCGGGAGGAGCGTAATATTAAGATGATTCACAATTTAAATCAGGCTGGAATCCCTATTACGCTAGAGGCATTGCAGGAATCAGAGCCTGATGCGGTTATTACAAGAGCACATTTTGCTAAGTATCTTACGGAAAATGGATTCACGAAGACTCGAAAAGATGCTTTTGATAAATACCTTGCTACGAATGGCCCTTACTATGTGGCTCGCCAATTTATCTCTCCTAAGGATACGATTGAATTGATATTACAAGCTGGCGGTATTCCCGTTCTTGCTCACCCTTTGCTTTATCGTTTATCTGCTAATGAGTTATCGGAATTGGTAAAAGAATTAGCTTCCTATGGACTTGCTGGCATTGAAGCTATCTATACTTCGAATACTGGCTATGATGAAAGTGATATGCGACGATTAGCACGTCTTAATAATCTCTTATTAACTGGTGGTTCTGACTTCCATGGTGCGAATAAACCAGATATCGCAATTGGAAAAGGTAGAGGTAATCTAAAGATTCCTTATGAGTTATTGGAGAAGATGAAAGAATTCAAAAAAACGCAAAGTCAGTTTTAATACTGACCTTGCGTTTTTTCGCTCTTCCTATCATACCATTTCAGTAGCACAAACAATCTATGAAGAATGCGTCCTTTGCACTATGCCCAAAGTTTTTCTGGATACAAACCACTTTCTTTCATGCTGGCAATTGCATTCACAACGCCTTCTTTATCTTCTTTGTATGTCACACCATACCATTTATCTTCCGAATTTAACACTTTAACAGTTGCCTTTTTCGCTGCTAATAAACGGTCTACCACACTTGGTAAGAAGTATTCTGCCTTCTCTGGGTTGTTTCTAACCTCTTCATTTAGGAACAATGCAAAACGTTTCTTTAATTCTTCTAATATGCTTACTGTAAAGCCCCACATATTCATTGATACAATTGTTTCGTCTGGAAGGGCAACCCATGTGTCACCATCATCTTCCGAATATGTAATCCCATTCTCATGTTTCTCAATTCTTGTACGTTCCACGATACCTTGTAACATCTCGTTTTCATCTGTATCACATACACCTCTTGATACATATCCATTATCTGTAACTGTATTCTTTAAGCGGTATCCAACCATTGTATAACGGTAGTAGGAATCGTCTTTTGCTTCTGCTAAGAAATCATATATCATCTGAAATGCACTTGCCCCATAATAGTCATCTGCATTGATTACTGCAAATGGGCCATCTACTACATCATAACAGCTAAGTACTGCTTGACCTGTTCCCCAAGGTTTTACGCGTTTTTCCGGAACAGTGAAGCCCTCTGGAATATCCTCTAAACTTTGGAATACATATTCCACTTCCATATGTTTTGCTATTGGATTACCTACTAATTCTCTAAAATCATTTTCTAGTTCCTTCTTAATTACGAAAACGACTTTCTCAAATCCAGCTCTTTTCGCATCATATATTGAGAAATCTATAATTTTATGTCCTTCGTTATCAATAGGATCCATTTGCTTTAATCCACCATATCTACTACCCATACCGGCAGCCATAATTACTAAAACTGGTTTTTTCATAGTTACCTCCACACTTTTCTCTCCCTATTATATTACCTTCCAATTGAGATTTTGTCTATAACAAAGAAAAAAGGAATTGCCAGACATATATCATTATCATGTCTAACAATTCCTTATCTTAGTTACTCTTTTAATTACTCTTAGTTCTCTTCTTGCTTTTCAATCTCTACGATTGCAGATTTTTGCATTGGAATTCTACAATTTTTGTTGTTACCAAATTCAAGAATTACAACATCCTCCATAACGTCAATAACAACACCATAGAAACCACTTGAAGTTAAAACGCTATCACCATTTGCTACGGTTGTTAACATTGCTGCATGTGATTTTTGTTGTTTTTTCTGTGGTCTAACTGCAAGAAAATAGATTACTACTGCAAAAAATGCAACATAAAGAAGCATACCTAACATACCAAATGTTCCACTTCCACTTGTTCCTTCCGTTGTTGCTGCTGCCGTATTTAATACTGCTAAATTCATAATTCTTCCTCCTATACATATCTTCAATCTCTATTGCATTTGCCAAGAGATTTTAGTCTTCTCCATTTGCTTCAAATCCAGCTAATTTAGCTTTCTTATACTCTTTGTATCTTTCCTGTTCAATTGCTTCACGAATCTCTTCCATCATTGTATTATAGAAATACAAATTATGCATTACAACCAATCGAAGCCCTAACATTTCTTTTGCTTTTAAAAGATGTCTTATATAGGCACGACTATATTTTTGACATGCTGGACACTGACATCCTTCTTGAATTGGTCTTGTATCTAACTCAAATCTTGCATTAAGCAGATTAATCTTACCTAAATTCGTATAGGCATGACCATGTCTACCATTTCTTGTTGGATATACACAGTCAAAGAAATCAACACCTCGATCAACTGCCTCTAAAATATTCGCAGGAGTACCTACACCCATAAGATATGTAGGTTTCTCAACTGGCAGATAAGGCACTGTCTCTTCTATAATGCGATACATCTCTGAATGAGATTCCCCAACAGCTAATCCGCCAAGCGCATATCCATCAAGATCCATCTCTGAGATACGTTTTGCATGTTCAATACGGATATCTTCGAATGTACCACCTTGATTTATTCCAAATAACATCTGATTCTTATTAATTGTATCCTCTAGCGAATTCAATCTTGCCATCTCATTCTTACAACGTTCTAACCATCTTGTTGTACGGTCAACAGAATTCTGCATGTATTCTCTTGTTGCTGGATGAGGTGGACATTCATCAAATGCCATCGCTATTGTTGAAGCTAAATTTGATTGAATTTGCATACTTTCCTCTGGTCCCATAAAAATCTTACGACCATCAATATGAGAATTAAAGTACACGCCTTCTTCTTTTATTTTTCGTAATTTTGCTAATGAAAATACTTGGAATCCACCTGAATCTGTTAGGATTGGTTTATCCCAAACCATAAACTTATGAAGCCCTCCAAGTTGTTTAACAACTTTATCTCCTGGACGAACATGTAAGTGATACGTATTGGATAATTCTACTTGTGTCTTTAACCCTTGTAAATCTTCTGTCGATACTGCACCTTTAATTGCTGCGCAAGTTCCAACATTCATAAATACAGGAGTCTGGATTGTTCCATGCACGGTTTGAAATTCTCCACGTTTCGCCATGCCATCTCTCTTTATTAACTTGTACATCTAACCTCCTAGTCAAGCTCGTACCTATTATTCATAACTACTGTACTGCTGACATTCTAACGTATATACTGTTAGGAACATATCCTAACATAAATAGTAGCTTCACTGACATATAACACAAATCAATAAGGCTATCATCAAAAGTATACCTAGATTATAGCCTTTTTTCAACTCATTTTTTCACATTTAATAAATATATTAGATTTTAACGCAAAACAGAGAGGCATTATACACTCTCTGTTTTGCGAAGTAACTCTTAGTTTTCTCCATCAATCATTATGGTAGAAGTAACTCGTAAATCGTTATTTGCCTTATCGCTTATCACATAGACAACCTTATATCCTATCGTTTCATGATTCACATCATAGATATGTTCAATCGAGACACTGATTGTATCTGTAATATCGTTTGCATTATAATATGCCGTTACGCCTTCTAACACTACCTCTTCATTAATTACAGCACCTTTTCTTACTGTATAATCCGTAATGCCTTCAAAACGAAGATAGTCTTTCCTAGCAAACGTTACAATTGTCGATGTTTTATTCCCTACAGCGTCCTCCGCCATATAAGTTACAATATAACAATCTTCTTTTTCTTTTATAATTACTCTAATGTCATCGACAGTCATCTTACTAAGATTATCAGAAATCGTTATACCAGCTAACGCAAACTCACGGTCAACTACAATGTCCCAAGAGATGTCTTTGCTAACTGCTCCCTCAATAACTGGTGCTTCTTTATCCACTGTAATCGTAGCTGTTACTTTAGCTGTTTTTTCTTTTGATGCAACTAATTCATACGTTACTGTATACGTATTATCTTTGTTGTTTTTAATCGTTACGTTGATCGTCTCATTACCAACACTCTTACCACCAATTGTTGCTGTAACACCTTCAAGAGCAAGTTCTTTTGTAATCTCTGTATCACCATCAACTACTCGATCTGTTACACCTGAAATCTTAGGTGTTCCTACCTCTACTACTTCTGGCTCTTTCGTTGGTTCTTTTACCGTCTCTTTTCCACCTACAACCGTATAGGTAACTGTCTTTTTAGCCGTTCTTCCTATCTCGTCTGTAACAGAATATGTAATTTTATACTTACCAGCCTTTTTCGTATTCACTTTACCAGAAACCACAATACGTGCTGTAATACTAAATCCTGTTGTATTCTTTGCTGTAACGCCTTTTAATAGATTAACTGTACTGCCATATTTAACTGTCGTATCCTTCGCTCCACTTATTGTTGGTTTCTTGTTGTTGAATGGATTATTCTTGTAATAGATATCCGTTGGATCCCAACCTGTATTCGCTGGCAATTTAATCGCAACTGGCTTACCAAGAGGGCCAGGATCTTTACTATTATATATAGTAACAGTTGTTCCAATCGGGCAATTATCATAGATCCATTTAGCATCTGCAACACTTAAACGAATACAGCCATGTGAACACATTGTTCCAAGTTTATTATATTGTGTTGCTGATAGCGTTGCTGGGTCTTGCTTATAATACCAAACTGAATGAAATAAAATTCCACCTGTAATTCTTGTGCAATATTGTCCCCATACATCGTCTAGTAGTATCTTCCAACGATATCTTACTGGTGTACGGTATGTTCCCAGTGGTGTTGCTGTACCTGTAGAACAGACCATTGCTTTCACTGGTACTGTGTATTTCCCTTTGCTATCCTTACCGTAAACTGTAACACAATTCTGTTGCTTATTAACCTTAATCATATATGGATAATTCGTCGCAGCATCCATTGTCTTCACTGTTCTGATGCCAAATAGCGTCAGTAAAATAGCGGATAACATCAGCAAATACTTACTTCTCTTTTGCATTCTTAGTATAAGTTCTTTCATTTCAACCTCCAAGTATCATGATTCCATTATAACTACTCATAATCGAATAGTTCTTCCACTTATAACAATTCATGTATAAATTTACAAGTGTTTTGTGGTATATTTGTGTCAATACTGTAACAATATTATTACAAACCACTGGACGATGAATGTAATCGGCATCGTCGTTCTAATATTTTATGATGTACTTGTCCCTTTTAGACTACCTATTCGCTATACATAAGCATATACAAGCTCTTAACTAATATGAAAATATTTCATTATAGTAAGCATTTTTATTCATTAACAATAATATACTTTCAAAAAGAGCTCACGGAGTACCTCATGGAATTCTTCACCAACTTAATATCTGAATATGGATTAATCGCCATGTTCCTAATTATCATGCTTGAATACGCTTGCTTTCCTGTTTCTAGCGAAATTGTACTTCCATTCTCTGGAGCGATTGCAAGTTCTCAAAACATTCATTTCTTTGTCATTTTAACTGCTAGCGTAATTGCAGGGCTTATCGGTACTACAATCTGCTATTTGATTGGATATTGTGGCGGTTCTACTATGCTAAATTATCTAACAAAGAAATTTCCAAAATCCCAAAAGGGCATTGATTCTTCCTATAAAACATTTGATAAATATGGGGCTTCTGCTGTCTGCTTCGCAAGAGTGATTCCCCTATGCCGAACCTATATCGCATTCATCAGTGGTACAATGAAACAAAGTTATTCTGTCTATATCCTATCTTCCTTTATCGGCATCACCATTTGGAACACAATATTAATTGGAGCAGGGTATTTCTTACAAGATAATTGGCAATTTGCCTATATGTATTACGACAAATATGAATAATACATATGAAATAGTCGATGA
>NZ_JAVBNS010000284.1:0-4287 GCF_031551385.1 Anaerosporobacter sp.
AAGAGGAAATTGAAGAAGAAATTTGTATAGAAGAATAAGGTGTACGGTACCATTCGTTAATCAGAAAATAGTGAATTGTTTTTGGATATGTCTCTTCCAAAAAAAATCACTCTTTTTTTCTTATAATTATAGTACAATCCAAAGAATGTGTTTTTATAAAGACTTATCTCAAATCCACTTTGGTATCGTTTCTAAAAATTAATATTATAGCAGAATATGATATGTCGTAGCCACTTATATCATTGTAATATCCTATCCTATTTTGCTATAATTTATTTAAAATAATTGTAACGGAAGGCTATAGTGAATAGTTACAATTACTTAATTATATGGGGGAATGGTGAAAGAAAAAAATAAAGGAGAAACCATGCGGCCAAAGGCTTCTTTCACCTGTATTTATTTAGGCAGTATCGCAAGTATATTTGTGATATGCATGGATATAAAACATGAACGATACAATATGGGCAAAAGAGATTTCAGAAAAAATAAAATCCAAAATGGAGAAAGTAGCTTCCCGTAGCCAAGGAATCATACCTTACACAACAGAAAATGGACGGTTTGATGACTGGACAGAGAAGAATGTCTGTTGGTGGACAAATGGTTTCTGGGGTGGTATGATGTGGCAGCTTTATCATGCTACAAAGTTAGAGTTATATAAGGATATCGCTCTAGAAAATGAGCGCAAATTAGATTTTAATCTTATGAATACTGGTGGGCTTGACCATGATAACGGATTTAAATGGCTTCCTACTTCTGTGGCACACTATCGTCTTACAAAAGATGAAGCTTCTAAAAACAGAGGTTTACTAGCAGCAAACAATCTTGCAGGACGGTTTAATCTCGCGGGTTCTTTCATTCGTGCATGGAATGATTGTGGCGATGGAAACAATGCTGGTTGGGCAATTATTGACTGTATGATGAATCTTCCACTACTATATTGGGCTTCTAATGAAATCAATGATCCACGATTTAATCATATTGCAAAGGCTCACGCAGATATGGCAGCGAAATATTTTGTTCGTGAGGACGGTTCGGTTAATCATATCGTAGAGTTTAATCCATCTACTGGTGAGTTTGTAAAGACTTATGGTGGTCAAGGGTATGCAGAAGGCTCAACTTGGACTAGAGGACAATCATGGGCAGTATATGGTTTTACACTCTCCTATCTTCATACAAAGAAACCAGAATATCTGGAAACTGCAAAAAAAGTGGCAGATTATTATATTGCACATATTCCTGAAAGTGGACTTATCCCTGTAGACTTCTGTCAACCAACAGATTGCACATTAGAAGACTCTACTTCTGCAGCAATTGCCGCTTGTGGTCTTCTGGAATTAGAGAAATTCGTAGAAGGCGAATTAAAACAGACTTATCATAATGCAGCTATGAAACTTTTACGTACTTTGGCTGAGCAAAGATTTAACCAAGATGAAACTATAGATAATCTACTTGAAAAATGTACTGCAGCTTTCCATGATGATAAACATGAATTTTCTATTATTTATGGTGACTATTACTTTATAGAGGCAATATTTAAATTAACAGGAGAAGAATTATTTATTTGGTAATATTATGAGACCAGGGTCAAAAGGTCATGAGTTTCATGCTTGCATGAAAAATCATGACTTTGGGACCCGCAAAACATGAGAAAGAAGCTCGAATAGAGCGATTCGTAAGTTATTCTAAAACACAGAAAGTAGGCACCTAAAATGGTATTCGAACCAAAAACTTTAGATTATAATCTAAGCCCTTACACTGGACTTACAAGAGAAAGTTGGGTAGAGGCAGGAAAATATCTATTAACTGGCGTATTTACTCATATTAAATCAATAGAAGACCCTGTGGTTATGCCACGAAAAGAAACTGAGGTTACCTATCCTCATAAAAATGCTGTGGGAAATCAACGAAAACTAGAAGAAATGGCACAGATATTTGAAGGGCTTACAAGAACGCTTTTTATTGCGGCTCCATTGATTCATATTGAGCCAACTATGGAGATTTGTGGATATTCTATAAGAGATTACTATCATAAGCAGATTCTTTATTCTTGCACAAAAGGACACCCAAACTATGTAGGTTGTTACGATGATTTGCAGGAACTTACTGACACGTATGACCCATTTCGTGCTTTTCAACAGACAGTAGAAACTTGTGCTCTAGTAATATGTCTTGAAAACTGTAAAGAGGAAATCTGGGACACGTATACAAAAGATGAAAAAGATATGATAGCAAACTTTTTATTAAGTTTCGCTCACACAAATACAGTACCTCAAAACTGGCGTCTGTTTAATATGTTAAATATGGCATTCCTACATAAGGAAGGCTATGATATTGATAAAGATGTAATGTTAGAACATGCACAAGCAATTTTAAACTTCTATGCTGGAGACGGATGGTATCGAGATGGACAATCCTTTGATTACTATTCTTGTTGGGCATTCAATGTGTATGCACCTATTTGGAATGAATGGTATGGATATGAGCACGAGCCTTATATTGCTGCTATGTTTGAGCAAAATTCGAACAAGCTAATGGAAAGCTATGGCGATTTCTTTGATAGAGATGGATTTACAAATATGTGGGGGCGCAGTAATGTGTACCGCAATGCTGCTACTAGTTCATTTGATGGGAATTTGATGCTAAAAAATCCTACTGCAAATGCTGGATTATCCAGAAGAATTGCCTCTGGCTCTCTTCTACAGTTTATGACTAGAGAAGATTTTCTCTACAATGGAATTCCTACAATGGGATTTTACGGACAATTTACACCACTTGTTCAAGGATATTCCTGTGCAGAGTCCGTGTTCTGGCTTGGTAAGGCATTCCTATGTCTTCATCTTCCAGCAGATAACCCATTCTGGACAGAGAAAGAAAACAACGGTAGCTGGGAAACGTTAGATGAAAAGGAAGTAAAAGAGACGGTACTAGACGGCCCTGCTCTTTGCTTTACAAACCACAATGCAAACGGCGAAACCATTCTTCGTACTGGTAAGATTTTAAAGAACCTTGGAGATGAGCATGGTATGTGGAACTATTCTAAACTATGCTATAATACAAAGTATCCATGGGAGTCTGCACCTTGTAAAGAAATAGAATCTATGCAATATGTTTTAAAAGACACTACTACAGATAATATAGAAAAATGTAATGTTACACTATGGAATGGTAAACATGATGATGTGCTTTACCGCAGACAATTTTTCAATTATGATCTCACTAGAGAAACTACTTGGATGCAAGCACTCAATCTAGCAGATTTTCCTGTTGAATATGGTATCTTACGTGCTGATAAATTGCGACTTTACCGTAGCCCAATTACTCTCACTCTAGGTGCTTATGGTTTCCCCGATAACGGGACAGAAATTATTCGCAGGGAAAATAAAAATGCAAAAGCCATTATTCTAAAAGGTCATGATTATACGGGACGTGAAAAACAGCTTGCCATGACAATCTATGATGGTTGGGATGACATTGATTTCATTCATAGCACAAACACAAATCCTGATTCAGAGAAATCTATTATTGTATATGGAAAAACTGCACGTCATAAACAATACGGATATGAACAATTTATTCTGATTTCACAGGTCATTACAAAGGAATCTCGTGAAGACTTTACAGAAGATGAATTATTCCCTATTTCGGAGGTGGTTTATACCGATAAGGAAAAACATGGCGGATATGGGCCTGTTACTATTGTTCTGAAAAATGGTATCCATAAGACAATTGTCTTTGAAGGTATGGAAGGGAATTTGCAGTTGTAGATTATATGATATAAGATAAAGGGCTATTTATTATGATGCAATTTTGGCATATGATAATAAATAGTCCTTTTATAGTCCTTTGATTTTTGGTAGTCTATAAAGATTGGTTTTCAAAAGATATCTAAGATGTAGAAATAAAGCTGAATAGTTAAATTGATATTTGACAAATTCTCTTATTAAGGTTTATCATAAGGATACAACATGGTAGATTATGGAGCTTTTGTATTAAAACAGAGTTACCAAAAACCAAAGAAAGAGGTGTGCATATGAAAAAGAGATATTTATTAATAACCCTAAACTAGATCTTTTGTCTGATAAGCCTTATCCTGTAACTGCTAAGGTATATCTATTGTTAAATTTATAATAACCTACTTCTGAGACAGATACTGCTCTTCTCTATAATATCTAAGTATCTGTCAACAGAAAGTAAATTCTGGGAGGACTGTCAGAGGTATTGTTAGAGATAATACTGACTTTGTTTCTTTTATTTCTTTTGTCTCTTCTGTTATAAATCAGCCAAGGG